>DJYD01000049.1:0-1117 GCA_002449955.1 Lachnospiraceae bacterium UBA6987
GACCTTTATTAATATGATCGACGTAAGACAGCGTGCGGTTCTGGCCGAAGTGGAGTTCATCGGCCTGAAGCTGCAGGATCGGTTCGGATGCGGCTGTCCGTATCTGTCTCTGTCGAAGTGCGACTATTCGCACGACCGCGAAAATGATAACGGAAGGCTGCTGTCAGCGTCCTGGTGTCTGACGGTCATTACCGACGTCGATTTTCAGATCATCCGTCAGCAGTATAAATGGGAAGAGATCCGCATCATCACGATGTTCCATGCGCGATATGGATATCTTCCGCGATCCTTCCGGGATCTGATCAAAGACTATTTTGAAAGGAAGACATCACTAAAAGGCGTGGAAGGCCGTGAGGAAGACTACCGGCATTCGAAAGAGCTTATCAATGCGCTTTATGGAATGTCCGCGCAGGACCCGTGTAAACTGACGCTGCTATACCAGGATGATGATTTCATTGAGGATACCAGCCAGAGCCGGGAAGAAGTGCTGCAGCATTATTACAAGCGGGCCTTCATGCCTTATACATATGGCGTATGGTGTACGGCGTGGGCCCGGTGGGAGCTCCAGCAGATGATCGACCTGACCGGCAAGGGCTTCGTATACACTGACACGGACTCTGTTAAATTTGTCGGTGAAGTCGATTTCGAAAAATATAATGACAGAGTCCGCCGGCAGTCGCTCCGATCGGGATCCTATGCGTATGATCCGAAAGGCAATATTCATTATATGGGCGTGGCGGAGTACGAAGGTGAATACCAGGAGTTTAAAACGCTGGGCGCGAAAAAGTACGTTGCGCGTGATGCGTCCGGGAAGCTCGGCATTACGATCGCCGGCGTATCAAAGAAGCTCGGCGGTATCGAGCTCGAAAAGGCCGGCGGAGTGGACGCATTCAAGGAAGGCTTCACCTTCTTCGAAGCCGGAGGCCTGGAAGCGGTCTACAATGATAAACCGCCGGAGCATTACTACATCCGGCCTGATGGAGCCGGGCCGGTCCCGGTCACCAGCAATTTATATTTAGGCCCTTCTACTTACACGCTGGGCCTTACGGCGGAATATCGAAGGCTGCTTGAATTCCAGTTCCTGGATATTCCTATTATATAGAACATGGATACAATT
>DJYD01000049.1:1173-2759 GCA_002449955.1 Lachnospiraceae bacterium UBA6987
GAACATGGATACAATTAAGATACATTCATATCTTATATTTAAGTAGATCGGAACGATCAGAAAGGAGCAAAATATGACTGTTTATTATTGGGATGCCGGAATGAAGCGGAGCGACTCATACAGCTCGGTCACGACTTCCGGCCGGTGGCTGCTCGGATGTCCTACAGACTTGACAGGTTATGACCTGCCGTTAGTGATCATCTGCAAACTGGAAAATCTGCTTTACATTACGGAGGAAGAATATGCAGAGCCTTGAAGAAAGCTGCCGTAAGGCGTCGGCCGTATTTACCGGGTTTACCGGGATGGTCGATAGTAAGAAAAGCAAAAAGTTCTGTTATGAGATGGCGCTCGACATGTACGCAGCTGCGACATGGATCGAGAACATGCGCAAGGTCGACTTCTACTTTGCGCAGATGTTCCCGGAAGAGTACGAGAAGACCCTCAGACAGATGCAGGAGGACACGGAGAAGGAGTTCAAGTATGAGACTGATTGACGCTGAACCAATTATTGAGAAGCTGGAGAACGCTATTTACCTCGGAAAGAGAATCGACGAGGACACCGCAAATCTTGAGGCGGTTCTGGCAGACATCGAGGCGCAACCTGCAGAACTGTCCGAGTACAGTGACAAACTGTGGAAAACCGCATATGAGCGAGGGAAAGCGGAGGCGCTTCCGAAGGAGGGGGTATGGATGACTGAATACGATACACACACTAAGATGCTCGCATGTTCCGCCTGCGGTGGCCGAGTGATTTATTCGGCTTACACTTCAGCAGTTGGGATGAGGGGCTATGCATATTGCCCGTACTGTGGAGCAAGGATGGAGGAGAGTGATGGTTGACCTTATCAGCAGACAGGCTGTGATAAGGATACTCGAAGACAACAGCGCATATGTCAGCGCCTGGGCATTCTTATCATTCGAACAGATACTTGAAAAGATACGCGATCTTCCGATCGCGGAGCCGGATGTTATTCATTGCAAGGAATGCGTATATTACGAAAACGAGACGCACGGTCTCTGTGACCTGGGCGGTGAATGGGCACCGGATGATTATTGCAGTTATGGAAGGAGACCGAAACATGGCTAATTTGATATTTTTCGGAATGTGCTTTTGCACGATCGTCGCAGCAGTGGTCAGCATTATTCTTGACAGGGTATTCCGTCACGAGTAATATTATCTTAAATAAGGGCACGGCCCTCTGATCAGAAAGGAGCAATTTATGAACAAAGTAATCTTAATGGGACGCCTGACCAAAGACCCGGAATACCGGGAAGGCAAAAAGACCAGCTACGCGCGTTACACGCTGGCTGTGGATCGTCTCTATAACCGGGACGAGACGGACTTCATCCCCTGCCTGGTATTCGGCAAGGGCGCGGAGTTCGCCAATGAGTATCTGAAGAAGGGTTCGAAGCTGGTCGTTGAGGGCAGCATCCGGACCGGATCGTATAAGGATAAGGACGGCAATACCATCTATACCACGGATGTTATCGTGGATAATCAGGAATTCGCGGAGAGTAAGAAATCGGGCGAGTGATCCTCATCTCCTGTTTTCCATTTGCTTGTCTCCTTCCTTTGTGCATGGGCC
>DJYD01000049.1:2835-8509 GCA_002449955.1 Lachnospiraceae bacterium UBA6987
TTGACCGAGGCCCGATTTTTTTATATCTTGAACAAAGAAAGGAGCATCTATTATGTATATTCATTATGATAAAAACGGATACATTTCCATCCCTGATATTTTAAAATGCGGGCAACCGTTTATCTTCGTCACCGGCGGACGCGGTACCGGCAAGACCTACGGAGCATTGAAATATGTCCTGCAGTCCGGCCGGCGCTTTATGTGGATGAGACGCACCCAGGGCGAGACGGATATGATAAACAAGCCCGAATTCCAGCCGTTCAAGGTCCTGAATGAAGACTTTGACCGAAATATCCAACCGCACCCGATCAGCAAGGGAAGCGCTGCGTTTATCGATGAGGACGCGGACGGTGACCCGCTCGGATATACCTGCGCATTATCCACGATCGCGAATATGCGCGGTTTCGACGCTTCGGATGTGGAGCTGCTGATCTATGATGAATTTATCCCGGAACGACATAAGTCATCGATGAAAGCGGAAGGTGATGCGCTGCTGAATGCATATGAAACATTAAACAGAAATCGTGAGCTGCAGGGCCGTCCGCCGATGCAGCTGCTGGCGCTGTCAAACTCGAACAACCTGGACAATGCGATCTTCAACGATCTGGGTCTGGTAGATATTGCCGAACAGATGGAAACGCTGGAAAAGGATGAGTGGATCGATGAGGAACGCGGGCTTGCGATCTTCTTCCTGAACCGGTCTCCGGTCTCCAGCAAAAAGGGAAAGACCGCCCTTTATAAGTTTGCTGCCGGATCATCCTATAATGAAATGGCGCTTTCCAATCAGTTCAACGACTTCCGGGAGCATAGATCCGTGAAACGGAATTTAAACGAATATGTACCCATTGCACAGGTAGGCGAGCTCTGCATCTACCGGCACAAGTCAAATCATCGGTATTATGGAACGCGTAAGAAATCAGGCGTATTCCGAAATATTTACACGAACAGCGACAAGGATCAGCTTGCATTCGTCCGGGCGTATCCGCTTCTTTACGATCTGTATCTGCGAAGAAAGATAGACTTTTCCGACTATGCTTCCGAGATCCTGTTCCGGAGACTGTATTGACAATTTATAAATAATATGTTAACTGAAATCATAGGGCCGGTGCGCCGTAGGACAGGTCCCGGAAGGACCGGCGCTGTACTTGCTCCGGTACGATCAACCGGCCCTATAATTTAAATAAGGAGGGCCGGCCATGGATCTTTCACAGCTTACGCCGATTATTTCTTCCCTGGGCTTTCCGATCGCTGCATGCATCGCCCTTTTCTATTATCTGAACAAAGAGCGCGAGAACCATAAGGAAGAAATTGACACATTGAAAAACTGCATCAATGAAAACAATAACGTTCTGTCAGCGCTGAAAACGCTGCTGGAGTCTATCGAAAGGAGGATCGATAACATTGGCCGTGATTAAAGAAGGCATTGACATCAGCCACTGGAATAATGACGCGGGCCCGATCGACTTCCGGAAGGTCGCTGCATCCGGTATCAGCTTCGTCATTATCAAAGCCGGCGGAAGTGATGCGGGCTTTTATAAAGATAAAAATTTCGAAGCGAATTACGCAGCTGCCACCGCTGCCGGTCTGGACGTAGGAGCCTATTATTTTATCGGGCCGAAGATGCTCACGAAAAAGGACGCGGAAGCCGATGCGAAAAGGTTCTATAACATCATCAAAGACAAAAAATTTTCCATGCCCATATACCTTGACTTGGAAACGTCGGACCCTAAGGACAAGGCTGCTGCAACATCAGCAGCTGCCGACTTTTGCAAGTGGCTGGAAAAGAAAGGCTACTTTGTCGGTATTTATGCGTCGGATATTTCCGGCTTCCGTGATCGTGTTGACGGTTCTAAACTTACACGTTTTACGCTGTGGGTAGCCCGTTACGGGCGCGAACCGTCCCGCGCATATGACGTATGGCAGTACACGTCTACCGGGCGCGTCCCCGGCATTCATGGAAACGTGGACCGCAATTACATGGTGCGTGATCTTCCGGCAATCATTCGGAAGGCTCATAAAAATAATTATTAAGATCTGAAAGGAGCAAATTATGAACACTGAAAACGTACTTGCTTTGATCAATGCAGGCTTTACCGTGGACGAGGTCCGCAGGATGATGGCCGACCCTGCCGAGCCGGAAGCGCCGGCGGAGCCGGCACCCGCTCCGGATCCGGAACCCGAACCCGCTCCCGATCCGGCTCCTGCACCGGGGAAAGACCCGGTCGAGCTTCTGCAGACGATCGAAGCGCTGCGTCAGCAGATCGAGGATCTGCGCTCTACTTTTTCCGCTGCTGCAGTCAGACAGGACAATTTCGGCGGACCTGATAAAGAAAGCGTCGGGGATGTCCTCACTGCAATTATAAATCCAAAAACCAAAAAGGAGGTTTAATAAATGGCTGCTAATGATCTTACTTTCGAGCAGATCGTAACTGTTCTGAATTCTATCGCCCAGCAGGCCACCGGACAGGCACAGCTGACCGCGACGAACACGAGCGACTTTATCACGGTCGCGCAGACCACCCTGAAGGCGGGCGCTGACCCGATCATGAACGCGATCAGCCAGACCCTGAGCAAGACGATCTTCTCGATCCGTCCTTACTTTGAGAAATTCCAGGGCCTGCGAGTGGACTCTATCCGCTGGGGAAACCACGTCAGGAAGCTGTCTCCCGTTGACCGGCCGTTCATCCAGGCTGACAAATGGAACCTGACCGACGGATCGACTGTGGATCCGTTCGTGATCCGTCAGCCGGAAATCCTGCAGACGAATTTCTACGGTGCTGACACTTACGCGGATGAGTTGACCGTCTTCGATGATCAGCTGGATAACGCGTTCAAGGGACCGGATGAGTTCGGCAGCTTCATTTCCATGATCATGTCGAATATCACCGACAAGCACGCCCAGGCGCGTGAAGCCCTGGCAAGAGCCTGTATCGCGAACCTGATCGGCGGTAAGGTGGCGGGTGACTCCGGAAACGTCATTCATCTGCTGGCTGAGTATAACACCGCAACGGGAATTACTCCGGCCCTGACCACTCAGACGGTTCTGCAGCCCGCGAATTATGCCCCGTTTATGCAGTGGGTCTACGCGCGGATCGCAGAGATGTCTTCGAAGCTGACCGAGCGAACCACGAAGTATCATATCAATGTGACCGGCAAGCCGATCGCACGACATACGCCGATGGAGCGCCAGAAGGTATTCATGTACGCCCCGGCCCGCTACCAGATCGATGCGCGTGTTCTGGCTGACACGTATCATGATACGTTCCTGCGCTTCGCAGCGGATGAGACGGTCAACTACTGGCAGGCGATCGACGACCCCGCAGCGATCAACGTGAAGCCCACCTACATGGGCAGCAACGGCGCTCTGACCACGCCTGCGAACGCTGCGAAGACCGATAATATCTTCGCGGTCCTGATGGATGAGGAAGCTGCCGGTTATACGACCATCCATGAGAAGATGGGAAGCATTTACAATCCGCGCGGTGAATATTCGAATATCTTCTGGTCGTTCGACCTGCGTTACTGGAACGACTTCACGGAGAATTGTGTGGTGTTCCTGCTTGACTAAAGGAGGTCTGCATGGCTTTCGAGGTTCGATTTTTCAAATTCTCGAAGCGTGAAAATTCAACAGCCCTTCCGGACGTGACCGGAGGGGCTGTCTTTCAATGCACGCTGAAAGATAACTGTTCCCTGAACAATCCTATCATTAAACTGGAACTGCGGAACTCCGGCGGAAACTTCGACCCGAACATGTGGCCGGATTATAATTATTGTTGGGTGAAGCCATGGAATAAATTTTTCTTTGTTTCCGACTGGACGAACGACGGCCCGCTTTGGAATGCGCACTGCACGATCGATGCGCTTGCATCCCATCGTTCCGAGATCCTGAACAGCACGCAATATGTAGCATATTCCTCGGTATCGGGTGGATCCTGGCTTGCTGATACGCGCATCCCGCTTTTGAAGGATGCCACTGTTTCCACAGCTTCAGCATCTCTTTCTGGTCTGTTCACAAATGGTGGTTTGTATATTCTCTCATATATCGGAAAAGAAACAACGGGACTTGTTGCACTTGGTGACGCATCGCTGAAAACGCTGCTTGACGCGATCGCTGGCAGCACTGACGAATTCGATCAGGACACCATTGATCAGGTAAATCATTATTATGGAGGAAGCGCACCACTGTCTGCGGAAGAGGCTCTTTATGCCATGTCGCAGGTGGCTACAAGAAATGATATTTTGGGCAAAGCGTATTCAACCGCGCCGAGCTGCCTCCGAAGTTGCATCTACACACCCCTGGTAGTACCGGGATCCCCGGACACCCGAATATGGCTCGGTAACTTTGACACGAATGTCACCGGCATCGGGCTGAAGGGAACCCCGATCACCGGAAGCGTAAGCGTAAATATCCCCTGGCAGCATTCTGATTGGAGGCGAGGGGTATGTGAGCAAGTATATCTGTATATCCCGCTTGTAGGTATGGTGTCTATTTCGGCGGATTCGATCGTAAGTGAAAGCGCTCTCACAATCGAATATTCCTACACGCTGACAGATGCCACGATCGCTTTCCGAGTCCTTGCAGGAAATCAGGTCATAGGGACCTACGGCGGAAGCTGTGCGATCAATTACCCGCTGGGTGTAAACCAGCAGGCAAGCGCCGGACAGGTTCTGCAGTCTGTTATGGCAGGAGTTACGCAAACCGTCTCCGCAGGCATTACCGGCAATATCGGCGGAGTGGTGGCTGGCATTGCCACGACAGCCTATAATGCGCTGGATACGGCGCTGACTTCGCACCCTTCGAGCGTCGGCGGTATCGGTGGCGGAGCCGGTTCCGGACTGAACAGAAACGTGATATGTTTCACGGTCAGCCATGATACGGTGATCGCGCCTTCCGCGATGGCTGCTACGATGGGAGTGCCTACGATGCAGCCGATACAGCTTTCCAGCGCTTCCGGGTATTGTCAGTGCGTCAACGCGCATGTGTCAGCGAATGCGAGCCTGGAAGAACTTTCCGCTATTACGGCGCACCTGAACAGCGGATTTTATATTGAATAGGAGGTGATGCAATGAACATGCCTTTTGAATATGAATATACGAACGCCTATAACGCAGCTGCGAACCCTTCGACGATGCACGCATACAATACAGGCCTTGCGCGCATGTTCCGCAGGTATCTCACGCAGAAAGCTATTTCGACGATCATCATCGACGGACAGCCGGAAACGTGGGAAAATAATTATCTTATGTATGGTCTGTTCCTCTGGGGCCATCTGGCTGTCATTGAGGTATCCCGCTACGGCGTGATCCCGCAATGGTGCACGCTGGCAGGCTTCAACGTCTACAGACAGCCTACACAGGCGCTTATTGCTAATCCGGTCTTTCGTCGGTCATACCGACTGCATATCGGTGACGAGTGCGAGATCATCAAACTGTCTCCGGATTACGGCGGGATCTATGACCTGATCAGCTATTATGCGGACCTGATGGCGATCACGACCGAAACGATGGGCGTGAACATCCTGAACAGCAAACTTTCTTACGTCTTCGCAGCGAAGAACAAATCGAGCGCGGAGAGCTTCAAGAAACTGTTTGATAAGGTCGCGAGCGGTGAGCCTGCAGCGGTCATTGATAAAGACCTGATGATGGATGATGGTTCTGTCAGCTGGCAGTATTT
>DJYD01000005.1:0-6619 GCA_002449955.1 Lachnospiraceae bacterium UBA6987
TGCACCGGTTTCTACACCTCCAAGGCCAAGGCTATGGCGCATATCAATGCCGGCGCCCGCAAGGTCGTCATTTCCGCTCCCGCGGGCAACGATCTGCCTACCATCGTGTTCAACGTGAACCACGAGACCTTAAAGCCGGAAGATCAGGTCATTTCCGCCGCTTCCTGCACCACCAACTGCCTGGCTCCCATGACCAAGGTCCTGAACGATCTCGCTCCCATTCAGAGCGGTATCATGTGCACGGTCCACGCCTACACCGGCGACCAGATGCTGCTTGACGGCCCGCACAGAAAAGGCGATCTTCGCCGTGCCCGCAGCGCTGCTGTCAACATCGTTCCGAACTCCACCGGCGCTGCCAAGGCAATCGGCCTCGTCATTCCGGAACTCTCCGGCAAGCTGATCGGCGCTGCCCAGCGTGTGCCCGTGACCGACGGTTCCCTGACCCAGCTGTTTGCCGTTGTGAAGGGCAAAGTCACGGTTGAAGAGATCAACGCCGCCATGAAGGCCAACACCAACGAATCCTTCGGCTACACCGAGGATGAGATCGTTTCCTCCGACGTCATCGGCATGACCGCCGGCGCTCTGTTCGATGCCACCCAGACCATGGTGCTGCCGATCGACGACGAGCTGACCGAAGTCCAGGTCATTTCCTGGTATGACAACGAATATTCCTACACCAGCCAGATGGTCCGTACCATCAAGTACTTTGCCGAACTGAAATAAGAAACGGCAGATGCTGCCGGCAAGGCGGAAAGAGAAAGCAGGTATCCGGGAAGATACCTGCCTTCTTTTTTCGGAGAGTGCAGGGACGCCTGACATAGGCGTCAAAGGAGAGAGCATGAAGATCCTGGTATTTTCAGACTCCCACGGAAGTGCGTACAAGATGGAAGAAGCGGTACGGGCAGAAAACCCTGATTTCGTGTTCTTTCTGGGAGACGGTGAGGGAGATCTGCACGTGTTGACGAATGCGTTTCCGCAGCTGCCTGTGCAGGCGGTCCGGGGGAACTGTGACCTTTATTCCTCCCTGCCGGCAGAACGCCTGTGTGTGCTGGGCGGATTCCGCTTTTTTCTGACGCACGGTCATCACTATGGCGTCAAATATGAGCCGGATTTTCACAGTCTTGCGGAACAGGCCCGGGCAAACGGCGCCCAGGCAGCGCTGTTTGGTCACACGCATGAAGCCTATCTGGAACAGATGGATGGTCTGCTGCTGATGAACCCCGGAAGCGCGCGGGGGTATGGGGCAAGCTGCGGTATTCTGGAGATCCGGGAGGGAAAGCTCCTGCCGCGGATCCGGCGGCTGTAAAAGAGGAGCGCGGCTTTCCGAAGCCTGTCTCAGCCATCTTTATCAAGGCTTTGATTTGTGGGTTTTTCACGCTTTACGGCTTGAATAATCCCGCAGAAAGAAGTATAGTAAAAAATGGCCGAAAATGCGGCAAAAGTCCTTGTTTTTGCCAAAAAACGGCTGAAAATGAATCAAAAAATGCCAAAACAAAATTTATGGGGAGGATAAAAATGCTGAACAAAAAGTCGGAAGATGATATTCAGATCAGGGGCAAACGCATTCTGGTGCGCTGTGACTTCAATGTGCCGCTTAAAGGCGGCGTGATCACCGATGATACGCGTATCCGTGCGGCGCTGCCGACCATAAAGAAGCTGTCCGGAGACGGCGGGAAGGTCATTCTCTGCTCACATCTCGGCAAGGTCAAAAACGGCCCGAACGAAGGGGAATCTCTTCGCCCGGTGGCAAAGCGCCTGGAAGAGCTGCTCGGCAGACCGGTCGTCTTCGTGGATGACGATCATGTGACCGGCGAAGCTGCGACGAAGGCTGTGGAAGCCATGAAGGACGGCGATATCGTGCTGCTGCAGAACACCCGCTTCCGCGGCGCGGAGGAAACGAAGAACGGCGAAGCCTTCAGCAAGGAACTGGCTGATCTTGCCGATAACTACGTGTGCGACGCCTTTGGCTCGGCCCACCGTGCCCATGCGAGCGTTGCCGGCGTGACGAAGTTCATTCGTGAAAAGGGCGGCGACTGTGCGGTCGGTTATCTGATGGAGAAGGAGATCAACTTCCTCGGCAACGCCGTGGAGAATCCCACCCGTCCCTTTGTCGCGATCCTCGGCGGCGCCAAGGTCGCAGACAAGCTGAATGTCATCAACAATCTGCTGGAAAAATGCGACACGCTGATCATCGGCGGCGGCATGGCCTACACCTTCCTGAAGGCACAGGGCTATGAGGTCGGCACCTCCCTTGTGGATGAGGAGAAGATCGAATACTGCGCCGAGATGCTGAAAAAGGCGGAAAAGCTCGGCAAGAAGCTCCTGCTTCCGGTCGACGCGATGGTTGCGAAGGCCTTCCCGGATCCCATTGACGCCCCTATCGACGTGAACGCGGTCTCCACGAAGCGCATGCCGAAGACGAAGATGGGCCTCGACATTGGCCCGAAGACCGTGAAGCTGTACGCGAAGGAAATCGAAAGTGCGAAGACCGTGGTCTGGAACGGCCCCATGGGCGTGTTTGAGAACCCCGTCCTTGCCGAAGGCACCAAGGCTGTTGCGCAGGCGATGGCGGATGCCGAGGCCGTGACCATCATCGGCGGCGGCGATTCGGCAGCGGCTGTGAACCAGATGGGCTTTGCGGACAAGATGAGCCACATCTCCACGGGCGGCGGCGCCTCCCTGGAATTCCTGGAAGGCAAGGAACTGCCCGGCGTTGCGGCAGCAGATGACAAAGAATAAGAAAAAGAACAAGAAAAGAAGGAAACAACCATGAGAAAAAGACTGGTAGCCGGAAACTGGAAGATGAATAAAACGCCTTCCGAAACGCGGGCGTTCATTAAGGAACTTGCCCCGCTCGTCAAGGAAGCAAAGTGCGACGTGGTGCTGTGCGTGCCCGCCGTGGACCTGATCCCCGCCGTGGAAGCGGCCAAGGGCAGCAAGATCAAGATCGGTGCCGAAAACATGCATTTTGAGGAAAAGGGCGCCTTCACCGGCGAGATCTCTCCCGCCATGCTGACCGACGCCGGAGCGAAGTACGTCATCCTCGGCCACAGCGAACGCCGCGAAATGTTCGCCGAGACCAACGAAGGCGTGAACAAGAAGGCCTTAAAGGCCATCGAACACGGCCTGATCCCGATCATCTGCTGCGGCGAGACCCTGACGCAGCGCGAGCAGGGCATCACCGTGGACCACATCCGTCAGCAGATCCGCATCGCCTACCTCGGCATTGCGAAGGAAGACGTGAAGAACACCGTGATTGCCTATGAACCCATCTGGGCTATCGGCACCGGCAAGGTGGCGACCACCGAGCAGGCCGAAGAAGTCTGCGGCGCCATCCGCAAGCTGATCGCCGAGCTGTACGACCGCAAGACGGCGGGTGCCGTGCGCATCCTCTACGGCGGCAGCGTAGCCCCGGCCAATGCGAAGGAGCTTTTCGAGCAGCCCGATATCGACGGCGGTCTCGTGGGCGGCGCTTCGCTGAAGCCTGATTTTGCGAAGGTGGTGCTTCCCGAATGAAACGGCCGACGATGCTGATGATCATGGACGGCCTCGGCCTTACGGATGAGGTGAAGGGCAATGCCGTGAAAGCGGCGGCGACTCCGAACCTCGACCGCCTCATGAAGGAATATCCCTTCGTGCAAGGGCAGGCCAGCGGGCTCCACGTGGGGCTTCCGGACGGCCAGATGGGCAACTCCGAGGTCGGTCACATGAACATGGGTGCGGGGCGGATCGTCTATCAGGATCTGACCCGCATCACAAAGGATATCGAAGACGGCGGCTTCTTTAAAAACGAAGCCATCCTTTCCGCCATGCAGCAGGCGAAGAAGGCCGGCAGCGCACTGCATCTGTTCGGGCTCGTTTCGGACGGCGGCGTGCACAGCCACAATACGCACCTTTACGCGCTGCTGAAAATGGCTAAGAAGGAGGGCGTGAAGGACGTGATCGTCCATGCCTTCCTTGACGGCCGCGATACCCCGCCTGCCTCCGGCCTTTCCTTTGTGAAGGAACTGGAGCAGGTCATGAAGGAGCTCGGGAGCGGAAAGCTCGGCACGATCGTCGGACGCTACTACGTCATGGACCGCGACAACCGCTGGGAACGGGTGGAAAAAGCCTACCGCGCCATGACGGAAGGAGAGGGCGTCCTTGCGGATGATCCGGACGCGGCCCTGCAGGCCTCCTACGACGAAGGCGTGACCGATGAATTCGTGAAGCCCATCGTCTGCTGCGAGGGCGGAAAGCCCGTGCGCAGGGTGGAAAGCGGCGACGGCGTGATCTTCTTCAACTTCCGCCCCGACCGGGCAAGAGAGATTTCCCGCGCCTTCCTGGATCCGGACTTTGCCGGCTTTGAAAGAACCCAGCTGAAGGACCTTGTCTATGTGTTCTTTACGGACTACGACAAGACCATCCCGAACCATCTGGTTGCTTACGAGAAGGAAAGCTTCACGAATACGCTGGGCGAGTACGCCGCAAAGCTCGGCCTTAAGCAGCTGCGTCTTGCGGAGACCGAAAAGTACGCGCACGTCACCTTCTTCTTCAATTGCGGCGTGGAAACGCCGAACGAAGGAGAGGACCGCATCCTCGTGCCGTCCCCGAAGGTCGCGACCTATGACCTGCAGCCCGAGATGAGCGCGCCCATCGTGTGCGACAAGCTCTGTGAAGCCATCGGAAGCGGAAAATACGATCTCATCATCATCAACTTCGCAAACCCCGACATGGTGGGGCATACCGGCGTCTTCGAGGCGGCGGTGAAGGCGGTCGAGACCGTCGATACCTGCGTTGGCCGCGCCGTGGATGCACTGCTTGCCGCCGGCGGCCAGATGTTCCTCTGCGCCGACCACGGCAACTGCGAAGTGATGTGGGATGAAGAAGCGGGCGCCCCGATGACTGCCCATACCACGAACCCCGTGCCCTTCGTACTGATCGGCGCGGATGAGGGCATCACCCTTGCGGAAGGCGGACGGCTCTGCGACATCGCGCCGACCCTTCTGGATCTTATGAACATCCCTCAGCCGGAAGAGATGACCGGGCACTCGCTGCTCGTCAGACCGGAACCATAAAAGGAGTAAAGACTATGATCTACACCAAAGAAGTAGAACTCATGTGCCCGGTGGCACAGGGCGTGAGCCACGGCGCTGCGCCTATCCCCGAGGAGGCAAAGTGGGTCAAGGCGAAGGAAGTCTCCGACATCAACGGCTTCACCCACGGCATCGGCTGGTGCGCACCGCAGCAGGGCGCCTGCAAGCTGACCCTGAACGTCAAGAACGGCATCATCCAGGAAGCGCTTGTAGAGACCATCGGCTGCTCCGGCATGACGCATTCGGCGGCCATGGCGGCGGAGATCCTGCCCGGCAGGACCATCCTGGAAGCCCTGAACACCGACCTCGTGTGCGACGCCATCAATACTGCGATGCGCGAACTCTTCCTGCAGATCGCCTATGGCCGCAGCCAGAGCGCGTTCTCCGAGGACGGTCTGGCCGTCGGCGCCGGTCTTGAAGACCTCGGCAAAGGCCTGCGTTCCCAGATCGGCACCATGTACAGCACCCTTGAAAAAGGCCCCCGCTATCTGGAGATGGCGGAAGGCTATGTGACCGGCATCGCTCTTGATGAAGAAGACATGATCATCGGCTACAAGTTCGTGAACTTTGGCAAGATGGCGGACTTCATCAAGCAGGGCGACGACCCGAACACCGCCTGGGAAAAGGCCAGCGGCCAGTACGGCCGGGTGGCCGACGCCGTCCGGATCATCGATCCGAGAAAGGAGTGAGCCATGGCCACATTTGAATCCTACGAACGCCGCATTCCCCAGATCCAGAAGGTACTGGATCAGTACGGTCTGGGCACGCTCGATGATGCGAAGAAGCTGACCGAAGACTACGGTCTGGACGTATACGCGCAGGTCCGCGCGATCCAGCCGATCTGCTTTGAGAACGCCTGCTGGGCGTACACACTCGGCGCGGCTATCGCCATCAAGAAGGGCTGCACCCGCGCGGCCGACGCTGCCGCCGCTATCGGCGAAGGCCTGCAGGCCTTCTGCATCCCCGGCTCCGTTGCCGATCAGAGAAAGGTCGGCCTCGGCCACGGGAACCTCGGCAAGATGCTGCTGGAAGAAGAGACCGAGTGCTTCTGCTTCCTGGCCGGCCATGAATCCTTTGCTGCTGCGGAAGGCGCCATCGGCATTGCCGAAAAAGCCAACAAGGTCCGCAAGAAACCGCTCCGCGTCATTCTGAACGGTCTCGGCAAGGACGCCGCCCAGATCATCTCCCGCATCAACGGCTTCACCTATGTGGAGACCGAGATGGATTACTACACGGGCGAAGTGAAGGAACTGTTCCGCAAGAGCTATTCGAACGGTCTGCGCGCGAAGGTCAACTGCTACGGCGCAAACGACGTCACAGAAGGCGTTGCGATCATGTGGAAGGAAGGCGTGGACGTGTCCATCACTGGCAATTCCACCAACCCGACCCGATTCCAGCACCCGGTCGCCGGCACCTATAAGAAGGAATGTCAGGAACGCGGCAAGAAGTATTTCTCCGTGGCCTCCGGCGGCGGTACAGGCCGTACCCTTCACCCCGACAACATGGCTGCCGGCCCTGCCTCCTACGGCATGACCGATACCATG
>DJYD01000005.1:6764-11250 GCA_002449955.1 Lachnospiraceae bacterium UBA6987
CAACAACCCCATGGTCGGCGCGACGGTCGCGGTAGCGGTCTCCGTTGAAGAAGCGATGAAGAACAGGTGATGACCTGCGGCAGTGCATGCCGAAACACCATAAAGGAATAAACGTGTCATCCTTCGCTGCGTAAGATCCTTCGCTGCGCTCAGGATGACACGTTTTCTTTTTTTGCGATCTGATCTGCCGGCGCTTTCCGGACGCAAAGATTCTGCTGAAGAAAAAAGGCAGAGTCTTGCCTTTCGGATCGATTAAGGGTATAGTATCAATTGAAAACAGCATTTATGAGGTTTTTAACTATGTCCGCTGAGAAAAAAAGACCGGAGACTGCCGAAAGCGGCAAGGCCGAAGTGTCGAACAAAGAAAACCGCATCCTGACGATCCCGAATCTGATGAGTCTCTTCCGGCTCATGCTGATCCCCGTCATCATGTGGGCTTACCTTGGCATGAAGAATTACTGGCTTGTTGCGGGACTGCTCATCCTTTCCGGCCTGACTGATGTTGCCGACGGCTTTGTAGCCAGGCATTTCAATCAGATTTCTGCTCTCGGAAAGGTTCTCGACCCGGTCGCCGATAAATTTACGGAAGGCATCCTGATGATCCTTCTTGCCCTGCGTTATCCGCTGCTCTGGATGGATGTCGTGATCTTTGCCGTCGGCGCCTTCCTGATGTCCTTCTGGGGACTGAGAGCCATCGAACGGCAGCACTTTGTCAATCAGGCGCATTGGTACGGCAAGGCAACCACGGTTTTTCTGTACCTTACTATTTTCCTTCTTCTGGTTATCGACCCGATGCCGAAGACAGTGGCGAATATCCTGATCGTACTGGCCGGCCTGATCGTTATCGGCAATGTAACGGCGTATGGATTATTCTACCGGAAGCTGCGCCGGGAGCGCGCAGAAGCTTAAGTGAACGGACCCGCACCGGCCCCGGAAGCCCTGTGCGCTAGAATGTAGTTTAAAGGAGGCGCAGGATGGATTTTATCAGTATCATCATCGTGATTCTCGGCCTTGCCGTGCTTGGCGCGCTGATCTTGTTCAGTATGCGCTTCCGCGAGATTCTGGCAGCGTTTGGACGCATCGAAATCAGAAAAAACAGCTACGAAGAAAAGCTCGATAAAAAAGGAAATATTGATACCAGGGCTGCGGTCACGGTCAGCTATGACCGAAAAAAACTGGAGGAGAACAGGGAAAACTACAACAGCCTTTATTCCCGCTATGTGGTCGCGTCACAGCTGATCAGCCTCTTTCCGCTGCTCGGCATATTCGGTACGGTTTACGGACTGGTAACAAGCGACCTTGCGGATATCGAGAGTCTCGTGTCAGGACTCAGTGAGGCGCTCCAAACGACTTTCTGGGGCCTGGTGAACGCGATCGTCCTGAAGGCTGTGGATGCTGTTCTTCCCGGGAAGCTGGTCAACGATATCGATGCGAAATTTGATACCGTGGACAGTGCCATAGAACGGCTCAGCCTGGAAAACATCATGAAAGAGGCGAAGTAAGGAGGGCGGCATGCACAGAAAGAATCCCGCTTCTTCCACCCGCCTGCAGGCGCCGGTTGAGCTGACGCCCTTATTGGACGTTATTTTTATCATTTTGTTTATTGTGATCATCAGCAATGCGCTGAGCACCAAAAAGGTGACAGCCGAAGCAAAGGCAGAGGCTGCCGCGGCACGCGAGGAGATCCGCAGCCGGGAAGGGGAAGTGCAGGAGCAGGCGGGGGTGATCGAATCACTCGAGGCAAGGATTTTTGACCAGGATGCCATGCAGGAACAGTATGAGCAGCGCATCGCTGAGATGGAAGACAGTGTGATCGGACGGCGGGTCAAGATCATTTCGATCAGCTGCCTGTATGATGAACAGGACACGACACACCGCAAGCTGTCTGCTGCCGGACCGGACGTTGCATTTGAAACGATTGATTTTTATAATGATACGGCAGAAATGTCTTTTGCGAGGTTAAATAACTGGCTGGAAAGCTATATCGAGGACAATCTGCAGACACAGGCAGACAAATCACAGAGGGTGGTCTTTGTCCTTTCCGTGGGAACCGAAAGGATCCTGAAAAGGGACCGGGAGGCTTTAGACCGCATCATCGCCGGATTGGAGGAAAAATATGATGATGTTTATTAATCCGATGCTGATTCTGAGCGCAGAAAGCGTCATTGAGCAATCCTTTGAACACAGAAACCCGACCCTGTTTGCGATCGGGGCCGGCATGCTTGGCGTCGGAACGCTTGGCTGGGCCGGGACCAAAGCCTTCGTCAAGAAGACGTCCAGAGCCAGAAAGCCCATGAACCGGACCTTCAAGACAACCGGCGGTGCCTCAATTTTAGTGATCCTGGCCAGCCTTTTAGGCTTTGGCTGGGGGAGCGGCTCGGGCGTAGGCCCCGGAGAAGATACGACAGCGGCACAGCCTGCCGAAAGCACGGTGGAAAGCGTGGTGGAGAGCACGGAGGAGACTTATGCAGAGGACATTGTGCTGCGGGTCAACAAGAAAGAGACGTATGTGAACGGCGTTCTGTGCCAGGACGATGCGGCGGTAAAGGCTGTCCTTCTTACGGAATACAAGGATGGCAAGTCTGTTCTCCTGATCGATGACTATGCCGACAATGAGACCTATGAGAAGGTCCGCGACGTGCTGAAAGAACTTGCGATCAGCTATACGGCATTGCAGAAATAATGCTGTCAGAGCCTTTATACAAAAGTGCCGGGAGTTTCCTCCCGGCGCTTTTGCTTTTTCCTTAAGCTGCGAAATAATAGGCGGTCAGTCACCGGACAATTACATCTTATATTCCGCGGCGTTGATGACCTGAGCATCCCTGAGCTTTCCGAAGAAACCGCCCAGAATACCGTCTACCATTCCGCCCTCATCGTCTTTGCCTTCTTCCGGATCCTGCCCGGAGACCCTGATCATTGCCACATCCTCGGCAATCAGGTTGACCGCTTCTTCCTGCTCTTTGGAGCAGATAACCAGCGCACAATCCGAAATGTGCAGCTTTTCCATGATGTCCTCCGGGCTCAGTTCTTCAGACAGCGTGACTTTGGCACAGTCCTCGATCCGCACCCCGTGCGGGTACTTTTTCAGTACCGCAGCACCGACCTTCAGTATCGGACGGTCTGAAAGCAGGCCCTGCTCGGGATCAATGACCTTTAATTCATCATACACGCTTTCAACCTCCTCAAAGGCTTCCTCGAGTTCCTTGGCGACGCTGACGCTTCCGTCCGCATAGAGATATTCCAGAGAAGACAGGGCATCGGCATCGAAGATGGACACGTCACCGGTGACAAGGATCTTCGTACCGTATTTCAGGATCGTTTTCGGTTTCAGCTCCAGGTCATCGTCGATGAACGCCGTGCCGTCCGGAACCTTCACGATCTCTGTTTCTTCATCAAACTGGGAGATGAGCCTGCTTACGAGACTTTCGGCGGTGATGATCCTCCGGGCAGCAAATTTCAGCCCTTTCCGGCTCAGCGCTTCGGTATCCATCCCGGTATCCAGGAAGAAGAGATTTCCGGGGCAGTAGTACAGGGTATTTGCCGCCCTCATGACAAACAAGTCATCGATCTCGGTATCCGCTTTCAGGATTCTGGCGCCGTCCGGATAGTATTCGGTCTTGCCGTTTACCAGGAAATTCGTAAACTGCCCTTCCATGCTCTTGGGCATCAGGACCTTGCCGTTCACCATGATCCGGTAATAGCTCTTAACTGCTTCTGCACTGCCGCCTGCAACAAAAAGCTTGCCGTTTACCATCAGGAGGACGCCGGTCCCGTCCGCATCCGGCCCGATCTCGCCTTTTCCGTTAATGTACTGGATGGTGATATTCTGGTCTTTCGGAAGTTCCAGTACATTTGCGACATGCATGGTCACCGGATACTGATTCAAAAGCGCCTTGGCGCGTTCGTCAACGATCAGGAACGCCGCATTGATGGTGATCTTCTCATAGCCGGCAAGGCTTTCCTCTGTGACTTCCCTGGCATCACAGGTAGCGGCGTTGATGATTTTGTTTTTTTTCATGGGATTCGTCCTCCGTTATGCTTTCAGTTTTTCTCTCAGGAGCTTTCTGGCGCGGCTTAAGGCCGCCCGGACGCCTGATGGGGAAAGCCCGTATTCTTCTGCAAGTTCCTTTGAGCTGTAGCCTTCAAAGTAGCGTTTGATAAAGAACTGGGACAGGTCCGGCGGCAGTGAGGAGAGAATCATTGCTGTTTCGACTTCTGAGAAGCCGCCGTCCGTTTCTTCCTCGGCCTGCATCTGGTTGTTCTGCTCTACGCTTCGCCTTCGGCAGGCATCATAGAACAGGTTTCTTGCCACCTTATACAGCCAGGCCCGTCGTTCTTTTTCTCCCAATTCTTCCAGAAGATCCAGATTGGAAAGTGCCTTCATGAAGGTCTCCTGCAGTAGATCCTCGGCATCACTGACATTTCCGCATATCATACAGCAGTATTTCAACAGCTCTGTCCGATACACGGTATATAGCTCTGCGAT
>DJYD01000023.1 GCA_002449955.1 Lachnospiraceae bacterium UBA6987
CTCCTGGGCCGTACCGGTCTTGCCGGCAATGTCCACCTTCTTTGAAAAGACATATGCCGTGCTGCCTTCCGTTGCGGACAGATGCATGCCGTACTGGATGGCGTCCCAGGTGTTTTCCGCCAGTTCCGTCTTGCTCACGAATTCGCCTCTGTAGCTTTGCAGCAGTTCACCGGAGGCACTGTTTCTGTGATCAAGCAGCGTGAGGTCATAAACGGTTCCTCTTGTTGCGATCGTGGAGGCGTAGCGGGCGATTTGGACGTTTGAGAACAGACTGGTGCCCTGGCCGATCGCGGAGGTGACCGCCGATGTATCGGTAATCACCGGTGCATATTCCGAGACTTCCACGCCGGATTTATCGCCAAGGCCTAACAGCGTGGCATATTTCTGCAGCTGTTCCACACCCGCGGCGTCAACATATGCTCCATCCACAACGCCCAGCTGATAGCCGAGCTGACTGAAGAAATCGTTGCAGGAAACCTTCAGGGCACCGGCTACATTGATGTCGCCGTGTGAGCTTGGATAGCACCAGCAGTGAACCTCAATACCGGCACCGATGAAAACGCCGTGCGTGCTCAGATAGGTGTTTTCGGTAATCAGCCCGTTCTCCATTGCTGCCGCTGCCGTTACAGGTTTAAAAATGGAGCCGGGAGCTGTCTGCGCCTGTGTTGCCGAATTGAACAGAGGCGTGGACTCATCCTGCAGCAGCGAAGCATAATAAGAGGAGTTGCCCAGCTGATTATTATCATAGCCGGGATAAGACACCATAGCTAAAACTCTGCCGGTCGTCACATCCACAACGGTTGCGGCCGCGGAATACGGGTCGATTGCCAGCTGTGCCGGTGTGATCTCTATGTTGTTGATTTTCTCCTTCATGAACTGGTACGCCTGGCCCTCATCTCCTCCTGCAAGGGCAGCCATCCATTTTTCATCTTCTTCGAGTACACCCTGCTCAAACAGCGCGAGCGCCACGTCACAGCGTCTGACACTGTCGGAGTAGATCAGTTTTTGATAGACGACCTTGGCAAAGGTAATGCTCTGTCTGATTTTCTCGTCGATCAATTCCACTAACGAACGATAAACCTGCTCAGAGCTTGTGTATTTATCGCCCAGTTCAAGGAGTGACACGTCGATCCAGCCGAGTTCCAGTGCACGGCGCAGATATTCCTGCAGGCTGATCGTGCCTTCCGAGCGATAGGCTTTATAAAGCTCATCCGAAGTATTGATATTGTCGCGGATCAGGATCTGCGCATCCAGCATCGTGTTGTAGACCGCTTTGAAATAATCCTGCATATCAGCGGACAGATCTTTATACGCAGCCGGCGTTAAGGACAGAAGCTCCTCGGTCACCGCGTCCGCGACCGTCTTCTCCGATTCAAGATACGCCGCATACAGCCTTTGTTCCGCTTCCCCGGCGTCTGCCTCGGCAAAATGACGGATTCGCAGCACATTATTGCCGATCAGCTGATAATAGACCTCTTTGATCGGCACGTAATGATCCTTCTCGGCAGGATCTGCATCGTAATCCACCATATGTGCGCTGAGAATACCCGCAAGCTTCTGTTCGATCAGATGATACGTCGCCTTTTGAACACCCGCATCGATGGATAAATAAACGTCATCACCGGCCACAGGATCTGCTTTCTCGATGACCTGCTGAATCTGCCCGAGGTTATTGACATACATGGTCGTGTGTCCGGAAGTGCCCCGCAGATAAGACTCCATGGTGCTTTCAATACCGGTTTTCCCGATCATGTCTCCGGATACATAATCTCCGCCCTGCTCATTCAGGCTTTCGATCTCCTCGACACTCGCCAGACTTGTGTAACCAATGATATGGCAGAAGTAGACCGCATCGTTATAAACTCTCTCATAGCTTTGCTCTACGTCTACGCCGAGAAGTTTCCGGGCATTCTCCCGGATATCCACGACCGTTGACTCACTGACGTTCTTTGCCACAACACTGGTCCGGTACCGCACGTAAAAATTCTGCGCAAGACTGAAGCGGATGTAGATCAGCTTCAGCGCCGTCTGCGGATCGATCTCATAGGTCGTTTTATCTGCATTCTTTCCGATGCCGTAACGATTGATATAGTAGGCCAGGATCTCTTCTGCCGTTGTCTTCTGCTCTTCTTCGCTAAGCTGTCCGACCTCTTTATACCCGTACATATCCCGCAAAAAACGAAGCTTTGCGGCCTCTGAGGCGAAGCTTTCCTGCAGGCGACCGTTTTCATCATAGGCAAGAGGAATCGTTTTTTCGATCGTTTCCCCATGTTTGTCCAGAATTTCGATCAGCCTGATCAGCATCAGATTGCGCACATAGCCGTTTTCATAGGAGCCGTCATCCACTACGGTCACGTTCTGCACAAGCTTATTATAGGCAAGCAGCTCACCGTTTCTGTCATAGATGCGTCCTCTTGTGGCCGGCTGTGAGACCGTACGCACCGTGGTCGTTTTAACGTTCTGTTCTGCCTCATCCCCCTGTTCGATCTGCAAAATGTACATTTGCCGAAAAAGAAGCCCAAACAGCAGAACAAAGACCGTCACCACGGGGAAGAGCCTCGACGTAACGATCTGTTTGCCCTTATATAACAGGTATTCGAGCAATTCTTTAAACAAAGGACCTGGTCCTCCTGGTTTCCCATTTTTCAATCAGCGCATCCGCTTTCCGGAAAACCGGATATAACAGCAGAGTCATGAGAGCGGTGTACAGCAGCTCAGGGATGATGATATTCACAAAATATGTGCCGAAATCAAACTGTCCGTTGATCACAAAGGCAAAGATAAAGATTCCGATATGGTAAAAAAGGTCGCTGATCAGACACAGGAGCAGCGGCATATCCACAAAGTCCGTATAGTATAACTGCCCGAGCACACCAATGCCGTAACCGAGCAGGGTATAGATCAGTGCAGAAAACCCGATGGTTTCACTGAAGAAAAGGTCCAGAAGCAGACCGCACGCAAAGCCGATGCACATTCCGTCAAAGCTTCCCCGGATAAACCCGAAGGAAAAGACCAGGATCAGCATGATATTCGGGATCGTCAGGATCAGGGGCGAAGCCGCAAATATATTGTTCTGCAGAAAGAAGGCTGCCAGGATCAGAATCAAATAGGCGCAGGCACGTTTCATGGCAATGCCTCCGAGGTCTTTAACGTCGTAATGATCAGAACGGAATCCAGACTGTCAAAATCCGCCACCGGTCTGATGATGCCTGAGCGCTGCAGCTGATTCGCATCCGTTTTGATCTCGCCGACATAGCCGATGAGAAGCCCCGGCACATACAGTTCGCTGATGTTCGAAGTCACGATCATGTCCCCGATCCCGATATCTGCATCCATAGCGATATTCTGAAGGGCAAGGGAGCCTTCCGCATACAGGGACAGATCTCCGGCCACAATACAGTTTGCACCGGTACGCGCGCTCATGGCACTGACGTACTGCGCATCATTGATGATTGTGCTGACCGTAGCATAAGTGTTGCTGACCGAGGTAACGATCCCGACCAGACCGCCGCCCGCGCAGACATTCATATTGACACGGATCCCGTCGCGGCTGCCTTTGTCGATCAGGAAGGAACGATACCAGTTGCTGGAGTTTTTCCCGATGATATGCGCACCAACCGTTTCATAATCCGGATACTGCTCGGCCATATCCAGAAGGTCTCTGAGCTGCGCCAGTTCAATTTCCTGGAGTTTAAGACGGGCATTCTCCT
The DNA here is from genome assembly GCA_002449955.1 of Lachnospiraceae bacterium UBA6987. GTDB lineage: Bacteria > Bacillota > Clostridia > Lachnospirales > Lachnospiraceae > UBA6987. The sequence goes on from DJYD01000023.1 coordinate 3,711, forward strand.
CCCGCAAAAGCTCCAGTTCATTGGAAAGCATCTTATTGAGTTCCTGTGCCTGGGAAAGAGCCTGACGGTCTTCGATTCTATCAAAAATATACCGTCCGGCAGTATTCATTCCTTTCTGCATCGGCATCAGAACGGAGTCAATCCCGCTTCTTAATGCATTGCTGAAGGAAGAGCTGAAGGAACTGAGCAGCAGCAAAAACAAACAGACGCCGACCAAAATCAGCAGTCCGGTATGAGGACGTATAGGTGAATCTTTTCGATTATCAGGCATTGTTCCCTCATTCCTCCGGGAGCCCCTTCCTCCTTCAGCGCATCTCCGGCTGATCAAGGAGGCCTCTCTCCCGAAAGCTCAAATAGCAGTGATCTCCGATAATGATATGATCCATTACCGGAATGTGAAGCAGGGCCCCCGCAGAAGCGAGACGGTTCGTCAGCTCGATATCGGCTGCCGAAGGTTCAGGATCCCCGCTCGGATGGTTATGAAGCAGGACAACGAAAACGGCATGATGGCGCAGTGCATTCAGAAAGATTTCTCTCGGGGAAGCAAGCGACGCATTGACGGTCCCCATTGAAACCGTCTCGGTATGGATCAGCTTGTTCTTTGTGTTGAACATCGCGACCCACATTTCTTCATGGTCTAGATAACAAAGGTCTTCCATGAAATAGGAGGCGATGGCTTTCGGTCTGCCGAGAGAAATCTCGCCTCGCTTTTCTGCCCGGGCAATTCTGCGGCTGAGCTCTCCTGCTGCCAGAAGCTCGGTGGCCTTGACCGAACCGATCCCCGGAACGGCAAGCAGCTCTGCTCTCGTCACTTCCCGCAGAAAACCAAGTCCGCGCCTCGCGCCGAACTGAAGGAGAAGCTTCTGGGCCAGTTCCAGTGAGGTCACGCTGCGTGTCCCGCTTCGCAGGATCACGGCAAGCAGTTCCGCATCGCTTAAGGCAGCCGGCCCATACGCTTCACATTTTTCATAAGGTCGTTCTGAAGCCGGTAAGGACTTCATCGTTGTTTTTTGTGTGTTCATTTTCCTCCTTTTGTCTCTCCAAAACTCCAGAAGGAAGAAAATAATTATATCACAGCGGCAGACCTGCGTCCACCAGTTTCTGCAGGGACATCAGGATGCCGTACTTGGCATGGAACCAGGTGAGGCCGCCCTGGAAATAGATCCTGTAGGGTTCGCGCAGGGGGCCGTCAGCGGACAGTTCTATGGAGGAACCCTGGATGAAGGTGCCTGCCGCCATGATGACCTTATCCGCATAGCCGGGCATGTCATCCGGAACCGGACGCACAAAGCTGTCCACCGGCGCTGCCGCCTGAATGCCTGCACAGAATGCTTCCATGTATTCCGGGCTGCCGAGGTCCACGGCCTGAATGATATCATAGCGGGTTTCCTTCACGGACGGCCAGGCGGCAAAGCCAAGGCTTTCGTAAAGGCCGGCGGCAAACAGAGCTGCCTTTACGGCGGAGGCGGTCACCGTCGGTGCCAGGAAAAAGCCCTGGTAGAACGAGCGGTTGACCCCGAGGGAGGCTCCGACTTCACGGCCAAGGCCAGGCGCCGTCAGGCGCTTGGCACAGCGGTCGATCAAATCGGCTCTTCCGGCGATATAGCCGCCGCAGGGAGCAAGGCCGCCGCCCGGATTCTTGATGAGCGACCCGACGACCAGATCGGCACCGTAATCCGAAGGTTCCTTTTCTCTTGTAAATTCCCCGTAGCAGTTGTCAACCATGATGATGACCTCGGGCTTGATGCCTCTGATGAAGCGGATCAGCTCTCCGATCTGTTCGGGAGAAAATGTATTGCGGTTTGAATAGCCCTTCGAGCGCTGGATCTCGATCAGCTTGGTCTTCTCGTTGATCGCGTTTCTTATGCCTTCGTAGTCGAAAGCGCTGCCCGGCAAAAGGTCCACTTCCCGGTAAGTGATGCCGAATTCCGCAAGGGACCCTACCGAAGGTCTGATCCCGATCACTTCCTCAAGCGTATCATAAGGGCGTCCGACCGGTGAGAGGATCTCATCGCCCGGCAGAAGGCAGGCGGATAAGGCCAGATTCAGTGCGTGTGTTCCGCAGGTGATCTGAGGACGTACAAGTGCATCCTCCGTGTGAAATGTATCGGCGTAGACTCTTTCCAGCGTATCTCTCCCGGCGTCATTGTAACCGTAGCCTGTCGTCCCATTCAGATAATCAGCAGCAACATGGTTTTTCTGCATAGCCTGCAGCACCTTCAGCTGATTCGCCTCAGCGATCCGGTCGATCTCCTCAAAGCGTCCGGAAAGCTCTGCAAGCACAGCTTCCCCCTTCTGAAAGACCTCCCGGGAGATTCCTCCCGCCAGATAAAGTTCTTCTCTCATTATTTCCTTTCCGGCCCTTAGTGGGGCCTAAAACCTAATATGATAATAATTTTCCTTGGATTATAGCACATATCGCCGAAAAAAAGCTTGCTTTTTTCAATTTTTCTCGTTATATTGGATTAGTAAAATTTTCCGCATTGAAGAAGGCAAAGGTCATGAAAAATTTTACCGGTTTTATTATCCGCCAGCAAAGACTGGCCAAAGGCATGTCCCAGGAAGCGCTCTGCCGCGGCATCTGCGCTGTTTCTTATCTCAGCAAGATCGAGCAGGGCATCGGCAATCCCAGTCCCGCTATCCTTCAGCAGCTGCTTGACGCTCTGGAAATCAATTATAATCAGAACGAAGCGATGCTGGAGAAGGCGCAGATGATGCTGCGCAGCTACTTTGACAAATATTTCCACAGTGAGACAGCCGAAGAAGAAACGGCTTATCTTAAGCTGCATCAGCAGGAAATGGAGAACAGCGAACTGCACCTTTCGTGGCACCTGTTCAATCTGTTCATGCTGATCCAGAAGTACGGCAAAAGTGCACCGGTCTGCCATCAGGAAGCCGCCTATATCGCCCGTTTCCAGGAATACCTTGAAGAGGATCAGCTCTTTGTCTACTATGTCGGAGCCGGCCTGATTGAAGGGGAAGACCAGATCGAGAATCTCCGTCTTGCCGAGACGATTCACCCCATTGCCTTTGTCAAGCAGAGCATCGCCGAGTGTTATTATGCAAAGCGCGAATTCATGAAAGCCATCGAAGCCGCTGACCGTGCTTATTCGGCGGCTGCGGAAGAAGGCAGCATGCCCACGCTTCTCTGGAGCAGCTATCTGCTGGGTGCATGCTACTCCAATTTCAATGACATGAGCTTCATGCTAAAATATTACAAACGGGCTCTGGAACTTTCCCGCGGCTATGACGCCACCATTTCCAGTCTGATCCAGTACAATATCGGGTCTGCTTATCTGGAGCACGGAAACTATCTGGATGCTGTTCCTTATTTCCTGACCTCTATGCAGCCGAATGACTCTTCTCTCGAGGAGCAGAAGGTACTGACCGGACAGAAGCTCGCCACCTGTTATTTTGAACAGGGCTTTGCCTCTTTGGGTCATCAGTTCCTGCAGCAGGCTTCAAACCGCCGGACTGACCGCATGCCCGCCATCTATGAGCTTCTGCTTTATTTCACGAGGCTTCGCTATATTGACGGCGACCGCAGTTCCGATGAATATGAAACTGTCCTGAAGAACCTTTACACAAACGGCGGCGAAGCGCTCGGCGATTCCTATAAGAGGATTTTTGCCAACTACCTGGTTGAGCTTTATATGGCGCAGCGCAAATATAAAGACGCTCTGACCATCAAGAGCGAATACGGTTATGTCTAAAGCTTTTGTCAGTCAGAAAGCTCCTGCTGAACCGGCAGGAGCTTTTTTGCGTGAATCATACGCCTGCCGCCTCTGTCCCCGTGCCTGCGGAGCAAACCGCACGCCTTCTGCTGCCGGCGGTTTCTGTGCCTCGCCCATGACGATGCGGATTGCACGTGCCGCCGTACATTTCGGGGAAGAGCCCTGTCTGTGCGGAACAAGAGGCAGCGGCGCCGTTTTCTTTACCGGATGCAATCTGCGCTGTATCTTCTGTCAGAATCACAGCATCAGCCGGGGAAACGGCGGAAGTGAAGTCACAGTGGAGGGACTGCGCACCATATTGTACAGACTCGAGGACGAAGGCGTGCATAACATCGATCTTGTGACGCCGACCCATTTTACGCCTTTGATTGCGGAAGCACTCTCCGGCATCCGGCTCAGTATTCCCGTCATCTGGAATTCCTCAGCTTATGAAACACCCGAAGTGCTAAGACAGCTCGAAGGTCTTGTACAGATTTATCTGCCCGATTATAAATATGCTGATCCAGCTCTCGCTGCCGCGTTATCTTTCGCACCGGACTATCCTTCCGTCGCTCGTTCCGCCATCCGCGAAATGTTTCGGCAGACCGGCCGCTTTGTTATGCAGGAAGACGGGCTTCTGGCTTCAGGCGTCATTGTCCGTCATCTGATCCTTCCCGGACACCCGGAAAATACGCTCCGTGTAATCGATTCCTTCGAGGACGATCTCCCCTGGCAGGACATGCTCTTTTCGCTGCTGGCCCAGTACACGCCCATCCATGACCTCATGAATTCACCCGCGGTCTCGGCGCACCCCGAACTGCGGCGGACCGTATCGCAGAGCGAGTTTCAGCGGATCATCGATTATCTTGATTTTTCGCCGATAGAGGATGGTTATGTCCAGGATCTCTCTTCTGCTTCCGAGGAAGCAATTCCTGTTTTTGACGGAACAGGGGTAACATTCTGAGACAGGAAATCTGCCTAAAACGCAGAGCATACGCCCTTCCAGGCAGGGAAATCCGCCCCTGCACACAGGCAGCTGCAAAACTGCTTGCATTTTCATCCTTCTGTGTTATGATAAAGAAAATTGTTTTTTTTTGGAGGCTCTACCATGAACAAAAGAGAACTTATTGCTGCTGTTGCAGAAAAAGCCGAAGTATCCAAGAAGGAAGCGGAAGCCGTTGTCAAGGCAACTTTCGACACCATCACCGCTGCCATGGTTGCCGGCGATAAGGTACAACTGATCGGTTTCGGTACTTTTGAAACCCGTGCCCGCGCTGCCCGCAAAGGCAAGAACCCCCGCACCGGCGAAGCCGTGAAGATCAAAGCCTGCAATGTTCCCGCTTTCAAAGCCGGTGCAGGTCTGAAAGAAGCCGTCAACGCCAAGAAAAAAGCCAGCAAGAAGAAATAATTTCTACGGCTTTTCCGGTCTGCAGGACCAATTGTTGATAAAACCGCCGATTCCAGTTTTCTCACTGGAGTTCGGCGGTTTTATTATCTTACTCTTCTACTTACCAAGTACAAATTCTGCATGAAGCGAGCGGTCAGCCGGGTCAAGAATCCGAATCACATGATCTTCTTTTTCCCTGCCATAGCTTACGATCACATATCCCGTTTCCGGCTTGATCTCCTTCTTATATGCTGATTCCAGTCTTGTCAGGCTTTCCGGATCAACGTCTTCAGGCAGCACCTCCCGGACCATATCAAGGTATGACGTATTGTGCACATGACCGTTTTCATCGATCATACATTTTAATATCGGGTACTTGATTTCCGCAAGCACTGCGGAGCCTTCTTTGGGCGGTCTTCGGAAGGATTCGCCGGGAAAAACTTCCCGCTCCGGCTCCTGCTCATAAGGATCCATGATTTCCGGTGTCAGGCGCTTGATTGCCATTGTTCTCTCATCCAGCACCACCCAGTTTGACGAAGCCCGAACGAGTTCATTGCCTTCACTGTCCAGAATCAGATAATCCCGGTACGCCTGTACACGCGTATAATCCCTTGCCCAGGTCACTGCCGTTATGGTCTCCCCTGCTTTCGGCCGTCTCGTGATCTTCATTTTCCAGTTCAGGGTCATCCACACCATGTGATGTATATAGCGGGTATTGATGCCTTGGCCGATTTTCATGCCGTGAAGCATGGCCATGTCACCCAGTATTTCTAAAAGTGCTTTATCCGTGATGCGCAGTCCGCTGCGGACATCTTCCATCCACACCGTAAAATCCGATTTAAGCTGCATCGAAACCTCCTTTCCTTAGCAGATGTCTACTGCAGTTCGATATCCAAAAATGACAGCTGATTGCTCATCGGCATATCACCAAGCAATCCCATGGATGCCATGGTATCCGCCATAGTCTGGGAAATCTTTGCCCGCTGGATCAGGTCCTCCCGTGACAGGAAGCGGCCGTCCTTCGCTGCTGCCTCAAGGCTCTTTGCGGCTTTTTCTCCCATGCCGGAAATGCTCTTGAAGCTCGGCATAATCTTTCCGTCGAGGATCTGGAAACGGTCAGCCTTTGCCCGATACAGATCGATCGGCAGAAAATCAAAGCCTCTCGCAAACATTTCCTCCGCGATCCGCATATCACGGAGCGTCAGTTTTTCCACATCGGACAGGTTGTCCGCGTTTTTCCTCAGATGCGCCAGAACCTGCTTAAAATGATCATGTCCCGAGCAGATCTTTTCATAATCGAATCCGTCTGCGCGGATGCTGAAATAGGCCGTGTAGTACTCCAGCGGATAATGGATCTTACACCAGGCTACGCGCCAGGCCATCATAACATAAGCCGCCGCATGCGCCTTCGGGAACATATACATGATCTTTTCGCAGGACCCGATATACCAGTCGGGAACGCCGTGTTCTTCCATACTGGCCTTCCAGGATGGCCAGTTCCCTTCTGCCCCTTTGGCCACCTTTCCCTTACGCACGGATTCCATGATCTTAAAGGACTGGCTGGCATCCATACCCTTGGAGATCAGATACAGCATGATATCATCACGGGTGCAGATCGCTTCACTTAAGGTTGCCGTTCCGCTCAGGATCAGATCCTGAACATTGCCGAGCCATACGTTTGTTCCGTGAGCGATCCCGGCAATTCTGACCAGATCGGCAAAGCAGGTCGGACCCGCATCCAGTACGATCTGCATGGCAAAGTCCGTACCGAATTCCGGAACGCCAAGCGTCCCCAGCGGACATCCTCCGATTTCTTCCGGGCTGATTCCCAGGGCTTTCGGGCTCTTGAACAGGGAGATCACCGCCGGATCATCCAGCGGAATGTCTGTCGCTTTTATCCCGATCAGATCCTCAAGCCGTCTGATCATCGTCGGATCATCGTGTCCGAGAATGTCCAGCTTAAGCAGATTATGATCGATCGAATGATAATCGAAATGCGTTGTCACGATCTTGCTGTCTGCATCATTTGCCGGGTGCTGGATCGGGGTGAAGGAATAGATGTTTTCGCCCTTCGGCATGACCACTATCCCGCCCGGATGCTGTCCGGTCGTACGTCTCGTGCCTACACAGCCAGCGGCAAGGCGTTCGATCTCGCAGCGCCTTTTATGTACCCCCCGCTCCTCAAAGTACTGCAGTGCAAAGCCGTATGCCGTCTTTTCCGCAATGCCGGAAATGGTCCCCGCCTTAAAGGTACAGCCCTTGCCGAACAGGACCTCGGTATATTCGTGTGCTTTGCTCTGGTATTCGCCGGAAAAGTTCAGGTCAATATCCGGTTCCTTGTCGCCTTTGAAGCCAAGGAAGGTTTCAAACGGGATATCGTAGCCGTCCTTGATCATCTTTGTGCCGCAGACGGGGCAATTCATATCTGCCATATCCACGCCCGCCCCGCCTGCATGCGCTCTGGTTTCTTCATTGTCCCAGATGCTGTGCCGGCACTGCGGGCAGCGGTAATGCGGCCGCAGCGGATTCACTTCGGTGATCCCGCTCATTGTCGCCACGAAGGAAGACCCGACCGAACCACGGGAACCGACCATATATCCGTCGTCATTTGACTTTTTAACGAGCCGCTGCGCAATGATATACATCACCGCATAGCCGTTGCCGATAATGGATTTCAGTTCCTTGGACAGGCGTTCCTCAACGATCTCCGGCAGCGGATCACCGTACCAGCTGTGCGCCTTGTCATAACACATCTTCTGCAGCTCTTCCTCGGAGCCTTCGATCACAGGAGGGCACTTGTCCGGCCGTACCGGAGAGATGCTTTCACACATCTGGGCAATCATGCGGGGATTATCGACCACGATCTCCTTGGCCTTTGCCGGGCCAAGAAAATCAAATTCCTGCAGCATTTCTTCCGTTGTCCGGAAATAAAGCGGCGGCTGTTCGTCAGCATCAGCGTAGTGCTGCCCCGCCTGAATTATGCGGCGGTACACCTCATCCTCAGGATCCAGAAAATGCACATCGCAGGTAGCGCAGACAGGCTTGCCATACTGTTCGCCAAGAGAAACGATCCGGCGCACAAAGCTGCGCAGATCCTCTTCCGTATACCGCTTGCCGTTCCGGTCTCCGCGGAGCATGAAGGCATTATTCATGATCGGCTGGACCTCGAGATAGTCGTAAAAATTGACAAGTCTCGCGATTTCCTCATCCGGGGCATCTGCCACGATCGCCCGGTATAGCTCTCCGGCTTCACAGGCAGAACCGATGATCAGTCCTTCCCTGCACTCCTGCAGCAGGCTTTTCGGAATACGCGGCCGCTTGTAATAATAATTCAGATGTGCCTCAGACACGAGCCGGTAAAGATTGATGCGGCCGGTGTCATTTTTAGCCAACAGGATCACGTGATTGGCAAAGCTGTGCTTTAACTCCTCAAAGGTTTTTCCGGTGGTGTCATCCACCAGATATCCTTCACAGCCGTATAAGATCTTGATCGGTTTGCCTGCCTTCGCACAGCTTTCTGCCGCATGCATGGCATCGGGGAAAGACTGAACCACGCCGTGGTCAGTGATGGCTACCGCTTCATGTCCCCAGGCTGCTGCCCGCTTTACGAGCTCATCGGTATGCGTCACTGCGTCCATTTCGCTCATCTGCGTATGCGCGTGAAGTTCCACGCGTTTTTCAGCCGCACGGTCCGTACGTTCACGGACGCTTCCCGCTTCTTTTTGGATGCCGCTGACGGCGGAGATGGCTATTTCCCGGTCAAAACGGTCCATGGCTGCAATGCCCTTTAATCTGACAAAACGTCCTTTGCCGATAAAGCGGTCGATTTCTTCGCGTTCTTCCGGCTTTAAAAACAGTTTGACCTTGATCGAATCCGTCTTGTCCGTTACGACAAAGATATACAGGAGATTCCCGGTTTTCAGCTCGCGGGATTCAAGCCCCACGATCTCGCCCTGGATCACGACCTCGCCCATCTCCTCGGTGATATCGGACAGGGCAATCGGTTCTTCCTCGAAGCGGAAGCCGTAGCCTTCTCCAGCGTCGAATTTACGCTTGACGGTGTATTTCTTTTCGCTGTGTCCCTGTTTCTGTGCGTTTTCTGCCTTCTGTCTTTCTTCCGTTTCCTCCAAGGCATCTCTGTAGCGCCTGGCGATCGCACTGATCTCCTCTGCCATGGCCGCTTCCCCGGAAGCGCCCTGCTGCAGCTGCTGTTCCTTCCTGACACGGATCGACACGGAAAAGCCCAGCCGTTCATGGAAAAGGCTCTCCAGAAAATCCGCAAGCGATCTGGCCTTAGCAGCATACACCATACTGTCCGGAATCTTAAGGACAGCGATGCCCTCATCCGCAAATTCGAGCTGAGAGCTGCGAAAAAGATTATAGTCCAGCAAGTGGAAGGTCTTCAGCTCAAGCAGGATACTCTCCCGATAGGCCTGATAGACTTCTTCCGCGGTCTTATTTTCCAGATGAAACTTCTCATAAATCCGTACAACGACTTCATTGCGCGCAAAATAGGCCTGCTTGATCGCGGCCTCGAGCGCATAGATATCCCGTTTCTGGATCAGCACCGGAGATTCGAGCCAGATCTTCAGCATGCTCCTGTCGCGGGGCATAGCCATACGCGTCACCTGGATCTCATCCAGATGCGCCATCACGGCGTCCCCCGTGCGGATATTCGGCATCGCTTCTCTCAGTGTCTTCATCTTTCACCTGCAATTTATTTCCAGTTTTTGATTTCTTCTTCCAAAGCCGGAAGCAGTTCCTGCTCCGGCAGTTTTTTCAGGATCTGTCCATGGCTGAACAGCAGGCCTTCACCCATCCCGCCGGCAATTCCCAGATCCGCATCACGTGCTTCACCCGGCCCGTTGACCGCACAGCCCATGACAGCGATCTTCAGATTCCGGTCTGCATAGCGCTCTGCCATTTTCTCCACCTGACCGGCAAGGCCGATCAGATCAATGGAAGTGCGTCCGCAGGTCGGGCAGGAAACGATCTCGATGCCATCCTTTCTGAGGCCAAGGCTCCGGAGCAGTTCTTTGGCCACCTTTACCTCTTCGACAGGATCTCCTGTCAGACTGACCCGGATCGTGTCACCGATTCCGCGGCTTAAGATCGCGCCGATCCCGGCGCAGGATTTTACCGTTCCCCTGAAAAGCGTTCCGGCCTCTGTGATTCCCACGTGCAGCGGAAAGTCCACTGCCGCGGAAACAAGCTCATAAGCTTTGACGCACAGGGGGACATTCGAAGATTTGATACTGATCACCAGGTTTTCATATCCAAGATCGGTAATCTTTCCGACTTCGCGCAGCGCGCTCTCACATAAGGCTTCGGCTGTGATCCCTCCGTGAGCTTCCAGGAGATCACGGTCAAGCGAGCCGCCGTTCACGCCGACCCGCAGGGGAACACCGTGCTCTTTCGCGCAGGAAACAACGGCACGCAGCTTATCATCATTGCCCAGGTTTCCCGGATTGATGCGGATCTTATCCGCCCCGTTTTCGATCGCTGCAATGGCAAGACGGTAGTCAAAGTGAATATCGGCCACCAACGGAATATGGATCGCTCTTTTGATCGACGGAAGCGCTTTTGCCGCTTCCATAGTCGGAACCGTTGCGCGTATGATTTCGCAGCCGGCTTCTTCCAGGCGGAGAATCTGCGTGATCGTTGCCGTCACATCCTCTGTTTTGGTATTGGTCATCGACTGAATCGCAACCGGATTCTGTCCGCCGATCGGCACCTTTCCGATCTGCACAACTCTCGTAGCTCTTCTCTCAAACATGGTTTATGTGTCTGCAGTATAACGCAGCCCTTCCTGAAAAATTAAATAAATCGGCTACTTGGTAAAGATCCGCATAATGTCGTTAAACAGCACAAAGACCATTAACGCCATCAGCAGGAAAAATCCGACCAGATGGACCAGCCCCTCAAATTTCTGCGGCACACGTTTACGGGTAATCATTTCAATGAGGATAAACAGGAGTCTTCCGCCGTCAAGTGCCGGAATCGGAAGCAGGTTCATCAAACCCAGGTTGGCATTCAGAAGAATGACCAGCATGAGCACATTCAGGGCTGCTTCACCGGCCCCGCCGTTTTCAACGCCTGTCTCAACCGCCTGGCCGATCGTGTCTACGATGCCGACCGGGCCGGACAGATCCTTCACGCCTACGCGGCCTGAAATCAGCATCCGCAGACTCATCAGGGTATAGCGGATCCAGTAAACAACCTCTTTTGCGCTGTAGCGGATCAGCTCGAATGCACCGGGTTTTGCCGTATTGTCATACATATATTCTGCGGAAAAACCAAGGTTCTCTTGCTCATAGTGGGAAGGCAGGAAGCTGAAATTCATCGTCTCGCCGTCCCGCGTCACCGTAAGCTCCACCTGGCTGCCGTCCATCGGATGTGCGCTGAAATATTCGCTCAGTTCCTTTCCGCTCGAGATCGTCTGTCCGTTGATCCTTACCAGAGTATCGCCGGCCTTCAGGCCTGCGCTTGCTGCCGCTGAGTCTTCAGAGACCGAACTGATCCTGCAGCCCGTTTCATCTGCCATATAGGTGATGCCCATGCGCCAGCCTTCCTGGTGGGTATTCACCGTTTTCGTCAGGGACTCTCCATTCCGCTCCAGGACGATCTCAACAGATCCGTCTAACGGATGATCGTACAGATACAGCGGAATCTCGCGGCCGAGCGTAATCTTCTTCCCTCCGATCGATCTTACGGTGTCACCGACCATGATCCCGGCTTCTTCCGCACCGCTTCCCTTTGTCACCGAATACACAAGCGGTTTATTGATCCCGCCAAACCCGATGAAAAAGAGCGAACAGATAAGGGCAAGAATAAAATTAAAGCAGGGTCCTGCAGCCACAACCAAAAACCGCTGCCAGGCTTTTTTATTGCCAAAGGCATTCGGTGCCGGATTCTCCTCATCTTCTCCCACCATAGAGCAGGAGCCGCCGAAGGGCAGTGCCTTGACCGCATATTTGGTTTCGCCCTTGCCCCAGGAAAAAAGAACCGGTCCCATGCCAAGAGCAAACTCCGTCACGCCTATTCCACAGGCCTTGGCAAGCAAAAAATGGCCCAGCTCATGAAATAGGATCAAAATGCTGAAGATCAGCACGGCAATAACAATTTTCATAGAATACTCCTCATGCTGCCTGTTATTTCATCAGCAGCACAATCAGATAATAGATGACGGGCGCTGTCACGATCACGCTGTCAAAACGATCCATGATCCCGCCGTGTCCCGGAATAATGCTGCCGTAATCTTTGATATTCCTGTTCCGTTTAATCGCGGAAGCAAAAAGGTCGCCGATTTGCCCGAGCACACTGCCGAAAGCAAAAATGATCATGACCGCAAGCCACGGCGTCTCGAACAGCGTAAGCTGCTTTGCAAAAAGCAAGCCATATAATGCCCCGACTGCAGCCGCAAACAGAACTGCTCCTGCTGCTCCCTCAACCGTTTTCTTCGGACTCAAAACCGGAGTCAGCTTGGTCCTGCCGATCAGCATGCCGATGCAGTAAGCACCGACATCGGAGATCCAGGCCGGAAGCAGAACGAGGCAGCTGTATACCATATTATCGGTCAGTGCATCGATCCGGTACAGATGGGACAGCATCACCGGAATATACAAAACGGCAAACACCGTTTCCGCCGTCTGCTCGACCGTGTACTTCGGAAAAGAAAAAACATAGGTTCCCAAGATCAGCAGGAAGGCAAGAAAGAGCGCAAACAAAAGCCATTTGTCCCAGCCGAGCCACACCGCCTCCAGATAAACGGCTGCTCCCATGAAGGCTGCGGCTTCCAATGCCGTTTTTCGCAGTCCCATAGCCTGCATCATCTCGAACAGACCAACCATGGAAACCGCCGTGACTGCAAGAAACAGTACCAGCCCGCCGCACCAGAGCGCGGCAGCCGAGAGCAGGGTGATGATCACGGTACTGCGCAGCCGGATCATAAACGAGGTTTTCCGTTCATTTTCCATTATCCGCCTCGTTTCTGCCGCCATAGCGGCGGTCTCTTCCGTTATAGATCTCAATAGCCCGCACAAGGTCCGCTTTTTTGAAATCAGGCCAGAGCAGTTCCGGGAAGTACATCTCCGTATAGGCGCACTGCCAGAGCATAAAATTGGAGAGGCGCTGCTCTCCGCTTGTCCGGATCAGAAGGTCCGGATCCGGATACTTCAGGACCGCCGTATCAAGATTCTGCGAGATCATTTGTTCTGTGATGGCTTCCGGTTCAAGCGTTCCCGCCTTTACCTGCTCGGCCAGCCTGACCACAGCCCGTCTGATCTCGTCCCGCGCGCCGTAGTTTAATCCAAGCACGAAGGTCATACGCGAAAAATCCCGGGTATCCCGCTTCAGTTCATTGATGCCGCGGATCAGATCTTCGTCAAAGAGGCTCATGTCTCCTATGGTTTCCACTTTGATATTGCCCTCAAAACAGCGTTTACGCAGTCTGGGAATATAATAACGGAACAGCTGCATCAGTGCTCCGACTTCTTCCTTCGTTCTCTTCCAGTTTTCTGTGGAAAAGGCATAGATGCTCAGTACTTTAATGCCTAAGCGGGCTGCATCTTCAACGATCTGTTCCAGCGCTTCGCAGCCGGCTTTGTGTCCGAGCTTCCTGGGCAGACCGCGTTTTGCCGCCCACCTGCCGTTGCCGTCCAGAATAATCGCCACATGAGAAGGGACCTTCAGTTCAGTCATGTAAAAAGCCTTTCTTACGCTATCGCGTACCGGTTCATTACCGGATGTGAAGAGAAGGCAAGCCGGGGCCTGCCTTCTTCGTTCGGTGCAGTCTGCCTTACACCGTCATGATCTCTTTGGTCTTGGCCTCAACAGCCTTATCGACCTTATCGATGAACTTGTCAGTCAGCTTTTGGGCGTCGTCTTCATCTTTCTTCTGATCGTCTTCCGTGATCTCTCCGGCTTTCTGCGCCTTCTTGATCGTGTCGACGCAGTCTCTGCGGATGTTGCGGATCGCCACTTTGGCTGCCTCACCTTTTTTCTTGACATCCTTTGACAGCTCTTTGCGGCGTTCCTCTGTCAGTTCCGGGAACAACAGGCGGATCACAGTACCGTCATTGCTGGGATTGATCCCGACATCCGAAGCCTGAATGGCTTTTTCAATTGCCTTGATCAGACTTCTGTCCCAGGGCTGAATGACTAACAGGCGGGCTTCGGGAACAGAAATGTTGGCCACCTGCTGCAGCGGGGTCGGGCTGCCGTAATAGTCGACCGTGATCTTATTGAGTACACTTGGATTGGCACGGCCTGCCCGGATCGTCACGTAATCTTCTGCCAGAGCATTCAGTGTCTTCTCCATCTTTTCTTCTGCAATTTCCAAAGGTTCGTACATAGTCAGGTTCCTCCTTCTCCTTCAATGTTTAAACCGTGATGCGGGTGCCCTTTGCGTCACCGTGCATCGCATGATAAATACTGTCCTCAGCCGCCAGATCAAAGATCTGCATCGGCACCGGATAATCGCGGCAAAGGGCCGCGGCTGTTCCGTCAATCACCTTAAGATCCTTGCTGACAAGCTCCGCCACCGAAATCGTGTCATATTTTTTTGCATCAGGATTCTTGCCGGGATCGCTGTCATATACGCCGTCTATCGATTTCGCAAGCAGGATCTCATCGCATTCCAGTTCAAGGGCGCGCAGGACGCATATGGTATCCGTGGAAAAATAAGGGTGGCCGAGACCGCCGGCAAAAAAGAGGATCTTTCCTGCCTTCATGTCTGCATCTGCCTCATCCTTGCTGTACAGTTTTGTCACGGAGCCGCAGACAAACGGGGTGTAAATCTCGGTCTGCATGCCTTCGCTTCGGAAGATTTCCGATACGTACAGGCAGTTCATCACAGTAGCCAACATGCCGATGGCATCCGCCTTCGTCCTGTCGATCGACTTGCTGGAACGGCCGCGCCAGAAGTTGCCGCCGCCGATAACCAGACACAGTTCTGTGCCCTCTTCCGCCGCCTTTTTTACCTGGGCGGCTACTTTTTTTACCGTTTCCTCATCAAATCCAGTCTTTTTCTCCCCTGCGAGCGCTTCACCGCTCAGCTTCAGTAATACTCTTCGATGATGACTCATTGAAAGCTCCTTCGGTTCCAGAATGAATTCCGCGTGATATTATAGCATATAACAAGATTCTTGTAAAACAGTTTCTGTGCTGCCGGATACGATGTCAATGTACAAAAAAGATCTCGATACCGATCACGATCAGGATGATCCCGCCTATGACGGACGCCTTTCCGCCGATCCAGGTTCCGGCTTTCCGTCCGATAAACAGCCCTGCCATGCAGATGATAAACGTTACCGCTCCGATGATGAGGGCGGCGCTGACAGCGCGCATGGCCTGCAGTTCGGAAAGGGTAAAGCCGACAGACAGCGCATCCAGCGAAGTTGCTATTCCCTGCATGATCAGCGCGCCGAAAGTAACCGACGCCTTCACACTTCCTTCCCGGAAGCGGAAGCCTTCCATAATCATTTTTCCGCCGATGGCACATAAAAGGACCAGAGAGATCAGGGAAATCAGTGTCTGAGAAGTCTGAAGAATGCTCATCAGAGAATGGATCAGCACCCAGCCGATGAGGGGCATGAGGGCCTGGAATCCGCCGAATACACCGGCAATTAAGCCCATACGCCTGAGATTCATATGCGGCTCATGCAGGCCGTTTGCCAGGGATACCGAAAAAGCATCCATCGCAAGCCCCGCGCCGAGCAATATACTGTTGATAATCCACAAAGGCCCTTCCATCTTTCTCCTCCTCATCCGATACAGGCGTAAGATGCCACATTTTTGCACTCTTGTCAAGTTCGGCCTGAGCCGTTACAATACAGGTATCAAACCAAAGGACTACCTCTATGTCACTATTGCTGAAGAACGCCCTGATCCTGCAGGGAAATGACTTTTCACCGCTCCACGGCTTCCTGGGAATCCGCGGAACGCTTATCGATTATATCGGGGAAACCAGGCCTTCCTTCACCTATGATGATGAAAAGGATATGGAAAATGCCATTCTGATCCCCGGTCTTGTCAATGCACACGGTCACGCCGCCATGACGCTTTTACGCGGCATCGGCTCCGGGCTTCCTCTTGACCGCTGGCTAAACGATGCCGTCTTCCCGGTTGAGGACCGTCTGACCGCGGATATTGTCCGTGCAGGCAATGCCCTGGCGCTCCTCGAGATGATCGCTTGCGGCACCACTTCCTTTACTGATATGTACAATGATCCGGACGTTCTGATCGGGCAATGCATGGGTTGCGGAATCAAGCTGAACATCGGCCGTCCTTTTCTCTGCTTTGATCCGGAGGAAAAACTGGAGGACAGCTTCCGGGCACGTGAAGCCTTTGCCCTCTATGACCGCTTCCACATGGCGGCAGACGGAAGAATCCGCATAGAATTCCCTATCCATGCGGAGTATACAAACCAGTCGGAGCCGGTAAGGCTGTTCAGTCAGGAAGTCAAAAAGCGCGGCGGACGCATCCATCTGCATCTCTCCGAAACCAAAGCGGAAGTCGATGCCTGCCTGGCAAAATACGGGCAGACGCCGCCGGAGTTTTTTGCCTCGCGCGGTACATTCGATAATCCGGTCTATGCCGCCCACTGCGTGCATCTGACAGAAGGGGATCTTGCGATCCTGAAGGACCATGGCGTAACGCCCGTACACTGTCCAAGCAGCAACATGAAGCTTGCAAGCGGGGCAGCCCCGGTCCGGAAATGGATGCAGGAAGGACTCGCGCCGGCCCTCGGCACCGACGGCTGCGCCAGCAACAATAATCTCAATATGTTTGAAGAAATGCATTTGGCTGCTCTGCTCGCCAAGATTCAGTCCGCTGATGCCACTGCCCTTAATGCCCGCGAAGTCCTTGCCATGGCGACCCGAAACGGAGCAGCGGCGCAGGGACGCTCGGATACCGGCGTGCTGTCACCGGGCAAGAAAGCCGATATCGCCGCCGTATCCGTCAAGGCGCCGCACATGTATCCGGACTTTGATCCCGCAGAACTACTCATTTATTCTGCCCAAGGAAGCGATGTGGTGCTTACCGTGGCCGATGGCAAAGTCCTGTACGAAAACGGAAAGTATCTCACGCTTGACAGGGAAGAAATCCTGAAAGAGGCAAAAAAAGCCGTCCGTCAATTGTACGGAGAATCGAACGGTTTTTGATGAACAGCAAGGAGGCTGCAATCATGAAAACGATCTATCTTGCCGGCGGATGCTTTTGGGGCGTCCAGAAGTATTTTGATCAGTTTGAAGGGGTATGCTATACGGAAACCGGCTATGCCAACGGTCCGGACAGCGCTCCCTCTTACCAGGAGGTCTGCGCGGACAGCGGTCATGCGGAGACCGTCAGAATCGATTATGAGGAATCCGTCATTTCCCTGACGGAACTGCTGGACCGTTATTTCGCGGTGATCGACCCTCTTTCCATAAACCGTCAAGGCCACGACGAGGGCATCCAGTACCGTACCGGGATCTATTATACCGATGAAGCGCAACTGCCCGAGATCAATGCCGTCTTCGCAGCGCAGGAAAAGAAGGCCGGCCAGAAACTTGCCGTCGAAAAAGAGCCGTTAAGAAATTTCTTCACGGCTGAGGAATATCATCAGAAATATCTGGATAAAAATCCGGGCGGTTACTGCCACATCCCTCTCGGCTTTTTTACAAAGTAAAACACCGGAGCGACTTATAATTGCTTCAGGTAGGAGCGGCGGCGCTTATGAATAAAGCGGTCGAAACGCTTCCACTGGTTGTTAATGGCATAATTATCTTCCAGATTCAGATTGGTTTCGGCATATTCCAGTTTTTTATCGAGCATCATATGATTCAGCATGGCGCAGATCACCACGCTGACGCCGCGGTTTGCCCACGACGGATCAACACCGATCAGTCCGAGATCGATGATTTTCGGATGATTGATGGCCTTTAACAAACGAATCAAGGTGAGCGGCGTCAGATGACCGCCTGTTCCCACAAGAGCCTCTGCAATGGAAGGGAAACACAGACCCATGGCCACAGGGGCTTCATTTTCGTCCAGCAGAATCCCGACATAATCCAGCTTGATGATGAGCTTAAAGTTATCGATCAGCATCTTTTTCATACCGTCTGTGAAATCGACGGTGCCATACAGCTTTGCATAGCTTTTGTCGATGAGTTCGAAAAACTTGTCGGCGTATTTATTGATAAAATCATTCACATTCTTTGCCGGCCCGAAGTGCAGCTTATAACGCTCCATCAGCTTCTCGGCCACGCGGTCCATCTGCTCGATCGACGCCGGATCCGGCTTTATGCGGCTTTCCGTCCAGTCCACCTCTTTGGCATAACCACAGTTTTCAATGAGCTTTCCGTAATACGCATAATTGTACTGTTCTTCAAAGGTTGCCAGATATTCAAAGCCTTCGACAAGCAGTCCCTCCCTTTCCAGGTCGGAAAAGCCCAGAGGTCCGCAGATCTCGGTCATCCCTTTCGCGCGGCCCCAGTCTTCTACTGCCGCAAACAAGGCATCGGCGACCTCCTGCCGGTTAACCGCGTCAAAACGGGTGAAGCGGATGCGTTTCTCACCGCGTTTTTCATTGCTTGCCTTCTGCAGGATCCCCGAGATGCGTCCTACCGTTTCGCCATTCTCTTCTGCGATATAATAAACCGCTTCACTGGTGTCATAGTAGATATAATCTTCTCGGAAGATTTTCTTTTCATCCCCATATAACGGGGGAACAAAATTCGGTTCGTTCTTATACAGCCGCAGAGGAAAATCCAGAAATTCTTTCTGATCCCGTTTTGAAGAAACCTCTCGTACAGTAATCATCTCATTGCCTCATGTTTCTATAGTCTGTTCTGTCAGTCTTCCGCACCTTCGAGTGCTTCCAGTCCCTTTTTCGCTTCAGGCTTGGAATCGCCGTGTTTGACCAACAGCATGGTTCCGAATGCAATGCAGACAAATACTGCTGCATACGGGAACAGCACGCGCATGCCGAAGCGGTCCATCAGATAACCGCTGACGATCGGGGTAGCCACCTGCGCCGCCATGGACGCGGTGTAATAAAACCCGGTGTATTTGCCGATATTGCCGCCGCTCGCCAGTTCCACGACCATCGGGAACGAGTTCACATTGATGGTGGCCCAGCCGATGCCGGCCAGGGCAAAAAGGATATTCATCAGCAGGGTCGGACTGTCGGAGTTCATCAGCGAAGCGGCGCCAAACGCCACGGTAAGGGTCAGCACGCCGGCAAGAATGGATTTCTTGCGGCCCACTTTTGAAGCAATAATACCGACAGGAAGATAGGACACGATGGCCGCGCCCTGCGCAATCAGCAGCGTCGTATTGTAATCTTTGTGCAGAATATTCGTGGCATAAACGGAATATTTACTGGTCACTGCATTGTAGCCGAAGAACCAGAGCACGATGGACAGCAGGATAAAAAGCAGGGAACGCTTCTCTGCGGCGTTAAGCTTCCGGCTGCCGGTTGTGGCTTCTTCGATCGTCTCATCGATCCCGTATTTGACGCTGTCCTGCCGCATTTCCTCAGCCCATTTCGGTTCTTTGACCGTCAGCATGAAGACAAGCAGTGCAAGCAGCATGACTGCGGCAACAGCAGCAAAATACATCATGTAATTCATCATGGAGTTCTTGATGGAGGAAGTCTTGAAGACGATGCCAAGGCCCAGTACAAGCATGCCGCCGGCGGTTCCCATCAGGTTGATCACGGCGTTCGCCTTGGAACGCAGCGGTTTTATGGTCACATCCGGCATCAGCGCCACCGCAGGGCTTCTGAATACCGACATACTGAGGAGCATGATCATCAGGATCAGCATGAAGAAAACGAGGGCTCCGGGCTCTGCTGCCGTCGTCGCATGAGCATAGGCCTGCCTTGCCGGCACCACATAATTCGTATATTCATGATTGGTGACGGTTTTTCCGTTTTCCTCTTTCTGGGAGCGGATTGCCGCAAACGCTTCTTTGGTGTATTTTTCCTTCAGCGTGAACGACTCGCCGGACGGCGTCATGAGCTCCTCTTCCGCTTCCTTTTCATAGATCTCCGCAAGCGCGGCCGGATCATCGATCGCCGATACGTTTTTCAGCTTTTTCAGCTGCGCCGCATCGACAAAGGCCAGGCAGATCAACATGGTTGCCGCCAGTATGGTTCCGCAGACGATAAACGGGGTACGGCGCCCATGGCGGCTTTTGAATTTGTCGGAAATCGCTCCGAAAAGAGGCAGCATAAACAGTGCCAGAATATTATCGATCGCCATGATCAGGCCTGACCAGGTCTGTCTCATGCCGAATTTATTGGTCAGGATCAAAGGGATCGTGTTGTCATACGCCTGCCAGAAAGCGCAGATCAGAAAAAAGGCAAAGCCTACAAGGATCGTACGTCTGTAATTCAGCTTCATGATATTCTCCCATCCGCACGCAGGACCGCGCGCTGCATTGTTGCTCGTATTCTTGCTTAGTTTAGCACAACTCAGCTTAAAAAGCCATGCATTTATTAAAAAATGATAAATTTCTAAAGTTTTAACGCCCAATAATTCCCGGCAAAAGCTTTGCTGTGGACAATTCCACATAAAGGTGCTATACTTTTCCCGCTATAATTTTTTTATGAAGGAAAGATCATGGAAAAGATCTCCGAACTGATTGCCATCCCGCTTGGCGCCGTTATGGACTGGTGCTACGGATTTTTGCAAAATTACGGCTGGGCTATCCTGCTGTTTACCCTGATATCCAAGATCATACTGCTGCCCATCTCCATCTGGGTGCAGAAAAACTCCATCAAGATGGTGGAGATCCAGCCTGCGGTGAACCGCATCAGAGCCAAATATTACGGCGATGCCGATACCATCGCCGAAGAACAGGCCAAGATGTACAAGGAAAAAGGCTACCATCCGATGGCAAGCCTGGTTCCGCTGTTTGTACAGATCGTTATTCTCATGGGCGTCGTGGCCGTTATCCGCGCAAGGATCGCGGGCGGCTATACCATGAATTTCCTCGGCTTCGACTTAACGCTTGTCCCTTCCGAAGCCCTCGGGAAAATGCTGATCATCCCTTTTGCCGCTGCTTTTTCGGCAGCTGCCCTCTGTATCGCGCAGAACCGCTCCAATGTCCTGCAGCACGAGCAGAGCAAGCTTAGTCAGTGGGGCATGTCCATCTTTTCCGTAGGACTTTCGCTCTTCCTCGGCTTCTTCGTTCCCGGTGGCATCGGGCTTTACTGGATCGCCAGCAACCTTCTCGCCATCCTTCAGCTGTATCTCCTGAATCTGGCTATCCCGCCGAAAAAGTATGTAGACTACGAAGAGCTGGAAGCAAGCCGCAGGGCCCTTTCCGAGCTCGACAAACTCAATGCCGGCCAGGTCATCAGCAAGGAGGACAAGGCCCGCGAGAAAGCCGATTACAAGCGCTTTTTCAGCATCAATAATAAGCACATCGTCTTCTATTCCGAGCGCAGCGGTTTTTACCGCTACTATCAGGATCTGATCGAGGGACTCCTGAAAAAGACCAATGTGCGCATTCATTATGTAACCAACGATCCGAAGGATCAGATTTTCAAAATCGCAGAAAACGAGCCCCGCATCCTGCCTTATTACATCTCCATCAAAAAAATGGTCACCCTGATGATGCGCCTCGAATGCGATATCTGCGTCATGACCACGCCGGATCTGGAGAACTTTTACATCAAGCGTTCCCTGATGAAGAAGGATATCGAATATATTTACGTGCCGCATGATCCTTCGAGCATGCATATGAGCTTTCGCGAGCATGCACTGGATCATTTCGACACCGTCTTCATGACCGGTCCGCACATCAAGCAAGAGATCCGCGCTTCCGAAAAGTATTACGGTACAAAGGAAAAGACACTCGTCGAATTCGGTTATCCGCTTATGGATACTCTGGTTGAAGGGTTTGAACAGCTTCCGCAGGGACAGACCGGGCCGAAGCAGGTCCTCATTGCGCCGAGCTGGCAGGAGGACAATCTGCTTGACTGCGTTGTCGACGATCTGATTGGCAGCCTTTATTCCGCCGGATACCGGGTCATCGTCAGACCGCATCCCGAGTACGCCAAGCGCTGGCCGGAAAAGCTGAACCTTCTGAAGGAGCGCTGGGCAGACAAAGAAGGCGAAAGACTCGTTTTTGAATACGATTTTTCCTCCGGTTCTTCGGTCTACTCTTCTGACCTCCTGATCACAGACTGGTCCGGCATCGGCATTGAATTCGGCCTGGCAACCGGCAAGCCGGTCATCTTTGTCAACACCAAGATGAAGGTGGAGAATCCGAACTGGGAAGCGATCGGGATCACCCCGCAGGAAATCGTTCTGAGGAGCCGCCTCGGCCGCGCGATTGAAAAAGACGAGGCAGGAAACGCGGCAGCCATCGCAGATGACCTCTTCACCTCTTTCGTGCAGGATGGCGCCGGACAGCTGCGCGAGCAATATTTCTATCATGCCGGATCTCACGGTCTTTATGGCGTCCGCTATCTGATCGGCCGCCTGACACATAAAAACAACAAGGAGAATTAATGCTATGATCTTTCCTTCACTTTATATTGATGTGGCTGTAATGAGCGCCACCATCGAAGCCATCGTCGGCGTGGTAATCGCTGTCAGTGCCTTTTTGATCATCCGTTTCCGCAAAGCCAAAAAGAAAGTCCAGGAAACACTTCATCTGGAAGACAAAAAGGAATCCGAGGAAGAAGTCGTAGCCGTCGAGGACGAGACTGAAGAAGCCGTCTCCGATGCGGCAAAGACCCCGGAGGAATAAGCCTTACGCGTTCACGGAGCTGCAGCATGAAAGAAAAACCGATCCTGGCCATGATGTATGATTTCGATCGTACGCTCTCCCCCCGCGACATGGAGGAATATGCCTTCATCCCCGGGCTCGGCATGAGCGCGAAGGAATTCTGGGCGATCTGCAACGAAACCGCCATTAAATACGAAATGGACGGCATACTGGCTTATATGCTCATGATGCTTCAGCTGTCCGAGGGAAAGCAGCTCGTGACCCGCCGCTCGCTCAACGAAGTCGGCCGGCATGTCGAGCTTTTCCCCGGTGTGGACAGCTGGTTTTCGCGTGTCAACGCCTATGCAGCCGCGAAGGGTCTCCAGGCAGAACACTACAGCATATCCTCCGGCATCAAGGAAATCATTGAAGGCACTTCCATTGCGGGCGAATTCAAAAAAATCTATGCCGCCTCCTTCTGCTACAAGGAAAACGGTGTTCCTTTCTGGCCGGCAACCGCTGTGAATTACACCTCCAAGACCCAGTTCATTTATCGGATCAACAAGGGTGTTCTGGATATCAATGAGGACAAGCTCCTGAATGAGCACATGGCCGAAGAAGACAAACGTGTGCCCTTCTCCCGCATGATTTATGTGGGCGACGGGATCACCGATGTTCCCTGCATGAAGCTGACCAAGGAAAACGGCGGACATTCCATAGGGATCTATCACACTGACTCGCAGGTCGCAAAACGCCTGCTGCAGTATGATCGGGTGGATTATATTCTGCCTGCCGATTACAGGGCAGGCAGCGAAATTGAGCAGACTGTCTTTCGGCTGATCGATGAGATGGCGAAAAAAATCGAGGAAGAGGACCATGAGTAAACAAAAAAAGACAGCAAAAAAAGCGCAGAATAAGCACAAGGTAAGCCGCCGGGATGTTCTGGCATTTTTCGGCATGGAATGGCTCGATACCACGCTCAAGCTTTTAAAATATGTTCTTTTGTTCCTGCTGTGCGTACTGCTTCCGGCAGCAGCGCTTGTGCTTTTCGCCCTGCAGTGCCGGAGGGGCCACAAGGGCCTTGAAACGCTGAAAAAATACCGCTATGCGCACCGCGGTCTTCACCATGACGGCAAACCCGAAAACAGCCTTGCCGCCTTCCAGGAAGCGCTGGATCACGGTTATGGGGCAGAGCTTGACGTCCACCTGATGAAGGATGGTGAATTAGCTGTCATTCATGACAGTCACCTTGGCCGGATGTGCGGCGCGGACACGATCATTGAGGAAATGACGGCTGCAGATCTGCCGAATCTTAAGCTGGATTATACCGACGAAACCGTTCCGCTGTTTGAAGACGTGCTGAAACTCTTTAACGGCCGTCCCGAACCCCTGATCGTCGAGGTCAAGGTTGTCGGCAACAACTATAAGGAACTGACCGAAAAAACGATGCAGCTTCTTGACCAATACGATGTCTGCTACTGTATCGAAAGCTTTGATTCGCGCGTGTTAAACTGGCTGCGCATAAATCGGCCGGAAGTCATCCGTGGACAGCTGTCTGCCGATCTGACCAGTCCCGATCTGAACACCGGAGGGAGCAAAAAGTTTTCCTTGTTTATGGTTCAGCATCTGCTGTTTAACTTTATGGCCTGTCCTGATTTCATCGCCTATGATTTCAGCTCCCGGTCCCTGCCGGAGCTTAAGCTCTGCCGCAAGCTCTACCATGTGCAGGAAGTCAGCTGGACGATCCGGACCAGAGAAGACATGGAAGCTGCCGAAAAACTCGGCAATATTGTCATCTTCGAAAACTTCGGCTGGGAATAAAACGGAATAAAAAACGGCCGGTGCGTTATACCCTGATCGGTATTAGGGGTATGTGCACCGGCCGTTTTTTCAGTGGTCGGATTTGAGGCCTGCGCCGCAGAGCGTTATCAGGAAATCCTCTTCCACGCCGTATTTTCTGCGGATCTCACGCAGAACGGCATAGTTGGCCGCCGTTGTGTGCTCGACATAATAACCTTTTTTCGCAAGTTCACCTCGCGCCGCCAGGATTTGATCTTCCGGAGCCAGAACAAAACGAATATTCCATTTTTCGGAAAGCTCCAGAATCTTTTCTCCCCGCATCGGCTTCCCGATCGCAATGCCCTCTGCAAGAGTCGGCTCAGGCTTTACCGGAGCAGGGCTTTTCCCGTTCTGAATGCTGGCCTGATAAAGCGGATCACATTTTTCCGACTGAATCGCCCAGATCTGCGGGAAACGATCGATGCAGCCGGAAGCAAGCAGATGCTCCAGTGCTTTTACCGCGCCGAGGAAAAGCGTGCCGTTTCCCACCGGAATGATCAGATTCTCCGGGATGCGTCCAAGCTGTTCGAAGACTTCGTAGATATAGGTTTTGGTTCCCTCATAGAACAGCGGATTGTAAACATGGCTGGCATAATAGCAGCCTTCCTCTTCCACTTTCGCGCGGCAGACATCGGCGCAATGGTCTCTGGATCCGGGGACAACTGTGCACTTTGCACCATGCGCCCTGATCATATCGATCTTCTTCGGACTGGTTCCTTCGGGAACAAAGATCTCGCAGGCGATTCCTGCCTTTGCCGCATAGGCCGCCACTGCATTTCCCGCATTGCCGCTCGAGTCCTGCACGACCTTATCCACACCGATCGCCTTGCAGTGAGCCATCAAGGCGGCAGCGCCGCGGTCTTTGAAAGACAGCGTCGGCATCATATAATCGACCTTCGCCATAACGCCTTTTTCCAGCTGCACAACAGGCGTCATGCCTTCTCCGAGGCTGACGCTTCTCCATGAGACGTCATCATCCAGGGCCATAAAGGCGCGGTAGCGGAACTGGCTCCACTCTGCCTGATCGATCAAGGCAGGATCATATTTCGGGATATCTGAATCGAGTTCCCACAGGGCGCCGCAGGGGCAGTGCGGCAGTCTTGTGTCAAGCGCTTCTCTCCTGCCGCATTTCGGGCACACAAATACAGCCATCACATTTACTCTCCGTCTTCAAAATCGATGCAAGCACGGTTTGCCACAAACGGCCTGACAAAAGTATTTGCCACAAAAACGTGTTCAGGATGAGTCGAATACCCTTTCAGCGCTTCTTTGCTTTCGAAGCAGGAATCAAGCATCAGATCCACGGTCGTTGAGGGCAGATAGTCTGTCCGTACTTTTATGGACAGCAGGCCCGGAATCCTGCCGGCGAGCCCTTCAAGTCCCGCTTTGATCCCTTGTTTTTTCTCTTCCTTCTCTTCCGGAGAAAGCTCCGCCTTTAGCGTCCATAAGATAATATGTCTGACCATAATTCCTCCCGTAGTATCACAATTGTTTTGTTTTTATAAACCTACCATATTGTCCGGGAATCTTCAAGCTTATTCACGCCGGTGATTGGTCTGGCTTTTGACGCCGAGTGCGGAAAGCGTAGCGGAATGCGCTGACATCGCCGCCTGATAGTTCTCCCGGATCAGCTGCGCATACAGCAGATCAAAAGCAATCAGCAGCGGAAGCTGCGGGGAGACGGCTATACCCGTCGCCAGATTCCGGATCGTCCCTGTGTGCAGGATCGTATTGCAGTAAGATGCGCCTTCCGGTTCTTTCGCAGCCGTGATCATGACTGTTTCTGCCCCTTTCGATCCGGCAATTTTCAACGCCTGAATGATTTCTTTTGTGCTGCCGCTGATCGAAAGCGCTATTAACAAGCTTTTTTCCGTCATCAAGGAGGACATGATCCGGATCATATGCCCTTCTGTCGCCATTTCCGCCGGAAGACCGATCCGGAGCAGTCTCATACGGTATTCCATAGCTGCAATACCCGAATGACCTAAGCCGCAAATCAGGATTTTGTCCGCTGTAATCGTCTTGGCCGCAATTTGTCTCACAAGCCCTTCGTCAATCGCTGTGAAAGCCCGTTCGATCAGGGTCCTGTAGGAATTTGCCATCCGGCCGGTTTGCGAATCAGGCTTCATCTCCGGCTTCTCATGCGGCAGACTGATGTAGGAAAAGCGCAGTTCCCGGAATCCGTGAAAGCCGCAGCGCTTCGCAAATCGCGTCAGTGCTGCCTCGGAAATAAACAATTCCTTGGCGATCGCACCGGATGAAGGCAGTTCATCCCCGTCATAGTACAGGACATAATCTGCCGCTCTCCGCTCCGC
Organism: Lachnospiraceae bacterium UBA6987; assembly: GCA_002449955.1. GTDB lineage: Bacteria > Bacillota > Clostridia > Lachnospirales > Lachnospiraceae > UBA6987. Next base: position 30,671 of record DJYD01000023.1, read on the forward strand.
CGCACTGAACTCTTCATACTGCTCTCTGATCCGCTGCCTGATAAGATCGTTCTGCATCTTCGCCCCTTTCATTTTCCGCTATTTCTTTCATAATAGATGAAAGTTCTTTCATTTTCAAGCCCTGTTTGAGAGTTTCTGAAAGCAAAATCTATTTTTCACTGGTTTATGGACAAGCGATATAAAAAGTTTATAATATTGTTATAAATGAACAATATTTTTTCAGGCTGCTGCAGGCAGCCCGACGGCTAATTATCGTAATCAACCGTATAGAAAAGAGGAAAAATGAAAGTCAGAATTGGTATTGATGTAGGCGGAACATTTACGGACGCAGTCGCTGTCAATAATGACACATACGAAGTGATCGGCACGGTCAAGGTGCCCACGACGCACGATGCGCCGCACGGCGTGGCGGAGGGCATTATCCAGGCCCTGCACCACGTCATCGAGGAGCACAAGATCAACGTTGACGACGTCTGTTTTATCGCGCACGGCACGACGCAGGCAACGAATGCGCTCTTGGAGGGCGACGTGGCCAAGGTCGGCATCCTGACCATCGGCAGCGGCCTGCAGGGCACCAAGTCGAAAAGCGACACCAATATCGGCAACATCGAACTGGCCAAGGGCAAGTTCCTGAAGTCGGAAAACGCCTACGTGGACAGCACCGATCCCTCTTCTCTCGATAAGCAAATCCTGGCGGCCTTAGACGAACTGAAGGCGAAACAGTGCCAGGCCTATGTGGCGGCCGAAGCCTTCAGCGTCGACAAGCCCGAAAACGAAGAACGCGTGATGGATCTGTGTGCGGAGCAGGAACTGCCTGCCACCGCAACAAACCATATCTCCAAGCTCTACGGCCTGCGCGTGCGCACCCGTACTGCCGTGGTGAACGCCAGCATCCTTCCGAAGATGCTCGACGCCGCCAATATGACCGAGGACTGCATCAAGGAAGCCGGCATCAAGGCGCCGCTCATGATCATGCGCTGCGACGGCGGCGTCATGACCGTTGATGAAGTCAGAAAGCGCCCCATCCTGACCACGCTCTCCGGCCCTGCCGCAGGCGTTGCCGGTGCCATGATGTATGAAAAGCTGACCATCGGCCTCTTCTTCGAGGTCGGCGGCACCTCCACCGATATCTCCTGCGTGAAGGACGGCAAGGTCATCGTCAAATACGCCGAAGTCGGCGGCCACAAGACCTACCTGAACTCCCTGGATGTGCGTACGGTGGGTATCGGCGGCGGCTCCATGGTGCAGATCGAAGACGGCAAGGCGGTGAACGTCGGCCCCAGAAGCGCGCACATCGCCGGCCTGAAATATGAAGTCTATACCGATCCGGAAGATATCGTGGATCCCGTTCTGAAGACCGTCCGTCCGAAGGAAGGCGACCCCGAATACGCCTATATCGAATGCGCGAACGGAAAGAAGTTCTCGCTGACCCTTTCCGGCGCCGCCAACATCTGCGGCTACGTGAAGGAAGGCGACTATGCCGCCGGTAACGTGGAATCCGCGAAAAAGGCCTGGGCGCCTCTCGCAAAGAACATGGGCGTGAGCGTGGAAGAAGCGGCCCGCAAGGTGATGGAATTCTCCGCGGCCAAGAACAGCGCCGTGGCTGAGGCCCTGATCCGCGACTACAACATGGATCCCCGCACCACCATCTTCGTGGGCGGCGGCGGCGGAGCCTCCGTGGTGGTGCCGCATCTGGCCGAGACCATGGGCCATAAGTTCAAGATCGCCCGCAACGCTCCGGTCATCTCCACGATCGGCGTGGCCCTTGCCATGGTCCGCGACATGGTCGAACGCACCATTCTGAACCCGACCGAGCAGGAGATCCTGGAAGTCCGCCGCGAGGCGGAGAAGCTGGTCCTGGATGCCGGCGCGGATCCCTCCTCCATCGAGATCTCCATTGAGATCGACAACAAGCGGAACATCGTCCGGGCTACGGCCATCGGTGCCACCGAACTGCGCACCAAGAACCTGCTCGACAAGGAACTGAGCGACGACGAGCTCCTCGCCAAGGCCGCCGAGCAGATGAACGCCGATAAGGAAAAAATGAGGATCACCGGCCGCAGCGACCATATGCTTGCCGTTCAGTACGACAAGGTCGAAAAGAGCCTGCTGATCTTTAAGAAGCGGACGACACCGCTCGCCCTGATCGACGACGAAGGCGTGGTGCGCATCCAGAAGAAGGACGGCCACGTGATTGCGACGCCTGCCTCCGGCTGGAAGAAAGCCATGCGGAAGATGCTCGGCGAGTATGCCGTATACGACGATCGCGGCCATCAGCTGCCGAACCTTTACATCATCGTCGGCAAGAAGATCATTGACCTGACCGGCCTTGTGGAAGACGCACAGGCCCTGTCCATCGCCGAGGTCGAAATGGCGGCCGTGAAGGACGAGGAGCCCATCCTTGTCGTGGCCAGCCATCCGAACGATTAAGGAGCCGTCATGAGCAGTTTTCCTTTTCCGAGCAAAAAACTTGCCATGGAAGAGATCAAGCGCGACGTCATGTACAAAAAGCTCCTGAAAAACGGGATCGACGTCGACGCCGCTGCCGAGCGGGCCTGGGAGACCGGCGCGCAGGCTGCAAAGGATTTCTATGAAGAGACCGGCGGGGAAACGGACTTCCGCAAGATCGCCCGGGCGAAGCACCTGAAGATCGAACGGGTCTACAAGGACAACGTCATCGCCGGCATGCGTTACTTTGCCGAATACGAGACCAATAAAAAGGTCATGGTCCTGTATACCGAATCCATTAAGAAATGGGCCGCAAAGAACGAGCTGTCCGAAGGCAAGGCGGAAAATCTCATCCTTGCCCACGAGTATTTCCACCACCTGGAAAATACGAAGCTCGGCCTTACCTCAAAGCAGGTGGAGCTGCCGGTGCTTAACCTCTTCGGACTGAAGATCGGAAAGACCGGCGTCCGCGCACTTTCCGAGGTCGGCGCCCACGCCTTCGCCAGGACCTATTTCGAACTGGCAAAACGCATCACTTACTAAGTACTCCATCGGCCGGACAAAGGGGGAAAACAGCCCGGCCGAAAAAATAACTCATTTTTAAAGGAGGAATTATGGACATTCGTGCTATTTTGATCATCGTGTTCTTCCTGGCCATCGCGGCCCTGATGATCACAAGAAAACTGCCGACCTTCATCGCCCTGATCGTGATGGCCGTCGGTATCGCCCTGATCGCCGGCGTTCCGCTCGTTAAACCCGAAGGTGCGGAGACCGACCAGAGCCTGCTGACCTATATTCTGGCCGGCGGCGCTGCTCACATGGCTGGCGCCATGGCGGCGATCTTCTTCGGCGGCTGGTACGGCCGCATGGTCACCCAGACCGGCGTCTCCCGTGCTCTGATCACCAAGGCTGCCGAGCTCGGCGGTGACCGCCCGCTCATTATCTGCCTGGTGCTCTATGCCGTGCTGAGCTTCCTGTGGACCAACCTGTCGGGTCTTGGCTCCATCATCATGACCGGTTCCATCGCTATCCCGATCATGCTGTCCGTCGGCATCCCGACCGTTCTGGCCGCCTCCATTTTCCTGCTGGCTGTCACCACGGGCTTCAACTTCAACCTGTATCAGTGGAAATCCTTCGAGCAACTGACCGGTGTTGAACGTGCCGATATGCAGAAGTTCGCCACGATCCTGTTCTTCATCACCCTGGTCGTCTCTGTGGCGTTCATTATCATCCAGTTCAAGAAGAACGGCATCAAGTTCGCGTTCGCGGCCAAGGCCGAAGAGACCGATACCGCGGAAGACGAAGAAGAATTGATCAAGGGCTGGAGAGGCGTGCTCTGCATGATCTCCCCGCTGGTCCCGCTGGTCCTCGTCATGGCGTTCAAGATCGAGATCATCCCGGCCTTCCTTGCTGCCATCATCTGGCTGGCCATCTTCTCTCAGGGCGGCTTTGCCAAGAAGATGAACGTCCTGTCCAAGACGGCCCACAAGGGTCTGCAGGATGTGGCCATGGTCATCTGGCTGTTAGTCGGCATCGGCATCCTGGTCCGTGCGGTCATGCACCCGGATACCAAGGCTGTGCTGCAGCCCATGCTGCAGGCAATCATGCCTACGAGCCGCATTCCGTTCATCCTGTTCTTCGCCCTGCTGGCACCGCTGTCTCTGTACCGCGGCCCGCTGAACCTCTTCGGCATGGGCTCCGGTATCTGCGCGCTGCTTGTTACCGCCGGCATCTACACACCGCTGCAGGCCATGGGCGGCTTTGTGGCTTGCGAACGTCTGCAGAGCGTCGGCTGCCCGACCAACTCTCAGAACGCCTGGACCTGCTCTTATGTAGGCCTTGATGTCAACGATGTCACCAAGAAGCTGCTGCCTCCTCTGTGGATCATGGCGGCTGCCGGTGCCTGCGTTGCCGGATTCCTGTATCTGTAAGTCATTTTTCCGCGGGGTGCGCCTTATCCGGCGCATCCCCGCTCTTTCTGCCAGGCATTTCCCCCGGTCATGACAGAAAAGTAAACATCATCCGTGAGATGCCGGCCTTCCCAATCGAAGGCTGGTCTCTCACATAATACGAAAGCGGTTAGATCATGAAATTTGAAAAACTGTTAAAAGAAAACCCGTTTACCCTGGTAGTTTCCCTGCCGAACAACAAGCTTGACCTCGCCAAGGCCGCCCTCGATGCCGGCGCCGACGCCGTCAAGGTCCACATCAACGTCCTGCATGCCGCGAGCGGCAACCTGTTCGGCGATTTTGAACACAACCGCAAATTCCTGACCGATCTGGTCGCGCTTGCCGGCGAAAGACCGGTCGGCCTTGTGACCGGAGGCGCGGACAATCACCTGAAGGAAGCGGAGCTTCCCCTGCTGGAAGACCTCGGCGTCGACTTTTTCTCCTGCTACAGCGAGCACCTTCCCGCCTTCATGCTGAAGACGAAAAAACTCACCAGGATGGTGGCTCTTCACAACACCTATGACGAGATCCTTCCCGCCGTGAAGGGTTCGGAGATCGATGTCGTGGAAGCCAGCATCATGAAAACGACTGAATACGGAAAACCCTTACGTTACTTTGACGTACTGCAATATCGGAAGATCTGCCAGGCCGTGAAACAGCCCGTGCTGATCCCCACCCAGAAGGCCATCCTGCCCGAAGAAGTTTTTGCCCTTAAGGATGCCGGCTGCAAGGCCGTCATGATCGGCGCCAACGTGATGCGTGACCAGAGCGCGGACGCCTGCTACGAGGCGACCCTCGCCTTCCGGAAGGCTGTCGACGCGCTGAAGTAAATCTCTCGTCGCCTCCTGGCTCCCCGGGACGATTCCTTTGTCATTGCGAGGAGCGCAGCGACGTGGCAATCTAAAAACCTCGGGATAACACCTCTGTCATTGCGAGGAGCGCAGCGACGTGGCAATCTAAAAACCGAAAAGAGCAAGACGGAATAATACAGCTTCAAGGAGTAACTATGAAAGAATACAATTATGACGTTGCCGTGATCGGCGGCGGGCCTGCCGGCGTGTGTGCAGCTCTCGCTGCGGCACGAAGCGGCGTAAAGGTTTTGATCGTAGAGCAGTACGGCGTACTCGGCGGCATGTCCACCATGGGCCAGGTCGCTCCCTGGATGACTTTCCATGACATGAACGGCGTTCAGGTGGTAAAAGGCATCGCCCAGGAGATCGTCAACCGCCTGACGGAGCGCGGCATGTGCCGCGGGCACGTGCGCGACACGATGGGCGAGACTTGGAGCGTCACACCGTTTGACAACGAAGGCTTAAAGCTCGTTCTTGCCGAAATGTGCGGCGAGGCCGGCGTTTCCCTGCTCTTCCACACCTTCGTCTTCGGCGCAGAGACCGAAGACGGGCATATCACAGCCCTTAAAGCCGCCAACAAGGACGGCGAGATCCGCATCTGTGCAAAGGAATTCATCGACGCCAGCGGCGACGGCGACATCTTTGCCATGACCGGCTGTTCCATGGAAAAGGGGCGCGAGGGCGATCATCTGATGCAGCCCTGCACCACGAACTTCTCTATGTACGGCGTCGATTTCGTAAAGATCCGCGACTTCATGCTGGCGCATCCGGAAGACTTCCACGACAAGACCGACATGACCGCGATGCGTGAAGAAGGCGCGCTGCCTGACTGCATCTCCGGCTTTTTCGACGAGTGGAACCGCGGCCAGAAGGAGCTGGACATGCACATCCTTCGCGAGCGCATCCTCTTCTTCCGCGGAATCCGCGATGACATCGCCACCATCAATACGACCCGCCTGACTGCGGTCGACTGCACCGACGCCGACTCCATGAGCAAGGCCGAGGTCGAGCTCAGAAAGCAGGTCTACCAAGTCGCAGAGCTCCTGAAAAAATATGTGCCCGGCTTTGAAAAGGCCGAGATCCTGGGCGTCGCGCCCGTCGTAGGCATCCGCGAAGGCCGCCGCCTTGTGGGCGAATACATGCTCACCGGCGACGATCTGCGCGCTGCCAGACGCTTCCCCGATGATATCGCCGTCTACGGCTATCCCATCGATCAGCACCACCCGGACGGCGCCGGCTTTACCCAGAGCACCGTTGCAGCCTACGGCATCCCGTACCGCACGCTCCTGCCGAAGGAGATCGACAACCTGCTCGTGGCCGGCCGCTGCATCTCCTGCGACCGTGAGGCGCAGAGCTCGCTCCGTACCACGCCCGGCGTCATGGCGATCGGCGAAGCTGCCGGTGCTGCCGCCGCCGAGGCCATAAAGGCCGGCGTCTCCCTGAAAGAGATCGACGTTCCTGCCCTGCAGGCTCTCCTTAAGAGCCGCGGCGCCTATCTGGATTAAACCGCTGTGACAAATATGAGCAAGAAGATCTACCGAATCGCTGTTATCGGCGCCGGCGCTGCCGCCGCGCTTCATGCAAGAGCCATAAAAGAGCTGGAAAACGCGAAGCTCATCGCCGTCTGCGACACATTTCCGGGAGCCGCGGACCGTTTTGCCGAAGCAAACGGCTGCAAGGCATATTATGAGCTGAGCAGGCTCCTTGCTGAGGAAAAGCCGGATGTGGCCATCCTCAGCGTGCCTGTCTTTCTTCACGCGGAGTATGCCGAAGCCTGCGCGAAGGCCGGCGTGCACGTGCTCTGCGAAAAACCGATCGAAATGGATGCGGATCGCGCCCTGCGGCTCATCGAAGCCCGTGACAGATACGGCATCCGCATGATGATCGGCCACGTGGTCCGCTTCTGGCCAGGCTATGCCGAAGCGAAGGAAATGGCCGACCGCGGTGAGCTCGGTGAGATCCTCTCCGTGAATTTCAGCCGCGCATCGCAGGTCCCCGCAAGGGGCGGCTGGATCCTCGATCCCGAAAAAGGACGCGGAGCCATTCAGGACATGCTGATCCACGACATCGATTTCCTGCATTACCTGCTCGGGGATGTGTCCTCGGTCTACACGCTTGCGGCAAGGGATGATACCGGCTGCTTTGACCATGTGACGGCAAACCTCCGCTTCAAAAACGGGACCGCCGCCTCCGCCCAGGCCGATTTCACCTTGAAGGACAACGGCTATCCCTTTACCACCCGCTACCGCATCTGCGGCACGGAGGCTACGCTCGAGTATTTCTACCGCGCTGCCGTGCTGGACATCCAGGCGGGGCCTCAGGCCGAGTGGTTCATTTGCCGGAAGGGCGGGCAGCCCGAAGCGCTCCCGCTTCCCGAACGCAACGCCTACGCGGCGCAGCTTGCCTACTTCCTTTCCTGCATTGAAGAAGGAAAAGATCCTGTTCTCGGCTCACCGGAAAGCGCAAGAGAGAGCATCCATATCCTGGATATGATCCGGGCCTCCGCCGAAAGCGGGGAGATCGTCCGGGAAGACTGAAAAGGCATCACCCAAACTTAACTCAATACATCAGGAGGACATCAAATGTCTATCAAAGTTGCCGTTATCGGCATGGGCCAGATGGGCACCCATCACGCCAACAACTACCGCAAGATCCCGCAGGTGGAGCTGTATGCCTGCTGCGAATGGAACGACAAGCGCCGGGCCGAAGTGGCCGAGGAATACGGCTGCAAGGTCTTCAAGGATTACAAGGAATGCCTTGCCGATCCCGAGATCGACGCCGTCAGCATCGTTCTGCCCGACAACATGCACCGCGAAGCCGTGGAATACGCCGTGAAGTACGGCAAGCACATCCTGCTCGAAAAGCCGCTCGCCAAGGAACTGGAAGACGGCAAGGCGCTGTACGAGCTCACGAAGGACTATGACAAGGTCTTCACCGTCGGCTTCCTGCTTCGCTACGATTACCGCTTCGCCGCCATCAAGGAAGCGCTCGACAAGGGTGAGCTCGGCGACATCATCCACATCTATGCCCGCCGCAACAGCCCCATCGTCGGCCCGAGACGCTACATCGGCGCGTCCGACCTGTCCATGCACGTCATGATCCACGACATCGACTACATCAACTGGTTCATGGGCTGCAGACCGGTCAGCGTGTTCGCAAAGGGCCGCAGCGTGCTGCTGGCCGAGCATAACATGAAGGACGTCATCTACGCGATCGTCACCTATGAAAACGGCGCCATCGCGAACCTTGAAGCCTGCTGGGTGCTGCCGGAGAACTCTCCCACTATCATCGACGACCGCTGCGAAGTAGTCACCACGAACGGCGTCGCCTATGTGGAACCCTGCGATAAGGGCATCAAGTTCGTGGAGCCGCAGAAGATCCTCTACCCTGACAGCCGTCACTGGAACTATGTGAACGGACTGCCGCAGGGCGATCTGTCCGAAGAGATCATGGGCTTCATCAACTGCGTTGCCAACGGCAAAAAGCCGGTCGTCTCCGTGGGCGAAGCCTACACGGCGCTTAAAGTCGTGGACGCCATCGAGCGCTCCATGAAGGAAGGCCGCGAAGTTTCTCTTTAATCATGCAGACCTCAAAATGCCGCCCCTCCGGGCGGCATTTTTCCTCTTTTGCCGTCGAAAAAAATAAATCAACTTTTTTTCAAAAAGGTGTTGACTTTTTACGCTTCTTGTTGTAATATCATCCTTGCGCCGCGAAAAGGCAGCGTATGCGCGAGTGGCTCAGCGGTGGAGCA
>DJYD01000031.1 GCA_002449955.1 Lachnospiraceae bacterium UBA6987
GCCTTCCTGATGGCGGAATATATGGATATTCCCTACGCCCAGGTCGCCCTGAAGGCTATCCTTCCTGCTGTGCTGTATTTCACCGGCATCTTCATTGCGGTCCATCTGGAAGCAAAGAAGCTGAACCTTAAAGGTATTCCGAGAGATGAACTGCCCCGTTGGAGCTATCTCGGCAAATTCTGCTACCTGATCCTTCCTCTGGTCATGCTGGTGTGGTTAGTCTCATCCGGCACCCGCACGATGCAGTTCAGTGCCGCCCTTTCGATCTTCGCAGCCATGGTCATCGGCTTCATCCATTTCTTCCATGACCACGCGGCCGGCGAAGAAGGCGAGGAAAAACTCGGGATCGGCGAGGCACTTGCCAGAGCCGGAAAGAAGACCTTCCTCAATACGGTCGATGCCCTGGAAGCCGGCGGCAAGAGCGGCATCAGCGTCGCGGTCGCCTGCGGCATGGCAGGCATCATTGCCGGCTGCATCACCTCCACGGGACTTGCTTCCACGCTGATCAATGCCATCGTTCAGCTGGCTCAGAATGCCCGCATCATCGGCCTGATCCTGACCATGCTCTGCTGCATCATCCTGGGCATGGGCGTGCCGACCACCGCGAACTACTGCATCATGGCGGCTACGACGGCGCCTATCCTGATCCAGCTTGGTTTCCCGGTCGTTGCGGCACACTTCTTCGTCTTCTACTTCGGCATCGTAGCCGATATCACGCCGCCGGTCGCATTAGCGGCCTACGCCGGTTCTGCCATAGCAAAATCGAATCCGATGAAGACAGGCATCAATGCCACGAAGCTAGCCATCGCCGCCTTCGTGGTCCCGTATATCTTCGCTTACAGCCCCATCATGCTGTTTGTGGGTGAGAATATTACGGCCTGGGCCGTGATCCAGACCTCCTTAAGTGCTCTTGTCGGCCTGTTCGGCATTGCGGCAGCCTTAAACGGCTATCTGTCCAAGCCGCTTAATCCGCTCTTCAGACTTCTGCTGATCGCCGGCGGTCTGTCCATGATGATCCCGGGCACACTGACCGACCTGATCGGCCTTGCTGTGATCGCTGCTGTTACCGTCTTCCAGAAGCTGACGGCAAAAAAGACGGCCTGACGATCTTAGCTCATTCATGAAAAAAATACCCCCTTGGCCGGGCAACACCGGTGAAGGGGGTATTTGTTATTCGGGCCTTTTCAGCTGTTATTTCAGGTACAGGTTCAGTTGTTCCCGGAACCTTTCATTTCGGGCGAGGGTCTCTTTGCTCTGCGGACAGGCGGCGCCCACGGCATTGATGAGAGCGGTCACGGTAACCAGGGCGGGCAGGATATTGTCGCCGTAGGAAAGGCTCTCGCTGCCGATGATAAGCGGGACCTTTGCCACGGGAATGAGCGGCGAGGAGAGCGCGTCCGTGATAGCGACGGTAGGGACGCCTGCTCTGTACACATAGGACATCACACTTGTCGTGACGCGGAGATAGCGGGGCATGCTGACCGCGAGGAGCACGTCCTCTTTCGTTAGGCTTGCCAGCAGGTCCAAAGAGGAGTTCTGACCGTTCACCGCGAATACGTTATCGCGGATCCCGCTCAGTTCAAAGGCAAAGTATTCGATCAGGGAAGCGGAGCTTCGTGAGCCGAAAAGAAACACCCGCTTCGCACCGCAAAGCAGTTCCACGGCTTTCCGGAAATGCTCGGGATTGATGCTGGACATCGTTTGCTTTATGCTTTCGATCCCCTTGTTCATGATCTTCTGAAGAATGCCGTTACTGTCATCACCGATGTCGGCGCCATTCTTCTGCTGCTTGTTCATGGCGATGCGGCTGCGGACAAAAAGCCGGAAGGCCTGCTGCATGTCCGTAAAACCGGAGTAACCGAGCTTTGCGGCAAGACGCAGCATACAGGTCTCGCTTACGCCGCAGGCCTTGCTTAAGCCCGCAAGCGTAGAGAAAGTGACCGTGTCAAGGTTTGCCAGCATGTACTCGGTGATCTTCAGTTGTTTTTTGGTCAGTCCCGGGCGGGCTGCTTCAATGCGTTCCACCGGAGACGTCACCTCGGATAACTTTAATTCAGACACTCTCGACCACCGTCCTTCCTGTTTTAATCTTCTCTTCTCTTTCTGCCGAGATATTCGTCCAGTTCCTTCCGGATCTTTTCCGGGATCTCACGCTTCACCGGACACTTCACGGCGTCCGCCATCCCGGCGGTAAAGGCAGTGATGAAATCGCAGTCCTTCAGGATCTGCTCATCCGAGAGCACGGCCGGCGTGTCGTAGCGGTTGTGGATCGGCGCCATATTGCCGCCGGCAAGCCTGGCAAAGGAAAGGGCCGGCACGCCCTTATCCGCAAAAGGCGTGGAATCGCTGGAATAAACGCCGCCCGAGGCCTTGATGCCGAAGCCTCTCATCGAGGCAAAGTAGCGGATGAACTGCACCAGGCCGTCCTCCGCGCTCACACGGGCGATAAAGCGGCCCATGTAGGTGCCGATCATATCCAGATTGATGTTCAGCGCGACCTTCGGTAGTTCTTCCTCATGTGCGGCCACATATGCCTTCGAGCCTAAAAGGCCTCGTTCCTCGCTTCCACAGAAAACAAAGCGCAGGCCGTAGCGGTGCTTCTTTCCGCGCAGAGCGTCCATCACGGCAAGCAGTCCGATGCAGCCGCTCATGTTGTCGTAGGAGCCGTGGGAAAGCGGCGTGGTGTCATAATGCGCCGTCAGGACGATCCATTCGTCCGTTTCGCCCGGAAGCTCCGCGACGACGTTATGCGACTCGCCTGCGGATTCCTCCTGCTCGATGCAGATCGTTACCGACTGCGCGCCGCTCTTGACTAACGCGAACGCATCCTTTGCATTGACGTTTACCGCCGGCAGTTTCCTTTCGCCGTCCACGACGAAGGGACGCAGTTCCTTCTGGTCGATGTCGCGGTCGCGGAAATTAACATTTCCGTCGTAGGTGATGATCCCCTTCACGTTGTTTTCAAGCAGATCGCGGTAACCAAAATACCCTACGCCCGTATCGATCAGTATGATATGCCCTGCCGCCTTCGAAAGGGATGCGGGGTCCGTATCCGGCAGATACAGAAACGGAGCTTCCCACTTGCCGCTTCCGCAGAGCTTATAGCCCTTGCAGGGGATGGACCGCACCCTGCCGTCTCTGCCTGTCACCTCAAGCGAGGCGCTCTTTACCTCGGCCATCTCTACGGGGAAGGCCTCAAGCCTTGCGGTCACACCCAGCTTCCCGCAGACCTCCTGCAGATAGCGCGCAGCCTTCAGTTCCTCCGCACTGCCGCTCGTGTGGATATAATCCGTATCCTTCAGGATCTGCCTTACCTGCTTCCTGTTCATCGCATGCTCCTTTCTGTCGTTCTTTTTTCTCTTTCCTGATCAGCTTCTTCTGCTGCGTTCTCGCTTCAGATCCCTTCTTTTTCCGGAAGTTCGGGGATCGGCATGTAGGCCGGCATATCATCCGGGACGTCGAAGCGGATCGGCTCGGCGTTCGGCGTCACAAGCCCCTTCAAGGTCCCGCTCTTCGGAAAGCCGCCGAAATACACATGGACCGCTCGCGCCGCGCCGCCGTGCATAGCCAGCATCACGGTCTTTCCGGGATGATCCCTGCGAATATCGTCCAGGCAGCGGTAGACCCGCTCGAAGACCTCGCGCACGGTCTCAGCGCCTTCAAAACGCTTGTTCAGCGCGTAATCCCAGTATTCCACGCCGGGGTAGGCGTCGTACTTTGCCGCTTCGTAGATCCCGTAATTGCGTTCGCGGATGCGGGGCTCCGTGATGATCGGTACGTGATGGTATTCGTTGATGATCTCTGCCGTTCGGTATGCCCGAATGAGCGGAGAGGAATAAATGATATCGATGGGGATGTCCTTCATCAGCTCGCGGGCTTTTTCGGCCTGAGCAAGGCCGGTGGCATTCAGCGGGATATCCGTCGTTCCCTGCACCTTTTCCTGCGCGTTCCAGTCCGTCTGTCCGTGACGGACAAGATAGATGATCATAGTTTCAATTCCTTTCCGTCAAGTATTGCCGTGACAAGTCTGTCGCCTTCGTAGCGCAGCTTCAGGGAGAAAAACGGCGCGCCGTCTTCCAGCAGCTTCATGAAGATCCTGTCGCCCTCCCACTGCGGGAGTGCCGCAAAATCGGTCTTCCTGATCCAGGCCGTCTCACCCTCATCGCATTCCCACGGCTCCCCCTCGGGGATCTCCGCAGTAAAGAGATGCATGTATTCGCCCTCGTATTCACTGCTGACAAAGGTGACGATCCCGCGGTACCTAAGGCCTTCGGGAACAAGCCCCGTTTCTTCCCGGATCTCGCGGATGATCCCCTCCTCCGGGCTCTCATCTTCCTCCATCTTCCCACCGAAGCCGATCCATTTGTCGTGGTTCAGATCGTTTTCCTTCTTCACCCGGTGGAGCATCAGATAGCTGTCGCCCCGGGAGATGTAACAGAGCGTGGTATTCTTCATGTTCAGTTCCCCGCTTTCGTAAAGCCGCTCACCCTGAAGTGACCCTTGAGGATACGGGTCGGCGTGGTCAGGAAATCCTGCTCGTAGGCATAGCGGTCGTTGTCGGTATGATGGATCAGATAGGGCAGGCCATCCGAAGCCCTGCGGTCGGAAACAACGGCGATATGGCCAGGCCACATACCGCGTGTCGGGCTTTCGAAGATCACGATATCCCCCGGCTGCCAGGCTGCGTAATCATAGGGATCGAGCGTCAGCTCCTCCGCAAAGCGGCGGAAGAACGGCAGCAGGTTCCGGGTCCTGCGGTAGTCGATGTTCGGGTCATTGTCTCCGGGCGCTATGTTGTAAATATCCGGATGCGCCTTCACGTCGTCATCCACGAGCTTCTGCAGATCGTAACCGGCTGCACGCAGGGCATAGGCCACAACGTCCGAACAGACGCCCTTTCCCGCCGGCGGCCAGCCGCCCGCAAAGTAGCCGCTGTCATAGACCGGTCTGGTCGCGACATAGTCCTTTGCGCCCTGCAGGATGTCCGCCTGGTCTTCAACCCCGTCGCCGTCCGCGTCATAGGGGCTGACGTAGGTCGAAAAGCCGAAATCCTCCAGATAATAAATCACATCGCTCACAGCTCTGGTTTCCCACTCAGGCCCTTCTGTCGGCACCTCGGCCCAAAGTCCGGGCTTCGTGGCAGGCGGAGCCTGCGTCTGCTCCCCGGCGGAATCAGACATCGTTTCCTCTGTTGAGCTCTGCACCGTTTCTTCCATGCAGTCCGGCGTTTCTATCTCTGCAACGGCCTCCGATGTGCTCGCCACCGTGCTTGCGGGGCGCTCATCGGTATTGCCCTTGCTGTCTGTCTTCGCCCCGGGCTCCGTTTCTTTCCCGATGACGATCTTCGGACCGATCTCCACAAGACTCTCTCCGCTAAGCGGCAGGTCTGCACCCGACGGAACGGACGGGTCCTTCCCCCCGCATCCGGTGAGTAAAAACGCAAGAAGCGCCGCCATCACAAAGATGACTGCGCTCCTTATGGATTTGTGAAATAAAGCTGTATTCATTACAGACTCCGTTCTGCGCCTCCTTATTCCCCATTAAAACCATTATAGCGGAAATGCGCGATGATCGGCTTGTTCACCTGGCAAGTCGTCAGATAATCCTCTTCAAAGAGCGTCTGCCCCGTTGTCGCGAGCTGCAGCACATAGGCCACACCGTCCTCCGCGCGCCTTGTGGAGACCATGCAGATATGGGCCTTGGAGGCTGCGATATCACCGGTCACGACGATATCACCCGGCTGCCATTCCTTCGTATCATACGGATCGATCGTCAGGCTTTGGGCGTGCTGCATAAAGAAGCAGTACTGGTTGCGTACGCGGCGGAAATTCATATTGGCATCAAAGTTTTCCTGTGCATAGGGATACCATTCGGGATGCGCTGTAATGTCCGCATCAATCAGGGCTTTCAGATCATATCCGGCCGCCTTGAACGCGAAGGCAATGACATCCGTGCAGACGCCGTAAATCACACCTTCTGCATCGGCTGTCGGATACCCGCCCTTATAATAGCTGCTGCTTTTATACTGCGGATTCTGCGCCAGGAACTCCTTTGCGCCCTGTACAAACTGGGTCTGATCGTCGATTCCGTCTCCGTTTGCGTCATAAGGACTTTTGAAGGTCGGGATGTTGAAATCCGCGTTCGTCAGAATGTACTTGCCCGGCATACGGGTGTAGTCAACCTGAAGCTCACCGGTATATTCCGTGTCAAGCACCTTGCCGGATCCGTCTTCTGTGGTATCCGGTACATTCGTGGTATCCTGGCCAGGATTTTCGCTTGTCCCCTTCGTTCCTCCGGTCTCCGCTTCAGAATTCATGGTGATAATCGGAAGCGTGGGATAATCAATCCCGCCCTCTGCTGATGAAGTCCGATCCGGATCCATATATTTTTCCCAGATCACCGTACTGATCTTGACCCCGATAAATAACAGAAGCAGGACGCCGACCACCGCTAACAGCGGTTTCAGCCATCTTGTTTCCTGATTGCTCTGTCTGCTCATATCTCTCCTTCTGCTGTGCCTGCGCGGCACGGAGGCAAGTGTATCATAAACGGCCCGCAATTGCAAGCAAAGCCTCTGCTTCCTGCAGAGGCTCTGTACATTTGCCGCTTATAAACTGAAGCGTTCAATTTTCCTTTTCCTTCTCTGTCATGCGTATGGAGACCAGCTCATGCTTTAACTCGTAAATCGTTCGCTCAAGCTGTTCCTGCCTTGTTTTCAGCTCTTCCACTTTATCCTGAGACTTGAAATAATCATCCGCCAGATTCAGGGAGAGCATCACCTGCTGCATCTCCGGAGACTGACGCAGAAAACCTGAAGTTGCGCGAAGTTCGCCGGCCTTGCCATTGACATATGCCGCCACCCGCTGCAGATAGGCCTCATCCTCATAGCCGCCGAGGTTGTATGTTTTGCCGAGCAAATTCACCTGTGTAAAGATCTTATCTGCCATGGAGCTGCCTCCCAATACCCATATTACTGCCTTTATTATAAAACGATATGATTCAAATGACAAGAGAAAAACCCACAAATTGGGGCCAGATCAGAAATTTTTCCGTTCCGCCCCCAAGATATAGCGTTATTTTGCTTTTTTTTGTGAGAATCGGTCAGTCACGGTCAAACAGGGACATCTGTTCCGGCACCGTTACCTGGTCTTTCGGCAGCGCAATGCCCAGATGACGATACGCCTTTTCCGTTGCCATGCGGCCGCGCGGAGTCCGCTTGATGAAGCCGTTTTGCAGCAGATAGGGTTCGCAGACATCTTCCATGGTACCCGAATCTTCTCCCATGGCCGCGGACAAGGTCTCCAGACCAACAGGGCCGCCGCCATAGTTCTCGATAATCAGTTTCAGGAAAGTTCTGTCTGTCCTGTCCAGGCCCAGTTCGTCCACATTCAGCAGACGAAGCGTTTCGTCCGCCACGGTTCTCGTGATCTTTCCGTCATATCTGACTTCGGCAAAATCACGCACGCGCTTTAAAAAGCGATTGGCAAGTCTCGGCGTCCCGCGGGATCTGCTTGCAATTTCCGCCGCACCGTCCTCTTCGATCTCTACGCCCAAGACCTTTGCCGAACGCAGCACGATCGTCCGCAGTTCTTCCGGTTTATAGAATTCCAGCCGGTGCACCACGCCGAAGCGGTCCCGCAGCGGCGCTGTCAGCATGCCGGCTCTGGTGGTTGCGCCGACGAGGGTAAACGGCGGCAGCTTATAGCGCATGGAGCGCGCTCCGCCCTCTTTCCCGATCACGATATCCACCGTGAAATCCTCCATGGCCGGGTAAAGGACCTCTTCCACCTGCCGGTTCAGGCGGTGGATTTCATCGATAAACAGCACGTCCCCCGGCTTCATCCCGGAAAGCACCGCCACAAGATCGCCGGGACGTTCGATGGCCGGTCCACTGGTCACCTTCATCTTCGCGCCCATCTCATTCGCAATGATCCCGGCAAGCGTCGTCTTGCCAAGGCCGGGCGGGCCGTAGAACAAGATATGGTCGAGCGGTTCGCCGCGGCGTTTAGCCGCCTCAATGTAGACCTTCAGTGTGGATTTCAGATCTTCCTGTCCGATGTATTCCGCTAAAGTCTGCGGCCTCAGGGAAAGCTCAAGACGTTCCTCCTCGGGCAGCCGTTCTGTGGTAATGGTTCTTCGTTCCATAAGCACCTCTTAAAATGCTGCAAGCTGTCGGAAGGCTTCCTGCAGCACATCATCCACGGTCATGCCTTCTCTGGCTTCAACCTTTCGTACGGCTCTCATGGCCTCCGAGGAACTGTATCCGAGCGCCATCAGCGCCTGCGTTGCCTCGGAGAAAGCATCGTTCATGACAAGCGGCGCTCCCTGTGTCTCGTTTCCGCTTGTCACAAGCTCTGAAGCATCAAAGGAATCCTTCAGTTCCAGGATCAGTTTTTCCGCAGTTTTTTTGCCAAGGCCCGGCGCGCGGCTTAAGCTCTTCACGTCACCGGTGATGACCGCCAGCTTTAACTCGTCAGTCGGAACAGCCCCCATGATGCTCATCGCAAGCTTGGGGCCGATGCCGCTCACCTTCAGCAGACGGGTAAAGACCTTTCTGTCCTCGCGGCTGCCAAAGCCGTAAAGCTTCTGCATATCCTCCGCCACCTGAAAGTAGGTGTAGATCTTCACCTCTTCCCCCTGCGTGAGCTCACTGGCAAGGGCCGGCGGAACGGCAATTCCATACCCGACGCCGCCGGCTTCCACCACAATGCCGTCCTCTGTTATTTCTTCAAAAATGCCTTTGATGTAGGCAATCATATACTGTTCCTTTCCTTGCCCGCCTGCGGTTCCTGTGCAAGTTCTTCCAGCACCAGCGTGAAAGGGCCGTCATTTTCCAGCTCAACCTTCATGTGCGCGCCAAAAACACCGGTCTCCACTCTCCGGATCACTTCCCGGCAAAGCCCTGTGAAGTATTCGTAGAGTCTTTCTGCTTCTCCCGGCTCTGCAGCCTGGATAAAGCTCGGTCTGAAGCCCTTTCGGCAGTCCGCATACAGGGTAAACTGAGAAATGATCAGCAGCTCCCCGCCGACATCCTTTAGCGACAGATTGGTCTTGCCGTTTTCATCCGGGAAAATGCGCAGGCCTGTGATCTTTTTTGCCAGCTTTTCCGCCTGTGCCTCCGTATCGCCGTGGGTCACGCCGAGCAGGATCAGAAAGCCTTTTCCGATGCTGCCGACGACCTGTCCATCCACTGTCACGGATGCCTGTCCTACTCTCTGAATCACTGCCTTCATTCGCTGTCCTCAACGGCTGTCGTCTCCTCCAGCTCGCGTATGCTGATATTGGCTTTGGCATTGCTGAAGAGTTCAAAAACGCTGTCCAGTTCAATGTTCACCGACAGGCTGTAGTCACCGGCACTGTAAGCCGATACATCCAGCGTCGCCGTAATATGCTCATCGGAGATCTCCTTGAAGTCCTCTTCCAGTGCCCGCAGCTGCACCTGCAGCGGCATATTGCGGATAATATATTCGTAGTTTTCCTTTTCACCGATCAGAGTGATTTTGTTCACTTCATAGGTTTTCACGGTCAGCGGCTCAACAAGCAGCGTCACCGTCAGCGTTTCTTCTTCACCGCTGACGAGGGAAATTCCTTCCGGAAGATATTCGGTAAGATCGATCTCTGTTTCGATGTCCGCCGATGCCCCGGCAACCGACAGTACCGTTTCCGGAATCGTTATGGAGTTGATTTCTGCAAGGCGGCTGCGCAGACCGGAGACTCTGATCGTACTTAAGGACTGCTGCGCTCCGGTATACCGATATCCCGAAGCCACCGCATCCTGGCCGCCCACCGCGATAACCACAGGCACCGTTTTTATGGTCCGGATTTCCACGTCCGCCTTTACCTCGTTGGTGCTGAAGGTGGTATCCTTTGCGTCTTCGAAGGTCAGCTCGGTACCTGCAGCGCTGTAATAATGCGGGGTGCAGCTGAGCGTGGTATTTTCACTCAGCCCCTCAATATCCACCGTTACGACCGCTTCCGCAATCCGCTCGATCACCGATTCCGGCGCGCGGACTGTGATATAGCTGGGGTTCAGCGTGATCTGCCCCAGAAGGTAACCTTCCGCAACACTTCCTTCCGGATTAATGATGAGCGAATAATTCTTCGAGAGCACATCCTCAATATTGATCTTCAGGGAGGCCGTTGTCGGGGCATAAGTCAGCGTTGATGCACTTCGGGCGCTGCAGGTCAGGGTAATGGGGACCTGTCCCGTTACGTCGTACATCTTGGAAAGATCGGCTGTCGCCGTAAAGTCGGAAGCATTCAGATTCCTGACAGCGGATGTGCTGCCGGTCACCCGGACAGCGGTCGTCAGTCTGCCGTCCACTGTATATGACTTTCCTGCCTCGGAAAAGATTTCATCGTTGATGATCGTAACCGGAACATTGGTGATCGTCCTTGTATCCGGCGGATCCGAAAAACTCATGATCATCAGCCATACCAGGATTGCTATAGCACCGGCACCCAACTTCAGCTGCCAGTTATGAAACAGGCGTTTAGTCTTCATGCTCCACCTCCTGTTTTTGCCGCGCCGTTTCCTCGCCCGGCGTTTCCGTCCCCTGTGGCTCTTCCTTGCCTGCCATATCACTCTTTGTCAGTTTACCGTTCCTGCGGCCGGAGAAGATACGGCCGAGCAGCGTGCTGCTTTCTGCCGTTGTCTCATCTCTCTGCTCCATGATCTCAAGCTCTGTCCGCAGCTGCTTCGCCGTCAGGTTATGCTTCATCTCGCCGCCGACCGCAATGGAGATCGCACCGGTCTCCTCGGAGACCACGATGGTCAGGCTGTCCGTTGCCTCGCTGATCCCGATGGCGGCTCTGTGTCTGGTTCCGTAAGCCTTGTTGATATCAGGGTTGCCGGAGAGCGGCAGATAACAGGTCGCCGCAACGACGCGGCCTCCCTGCATGATCACGGCCCCGTCATGCAGCGGCGTATTTTTTTCGAAAATATTGATCAGCAGGGCGCTCGATACAACGCCATCCACCGGAATCCCGGTCTTCACGTACTCATCCAGGCGGATCTCTCTTTCGATGACGATCAGGGCGCCGGTCTTGCTCTTGCTCATCGCCGTTACCGCCTTGACGAGCTCGCCGGTAACCTCCTTAGTGTGCATGGCATTGTCACGCAGACGCTCTGTTCCGAACAGTCTGGCAAAGTAGTTGTTTTGTCCGAGCTGTTCCAGCGCCTGCCTGAGTTCGGGGGCAAAGATAACGAGCAGTGCAATCAGGAGCACGCTCAGCGTTTTGTCGGCAATATAGGTCAAAACATTCAGTTCAAAAACATTCGCCAGGAACACGAAAAGCAACAGCAGACCGATCCCGCGAAGCAGGAACCATGTTCTGGTATTCTTAACCCATTTCAGCAAATGATAAATCAGATACGCCAGGACAAGAATCTCAATGATATTCTTCGGCGCGATCTGCAAGGATTTAATCGACTGGACGAGATTGGCAAATATCTGCTGCATAGATTATCTTCCCTTCTCTTTTTCTCCGGCTGTCGTTTTCAGCCGCTGCTGTACCTTCCCCGGGTCTGCCTTCATATCATTTCCGGGCAGACGGATCTTCGGCACCGCTTTAACATAATAGTAGTATTCATCATCTTCGAACTGCACCTTCTCGGTTTTCGTATAATCGAGGCCTTCGGCAAAGAAATAAACTAACAAGGAGATCAGAAGGCCCAGGAAGGCACTCAGCATCATACCGCCGACGGACAGATCCAGTTCGGCATGGTGCAGCGCCGCCATCATGAGTACCGGGCAGAAAAATGCCCCTGTCAGGATCGCAATCACGCGTGCATAATCCACTTCCGTTCTGCTCAGAAAGTGAACGAGAAGCGTCGTCAGACTGAAAACGATCAGAACAATGATCATTTCCTCGTTATTCAGAAAACCTTTCACAAGAAGCAGCAGGCGCTGCACCAATGTACCGACTTCACTGCCGTCAGCTGCCACCGTCTGTGCGCCCGAAAGAAGGTCTGCATGGTCAGCAATCAGTTTCAGAACATAATAAATCACCGTTCCGCTGCCCACCGAGACAAATCGCGTAACGCCGCCGAATAGTCCGGCCAGAAGGACCCCGGCTAACGGAATCTTCCACGCGATCAGCAGCGGCAGAACCGCCCACAGGATGCTGCCGCCGGGCAGTGTCACATAGGACAGGACTGCCAGGGAAACTGCCAGGACCAGGACGAAAAGCGCTGCCTCAATGGAGAGCGCACTCAGCTGCCCCAGAAGGAACAGCAGGCCGAAAACCGTGATATAGTTCCAGGGAAGGATACTGCATAAAATGGAGGCTGCCGCAACGATCAGCCCTCTGCCGAGCACAGGCCGGTAAGGAAAAGCCTCATTGATGCCAAGCAGCACGGCAAGTGCGGTCACGGTCTTTGCTGCCATGACAAGATACAGATTATAGTCGGCATAGAAGCGCTGCACATACCCGCGGAATCTGAGCAGACGGTAAAGAAACATCTTCATAGCTGCTCACCTTCTTCCTCGTAGAATGCGCGCAGATGGCGCAGGTATTTCTCCACGCGCTGCCGCTTGCGGTAGGCGTCACGGTAAAGCGCGACATGGGTAAGCAGGCAGACCAACATGCCAAGAGCAAGCACGGCAAGCCAAATCATCAGAAGGATGCGGGCAAGCTCCATGGCATCAGCGATATGATAGGTCACGGTCCAGCTGTCTCCGTAGGCAATCAGTCCCAGAATGACCACGAGGGCATAGGCGAAACTTATCGCAAAAAAAGCTTCCCAGAGTTCCTTGGAGGCATAATCATCAAACCAGAAACTGCCGGTGATGAAACGGTAGCGGGGATCCGTCTTTTCTTCTATCGCAAGCCGCGTCATCAGAATGACTTTTTCCTTCTTAACCATGCCGCCTCCTTTCGTCATCTCTGTCTGTCCATGTGCATAGTCACAGGTGTGAATATTATAGCATACATTCACAAGATGGGACAATTATTTTCTGAAATGTCTGTGAAAGATTCACCCACAGGTATTCATCCGTATGCAAAAGGCGCCGTATTCCCGGCTGGGAACGCGGCGCCTTTTGTCAGTTCTGGTCAGGCTTTCTCGATTTTAAGGATCTTATAGGTAATTTCTCCCACGGGGGCCTGCACCACAACAGTCTCACCCTTCTTGTGGCCCATTAAAGCGCCGCCGATCGGGGATTCATTCGAGATCTTGCCGGTCATGGAGTTGGCTTCGGTAGAACCGACCATGTGGAAAACCATGTTCTTTTTGGACTTTTTCTCCTGTACGGTCACCAGGCAGCCGATGTTGACCCGGTCAAAGCTGAGTTCCTCTTCTTCCACGATCTCGACGTTTTTCAGGATCATTTCCAGCTCGGCAATGCGGGCCTCGATATGGCGCTGCTCTTCCTTCGCTGCATCGTATTCCGCATTTTCGGAAAGGTCACCCTGTTCACGTGCTTCTTTGATCTTCTGCGCGATTTCTTTGCGCTGGTTCACGGTCAGATCCGTGAGTTCATTCTCTAATTTTTCATACCCGGAACGGGTCAGTATCTTCTTTTCCGCCATGATTGAACCCTTTCTGCTCCCCTACTGCCGGAGCTGTCTGCACACTGCAGATGTGTAACGGGAGAATTATACTCTTCCCCTTTTTCAAAGTCAAGCCTTGACAAATATGTCCAGCCACTTTTCCAGATCTTCCTCCGAGGACAGCTGCGAGGCTTCCCGCCTCAGCATGACCGCGCCGGAAAATCCCTGTGCATACCAGGCCAGATGCTTCCTCATCTCCTGCCAGGCGATGTGCCCGCCCTTCTCCTCCACGCAGGCGCGCGCATGCCTCCGTATGAGACCGGCGATTTCTGCGCGGGAAGGGGCTTCTATGGCAGGACGTCCCGCAAAGGCTGCCCGGATTTCGGCAAGAAGCCACGGTCTTCCCCGGACTGCCCGGCCGACCATCACACCGTCGCAGCCGGTTTCCTCCAGCATCGCCAGGGCACGTTCCGCGCTGTCAACGTCGCCGTTTCCGATAACGGGGATCGAAACCGCCTCTTTCACCCTTCGAATGATATCCCAGTCGGCTTCCCCGCTGTAATACTGTTCCCTTGTTCTGCCGTGTACCGTAAGGAGCGCGCAGCCAGCATCCTCAAGGCGTTTTGCAAGCTCCGGCGCATTAACGCTGTCTTCATTAAAGCCCTTGCGCAGCTTTACCGTCACCGGCTTATGAAGTTTCTGTACCATAGCCCGGACGATTGACGCCGCAAGCTCCGGTTCCTTCATCAGTGCCGAGCCCTCGCCGTTATTTACGATCTTCGGCATCGGGCATCCCATATTGACATCGATCCAGTCAAAACGCTCCTCAAGCCGCAGCGCCATCTCCGCCATGAGTTCCGGCTCGCGTCCGAAGAGCTGTACGCCGAGCAAATGCTCTCCCGGTCCCCGCTGCAGCAGGGTTTCCGTTCCTCTGTTCCCGTAATACAGCGCCTTCGCACTGATCATTTCGGTGACGGCCCCGTCCGCCCCGTAATCAAAGCAGATCTCCCGGAAAGGCCTGTCCGTCACGCCGGCCATCGGCGCTAAAAAGACCGGATGATCGATCGTCAGTTCTCCGAGTTTCATCCGATCGCGTCTCCCATGATAAACGCCGCATAAAAAGCTTCCAACTGCCCGAACAGCTCTTCCTTTTCCCGCTGCAGGGCGCGGATCTGCAGCTCGGTCTCGATCTCATCGTATCCGAAATCCGCTTCGTCCGGGACAACTTCGAGACGCAAATCACCGCCCTTCCCGAAGACCATCAGGAAGGTGGCTCCGATACGGTCAGCCATGACCACGGTGATGTCATGCAGTTCCTGCTGCACGGCTTCCGGCAGGCGGCCGAATTCCGGATTAAAATAATATTTCAGCTGTTCGGCGCTGGCGCCGCACAGGACTTTACCTTCCATAGGGTATGGTTTCCTTTCTTCAAGATCCCCACGTCGGGACTTCGTCCCTCCTCGGGATGACAAGGTAAACGCCTTCGGCCTCCTGCACAAGACATGTCCGTTGGGTACCCGGATGATAAAAAACCCGGGCCGGCAAGCCGGCCCGGATCATATCCATTAGTCAACGGAATAAGGCAGAAGCGCAAGGTTGCGTGCGCGCTTCACCGCCGTGGTCAGAGCCCGCTGATGCTTGGCGCAGGTTCCGGTCACCCGACGAGGCAGGATCTTGCCGCGTTCGGAGATATACTTTTTCAGTCTGGCGACGTCCTTGTAATCGACTTCGCCCTCTACGCCGCAGAACGAGCAGACTTTTTTCTTTCTGCGGATCGGCATGTGCTTCTTCGGCGCATCGCTCTTATCGGTTCTATTGAAAGCCATCGTAATACCCTCCTGTTTAGAAATTAAACGGAAGCTCCTCGCTGTCAATGCTGTCCGGGATATTCATGAAACCGTCAGCAGCGGGGCGGCTCCCCTCCGCAGGAGCACTGTAGCTCTGCGGGGCGCTCTGAGCGGAACTTGCGTTTTTGCTCTCGGCAAATTCGATCTCTTCGGCAATGATCTGCACGGCAGAGACCTTCTGACCGTCACGGTTGGTGTAATTGTCGTTCTGAATACGGCCGGACAGAAGAATCTTCGTGCCCTTCCTCAGGTACTTCTCCACAAACTCACCCTGTTTTCCGAAAGCGGTGCAGTTAAAGAAATCCGCATCCTGGCCGTCGCTGCCCCGTTTGAAACGGCGATCAACGGCAATCGAGAAGCGGGCGATGGCGGTGGCATTGTCTCCGTTCGAATAACGCACTTCCGGATCTCTCGTCAGACGGCCCATCAAAATAACTTTGTTCATATTTACCTCTCTTCTCAGGCTTCGTCCTTTTTAATGCAAAGGAAACGAATGACCGACTCCATGAGACGAACGTTGGATTCGATCTCACCAGGAGCTTCGGTCTCAGCTTCGAACTGGATAAAGTAATAATAAGCTTCGCTCATCTTCTGGATGTCGTACGCGAGCTTCTTCTTTCCCCAGTCGTCTACGTTCGTGATGTTGCCGCCAGCCTTCTCCACGTAATCCTTCACTCTGTCAAGAGCGGCAGATCTCGCTTCATCATCGATGGCAGCACTGAGAACAACGGCTAATTCGTACTTACTCATGCTTTTACCTCCTTTTGGACTTTGGCCTTCCCTTCACCTGCCTTCCCCTTTAGGGCACCCGGAGGGCGCGCCTTGTGCGGAAGGTGTCAGCGAAGCTGACGGATGAGGTTTGAGAAAGCAAGGATTGTGATATGTCACAGCGATATACTTTAACATGCCGGACATGGAATTGCAAGTTTTTTTTACTGTTTTTCTTATAGAAAACTATTTTTTCTTCACCGCCGCAGGCTGACTTCCCCGGCTGTGATCAGCTGCTCTCCCTTCTCCGTCAGGAAACGCAGGGCACCGTCAGAAGAAATGCCGAGGACTTTGCCTTCTATGAAGCTGCCATCCGCGCTGATAATGCGACATATTTCATTTATCCACTCCATTGAGTTCTCATATTCGCTGACAATAAATGAAATATTTCCTGTCTTTTCCCACTCCGCCACAAGGTCCATGAGTTCTCCGGTAATGGCCGCCATCAGGCTTTCCCGGGATGCGGCAATTCCCACTTCCTCGAGCGAGATCGCGATCTCCGAGACTTCCTCCGAGTATGCCGTCTTCTTTACATTGATCCCGATCCCGAGGACCGTGTACAGCGCCGCTCCGTCCTTCAGCGAAGTTTCCGCAAGGATACCGCAGACCTTCCGTCCGTTTAAGCGGATGTCATTCGGCCACTTGATCTTCGGTGCAGCGCCGAGTCTTTTCAGGCACCGGAACACGGCGATCCCGGCAAGGATCGTCAGCTCGGACAAGTTCTCCAGTGCCACCTTCGGCCGCAGCACAAGGCTCATGGCAAGGCCGGCGCCGGCCGGAGTCTCCCAGACGCGCCCGCGTCTGCCCTTTCCTGCCGTCTGTCTGTCTGCTGTCACCATGGTGAAATCCGGCGCTCCGCCCCCTGCCAAAACCGCGGCACGGTCATTTGTCGATGATATGTCTTCCCATGCCTCAAAGAAGGGAAGCCTCGCTTCTGCGCTTCTCCCCCTGACAACCTCTTTTTTCCAGGTTTCCTTCATCAATTCATGATCAATCATAACAAGCTCCTGTAGGTCACAAAGCAAAATACTGCGCATAGCAGCGTAAGCAGCAAAAACATCGCGCCCCTAAATGCACTCCTCCGCTCTCCTTGCATAAAAACCTTCACGGCTGTCGCCAGATAATACAGCGCGCAGATACCGGCCATATAAGGCACGTAGCGCAGCGAGGGGCCGCTCGCAAGGCTCAGAACGCCAAGCACCAGCAGCGCCACGGCAAGGACGGCAAAGAGCACATTCAGTATTGTATTCAAATGATGCGCAAAGCGTCTCATTTTTATCTCCTTCATTCAAAAACGGAGCAGGGTTATAAGCCGGGTTCTGTCGAGGATGATCATCTGTCTAGACCGTCCGTTGCCGGACGGCTCAAGCGACCTACCCGAAGGCAGACGGGCCGCCTTATGCCTTCTGTTTGGTCTTGCTTCGGATGGGGCTTGCCCTGCCTTCTGCATTACTGCAGAAGCGGTAGTCTCTTACACTGCCGTTTCACCCTTACCGGCCTGAATGCAGGCCGGCGGTTTGTTTTCTGTGGCGCTTTCCCGGGAGTCGCCTCCGCCGGACGTTATCCGGCATCCTGCCCTGTGAAGCCCGGACTTTCCTCACGGCCTGAAGGCCCCGCGATCATCCGCCCTGCTCCGCAGACTTTTTATAGCATGAAAAACGGTTCTTTTCAAGGGCGGAAGTCATTTTATCAAAAATGTGGCGATGCATGTTGGTCAGGCATGCACCGCCGGAGAAATACTTATGGCTTATCCTATCTGTGGGAAGTTACTGTTAAAAACCCACCGCAGTTAGCAACTGCTAACTACAGTATAAACTCTTTTTTTTCTCTGTCAAGTCCTTTATTTTCATTTTACTGATTTCACCTAAAGATCACAAAAAAAAGCTTGCCATACTGCCGCGAATCGAGTATACTTCGTTCATATTTACGCGGTCACCGCGCTCTTCAGTTCCTAGGAAGGGAAGTGACACCATGAAGCAAAAAGAAATCTCCTCTCTCACTCTTGACCTGATTGCAAAGTTTTTCAACGGTCAGCCTCAGCCCCTCCTGGACCATCTCGATGATAATGTTCTCTGGATCGGTCCGTTAGACTCCCAAGCCTTACGCTCTAAAGAGGAACTTGCCGATGTCCTTTTCAGAAGTCGTGAAAATGCCTCCTATACACTCGGAGATATTTCGACCCTGATCACCCCTGTCGGAAAAAAAGGGATGAACATCGTCCTCTTCTACAATGTCCTGCTGTATCTTGAGGACGGCAGTTCGATCATCAGCCGCCAGCGCACACTGATTTCCTGGGCGGAGCAAAAGTCCCAGGAAGACGGTGAAGGAGACAGCGTTCCCCGCATTGCCATGATTATGATTTCAAACGCCAATGCGACCACCGCCGGACAGCTGATACCGGTTTCAGATCCCATCGCGTCTGCCACTGCTTCGCAGATCGGCACCAATCACATCATGATCCGCGGCATGAAGGATGAATCCCATTTCATGAATGCCGACAGCATCATTTACATCGAGAGTACGGACAGCAGCCATCACAGCCTTGTCCACACCATCACCGGTACCCTTCACTGCCAGGATAAGGTCACCGTCATGGCGGAGAAATACAGCAAATATTTTCTTCGCAGTCATGCTTCTTATCTGGTCAATCCCCGCTATATCCGCAGCCTGAAGCGTTTTTCACTGACCTTGTCGAACGGGACCGTTCTTCCGGTTCCGGAGAAGAAATACACTTCATTCAAAAAGCAGCTGAGCCGCTGGGCTGATGAAAACAAATGAATCATACGATGAAGTACAAAAAAGCTGCCTTTCGGCAGCTTTTTTGGTGTTCCCATTTTCTGCGGCTTATACGTTGAAAATGCTTCCCCCGATAAATTCCTTTAACAGGGAATTCTGCGGGACCTTTGTCGAATCCGTCGCCAGGAAATAATTGAAGAAGCGCAAAAGGCGCCTTGCTTCCGAAAACGCCGGCGAATCTTCCCCTATGCCGAACAGCAGCTGTTCCGCATAGGATTTTAACACGCAGAACTCATAAACGAGGGAGGAGTTGAAGACCACATCCGCGCTTTCCTGATAAGGGAAGATGTTTTTGTGTTCTCCGTGCCGCACACTGGCCCAGCGTCCGATGGTATCCTCTGCATTATACCCTCTCGTCCGGGCATCCCGCACCATACGGCGGATCAGGCGCCCATCCGAAGTCGGAATCCGGTTGTGCTCATCGATATTGATGGTTGTCAGTGCGGAAATATAGATTTTGAACTTCTGCTCCGCAGGGATCCGGTAGCTGAGCTCTTCATTCAGGCAGTGAATCCCCTCGATCACCAGGATATCATTTTCGCCAAGCTTCAGGGAATTGCCCTTGTACTCCTGCACGCCCTGCTTGAAATTGAAGGTCGGCAGCTGAACCTCTCTGCCGGCTAACAGGTCGAGCATATCCCGGTTGAACTGTTCCGTGTCAACAGCCTTTATCGACTCAAAATCGAATTCACCGTTTTCATCCCGCGGCGTTCTGTCGCGGCTGACAAAATAGTTGTCTACCTCGATGGGATGGGGTCTTAAGCCCAGGCCCCGCAGCTGTACGGAGAGGCGGTGGGAAAAACTGGTTTTGCCCGAGGAGGACGGCCCTGCGATCATGACGCATTTGACACGCGGCCTTGAAGCGATCATGGTTGCAATTGAGGCGATCTTCATCTCCTGTCTTGCCTCAGCCATCAGGATCATATCGGCGATCTCACCTCCGGCAATCTTCTGATTGATTTCACCGATGGTGTCGATCCCCATCTCTTCACACCAGTTCGAGGTATCCTGCAGAACGTCAAACAGTTTTTTCTGCGGGACGAGCGGCTCCACAAGTTCAGGCGATTTCTGATGCGGCATAAGCAGCGCCATGCCGGACTCATAGGAAATGACGTCAAAATACTTCAGGTATCCTGTGGAGGGCACGGTAAAGCCGTAGAAATAGTCCACATAGTCGCCGATATTGTACAAATTGACCGTCGAGCTGCGGCGGAAGCGGAGCAGATTGTCCTTATCCTTCATCCCGACCTCGCGGAAATACTGCCTGGCAACATCCACATGCACACTCTGCTTTTTGATCGGCAGGTCCTTATCGACCAGCTCCTGCATGCGTACCTTGAGCCGTTCCGTGTATTTTTCCGTCACGGCATGCTTATCCCTGAACTCGACATAGTATCCGTTGATCACCGAGAATTTGACCAGAAACTGTTCCGCTTCGCGGTCTCCTGCCAGATCGTGGATCGCTTTCCCAAGCAGCATCAGCATGCTTCGCTCATAAGTCAGCATGCCGTCTCGTTCTGCCGTAGTCACAAAATGCACCGTCTCGTCATTTGAAACGTTCTTGAAAAGCTCCTTCAGCTTTCCACGCGACTTGACCAGTACGATCCTATGGTCATATTCCGGCTGTACCTGTTCGGCCACGGCCCGGTAAGAAGTCCCAATCGGGACTTCAATCTTTCTGTTGCCATCATAGGTGATCTCGATCATGTTGTACTCCTTATGGGTATTCATCTGTCAGGGCTCAGAATTTTCTGCCGCTGCCGGAATGTGAGCTGCCGGAGGAAGAAATATGGCCGCTGCTGTAGCTTGATCCGCCTCCGCCGCCGGATGAACCGGTCTTTTGCTGAGGCGGGGGATTGTATACGCGGGTCGTGGTGACACCCATGAATTCATCATGCCCGCCATCCACGCGGAAACTCCC
Source organism: Lachnospiraceae bacterium UBA6987 (assembly GCA_002449955.1). Lineage (GTDB taxonomy): Bacteria > Bacillota > Clostridia > Lachnospirales > Lachnospiraceae > UBA6987. The sequence goes on from DJYD01000031.1 coordinate 20,827, forward strand.
CTCCACCAGATAGTCGTTCGAGTCAAAGGCCGAGCGGACCGTCTTCATGCTGGCCGACGCACTGCTGCGGGAAATGCCGCCGGGGATCAGGCCGGCTATCGCGGCGATAACAGCGCTCATAATCCATGTACCGGTGCTGTGCGGGATCTTATTCTTCTTAAAGGCCTTTTCCAACAGGTTCAAATAGGTTTCACAGCCGTCTTTCCTGCCCTTATCCGCCGCAGCATCCGCGGTCTGCTCCAGCAGGCGCGTGACAGAGCCGCTCTCACTCAGGCAGGACGGCACAGTCCCCTCCGTATACAGATCATACGAGCCATCCGTATACATCACCAGCAAAACGCCGCTGTAATCTGTGCCGAGTCCGTATCCGCCATATTGATAGAATGCCTGTGCATAAGCCTCCCTGCCCATGCCATAATCGCTCTTCGCCGTGTGGATCACAACATCTGTGCCGTAATGGGTAAGCAGGAGACGCGCCTTCCTTTCCAGGGCCTCTGCTTCGTCCCCGGAAAACAAACCTGCCGTATCTACGATTCGGGGCGCCTCCGTCAACTTCTGCTGCCTGATCCATACCGCCTGCTCTTCAACAGTCGGGTACCATAAAGGCGCATACGGAACACCGTAAGTCAGCCAGGTGCCCACATTGCCGACCCAGTTCTGCACGCCTTCGGCATAGCGCCCCGCCACCAGATAGTCATAGAGCGCATCGTCAAAGGTATTTGCCACCGACTCCGTGTAAAGTACGGGACCGGTGCTAACCGCCGGGTCAAGGCATCCGGTTACCGATGTCCACCAGCCGCGGTTTCCGGATTCCATGCAGATAAACAGCAGGATACCGTCACGGCTCTCACCGAAACCATAACCATTGTAGTCATAAAAGTCATCGGCATACTGCATGTGACTCATCCCGTAAGAAGAGGCATCCGTGACCACCACGATATCCGCGTTTCCGCGGGCAGACTGTTCGCGGATCGCCTGCCGGATGATGGCTTCCTCTTCTTCGGAAAAAATGTCCGCGCGGTCCACCACACGAAGTGCATCAGGATCACTGTAGAAGCTGAACCCGGCGGGATCTGCCGGGTACCAGTCCGGCTTGTCTGAAATGGCGCCAGGCGCAGGACTGATCAGCAGATTTTCTGCCTGCGCACGGCCGGCAGGCATCAGAAGCATCAGAGCAAGAAGCAAAAGCAGCCAGAGTTTTTTCTTCATGGACCTCACCTCCTACAGCAGCATCAGGCTGCTGACCGCCATGACGGCAGCCGCACCGATCGCCCACCATTTCCAGAAATATTTCCGTTTGAGGGCCTTGTCCTCGGGAAGTGTGCCAACCACTTTGCCCGTCTGACCGTTCACCGCAAAGCTGTAGCTTTGTCCGTTCCATTTGATATCGAAAACATAAACCGGCAGCAGCACAAAACGTGCTGTCGAATCCGACATATCCAGGTGCGATTTCAGGTTCGGCGTGACATCCGACCAGCCGCCGGTCGCCCGTGCCATGGCAATTGTCACGGCGCTGTTATAGACACGGCGGTCGGTACGCGCTTTCATCTCCTTCGCATTCTTATCCCAGCGATCCGCCACGTAGCCAGCCAGATAATCGGTATTAAAGGCCTTTAACGCACTGAAATCGAATGGTTCCAGCGAATCCATGAGAGCATCCTCCATCCGCTCGCTCGCATCCGTCGGAATATCATGGAAGCTCATGGAAACGGAACGGTGCAGTTCATAATTCTGGTGTTCCGTCACCGTATAGTCGCCGTCGCGGTAAGTCCGGTCACGGCTTCCGTTAAAGACAAGTTCGCCCTGCGGCTTGCTGTCGTAGAGCCAGAAGGGAACATAGATTCCCTGTACGATGCCGATACTGCTGTCCGAGAAGAAAGACCGCGGCAGAAGCTTTTTGCCCTTGTAAAAGGCCCGGACCGCCGCAGGCAGCGTCTTCGGCGTGATGGAAAACGGAATAATGCCGTCCGGGGTCAGCTCACCGCCAATCTTGTCGGAAAGCACAATGTTGCTGCCGCAGTACGGACACACGAGGGATACGGTCTGCGGATCAGCCACAACTTCCGCACCGCAGGATTCACAGACATAGGCCTTCAGGTTCTGCAGGGCCTCATTCCCGGGGGTGAAATTCATGCTGCCGACCTGCTGCGCCTGTTCCCTGTCGGCAGCGTCTACTTCTTCAATGGTAAAGCTTGAGTCGCAGTACTCACAGATCAGTCTGCCGCTCTCCGGATCGTAGCGCAGCGGCGAACCGCAGTTCGGACACTTGCGTCCGCTGACATTAGCTGGCATATGTGCCTCCTCTCCCGAATTCTGTCAGAATCGCTAATCAGTCAAAGTCCAGTTGTTCCAGTCCCAGCAAAGCAAGGATGTAGATTTTCAGGCTCTCCAGAAGTTCAGCCTTTGAGGCTCCCTCCTCTGCGCCGTGAATCGGTCCGACAAAGGCCGGATGCGGGCGTTCCGGGTGTTCCGGCCCGAAAGCAACGGCATTCGGGAAATGGCGGGCGTATGTGCCTCCGCCTATGGAATACGGCTTTGCATCCTCTCCGGTCACTTCATTGTAAGCCTTCATGCAGGCCTTAAGCTCCGGCTCCTCCGGATCCTTCCAGAACGGTGCTGCTGCACGGTTTGCGCGGATGATGGCGGCGTCACCTGCCGTCTTCTGCAGGATCTCCGTGATCTCCTCACCGGTGATATTGGTCGGGAAACGCGAATCCAGTGAAGTGACAAAGCAGCCATCTTCCTGGAAAATCATACCGCTCACTGCCGTCAGCGGATCAAAGCGGCCGTCATCCCGGGCAATGCCAAGCAGGCTCCCGTCCGTCGCGTCATGTGCCTTCAGCGCAAAGGTAAAGAACTTCGCTTCCTCTTCCGAGGCGAGACCGCGGTCCATGATATAGTGCAGCAGCACACCGATGGCATTGACGGTCCCGGCCGGCATCGAAGCGTGTCCGCCTTTGCCAAATGCCGTCAGCTTCCAGAGGCTTCCGCCTTCTTCCTCTGCTTCCCTGACCGCTTCCACCGCAGGTAATTTCACCATCAGCGCCTCTTTTTCGGCAGGCACGAAGACGATCGCCTCAGCTTTCTCGGGGATCGCGTTCGGGGCAAAGCCGCCCTTGATGAAGCGCACATTTCCGCCCTCGATCGGTTTCGAGCTCATGCGGGCATGATAGATGCCCTTTTCACCGTTAATGAGCGGGAAGTCCGCGTCCGGGCTGAAGCAAAAGAGCGGTGCCGGATAGTGTGCATTGTAATACGTCAGATCTCCCATCCCCGTCTCTTCATTGGCGCCGAGCAGTGCCCGGATCGGATAGCGCAGCGGGATCCCGGCTTCCTGCAGATATTTCAGGGCATACAGGCAGATAACCGAAGGGCCCTTGTCATCCATGACGCCGCGGCCGATGATAAAGCCATCCCGCTCCCGCATGACAAAAGGATCGGCCTGCCAGCCGTCTCCTGCACCGACCACATCCAGATGCGTGATGGTGGCAAGATAGCGGTCGCCGTCTCCGCCCGTCACCGCATAGCCCATGTGGCCTTCGCAGTTGTGTGTCTCCAGGCCAAGCTCCCCGGCGATCTTCAGGCCTTCCTCCAGAGCCTTCTTCGGGCCTTCACCAAACGGCGCATCCGCCGCTTTCTCGCCCTCCACACTGTTGATCGCAACCAGTCTTGCGATATCGCGCCAGATATTTGCCTCTTCTTTTTCAATAAAAGCATCAATGCTTTGACTTAAACGTTCGTCCATAGGTTTTCCTTTCCTACTGCAATATTAGTGTAATTATAACAAATATATTAACAAAAGACAATGGCCAGGCCCCCTGTTGTCTTCAAAATGAACAGGATAATTCTTCAGGTTCTGCCAGTTGCCAAATGCCGGCAGATTTTTTATAATGTTTTTATCCCCTGCAAAGGAGCTTTGTTTATGAACTTCTGGAAAATGAACGGAGCCGGAAACGACTTCATTATCATCGATAATCGGGAAAAGAAACTGCCGGAGGACCAGCTTCCGCAGCTCATTCGCACTATCTGTGAGAGGCACCTGTCTCTTGGTGCAGACGGCGTGATGCTTGTGGAAAAGCCGGAGGATCCTGCCGCTGATGTCAGGATGCGCTACTTTAACTCGGACGGCTCTGCCGGGGAGATGTGCGGCAACGGCGCCCGCTGCATCTGCCGCTATGCTTATGAAAACAGCCTCGCCGGGGAGACGCAGACGATCGAGGTGACTGCAGGCTTAGTCACCGGAAAACGCCTGGATGTGCGAAACTACCGCATCCGGCTCAATGACCCTTCCATCCTCGATACCGAGCGGGTCATCCCGGTGGATGGGCAGCCCTGCCAGGCCGCCTATGTCGAGCTTGGCAATCCCGGCATTCCGCACGCCGTCGTGGAGGTCTCCGGTCTTGCGCAGGCGGACCGGGGAACGCTCAGGGAACTGGGCGAACTGCTTCGCTATCATGAGGCCTTCCCCAAGGGCGCCAATGTCAATTTCTATGAGATCACCGGCCCCGATGAGGTTTTGCTGCTCACCTATGAACGCGGCGTAGAAGACTTTACCTATGCCTGCGGTACCGGTACCGGATCGGCCGCTGCCGTGCTGACGACGCGCGGCCTCATCTCCGGCCGCGGCACACGCTTTACCATGCGCGGCGGCGTCCTGACCATGGATGTTCTGCAGGACGACAAAGGCCGGATCACGGATCTCTACCTGACCGGCCCGACCAATATTGTCGCAAAGGGCGAGATCACTGACGAAGAACTGTCTTTTTAAACTGCCCCGAAAGGCAAGAGTCCCTCCCCGGCTTATGAGGCTCGGGGAGGGACTTTTTATTATCCGCCCAAATATGCCTTTTTGACTGCGGGGGAAGCGAGCAGTTCCTCCGCTTTTCCGCTCATGACGATGCGGCCCGTCTCCATAACATAGCCGCGGTCCGCCACCGAGAGTGCTGCCTGCGCATTCTGTTCCACCAGGAGGATCGTGGTTCCGGCGGCATTTAATTCGCGGATGATCCCGAAGATCTGCTCCACGAGGATCGGAGCAAGGCCCATGGAAGGTTCATCCATCATCAGAAGCTTCGGCTTTGACATCAGTGCCCTCCCCATGGCTAACATTTGCTGTTCTCCGCCGGATAAGGTCCCTGCGATCTGACTTCTCCGCTCTTCCAGGCGGGGAAAGCGGCGGAACACATCCTCCATCTGCTCCTGCATAGAGGAGCGCGGCGTTATATAGGCCCCCATCTCAAGATTTTCCTCCACACTCATCCTGAGAAAGATGCGCCGCCCCTCCGGGACCATCGCGAGCCCCTTTTTTAACACGGCGTGCCCCGGCACATGCATCAGAGAGTCTCCGGCAAAACGGATCTCTCCGCTTGCCGGCAGCAGGCGCGCGATCGCATTCAGGGTCGTGGACTTTCCTGCTCCGTTGGCCCCGATCAGAGTCACGATCTCGCCTTCCTGAACCTCAAAAGAGATATTCTTCACGGCATGGATGCTGCCGTAGGAAACGCTCATATTCTGAACTGACAATATCCCTTCACTCATGCCTTTTTCCTCCCGAGGTAGGCTTCGATCACGGCCGGGTCCTGCTGGATGTCCTCAGGTGAGCCCTTGGCGATGATCTTCCCGAAATTGAGGACCACGATGCCCTCGCACAGATTCATGACCAGGTTCATATCGTGCTCGATCAGCAAAACCGCGATCTCAAAGCGGTCTCTGATCAGGCGGATATTCTCTGTCAGCTCCGCCGTTTCGGAGGGGTTCATGCCGGCAGCCGGCTCATCTAACAGCAGAAGCTTCGGCTTTGTCGCCAGAGCCCGCAGGATCTCCAGACGGCGCTGCGCACCGTAGGGCAAGCTTCCCGCCTTTGCTCCGGCAAATTCCTCCATGCCGAAAATCGAGAGGAGTTCCCTCGCCTTATCCTGGGCATCCTTCTCCGCACGCCGCCAGGCAGGGCCGTGGAGGATCCCGCTCAGGAGCGAGTAGCGGATCTCCCGGTCCATCGCCGCCGTGATATTCTGTTCCACCGTCATATTGGAAAAGAGACGGATATTCTGGAAGGTCCTGGCAATTCCAGCGTGGCAGACCTGCGTCGTCGTCATGTTATGGGTATCCCTTCCGTCCAACAGGATTGTTCCGTTTGTCGGCTGATAGACTTTGGTCAGTAGATTGAAAATGGTTGTCTTTCCCGCTCCGTTCGGTCCGATCAGTCCTGCGATCTCCGTAGGCCCTATGGTCATATTGAAATCCGTGGCCGCCGCAAGGCCGCCGAAATTGATCCCGAGATTGATGCATTCGAGGATAGGGGCTTTGTCCGCATCACGTTCCGGCACATACCAGGTGCGGTGGACCGACACCAGCTTTGACGTTTCACGCGAATTCACAAGTGCCATCACTTTCCCCCTTTCTCCTGCCCGCCGGACAGGACCCGCGCCACATGCCTTTTCCTGAAGCCTTCCCTGATCCGCTTTGCCGGGGTAATATTCTCCCGAAGAGAGCGGAGCTCCGGGCTGTTCGTAAACAGCATGGCCAGGATCAGCACGACAGCATAGACAAGCATGCGGTAATCCCCGAAATCCCGGAAAATCTCGGGCAGCGCCGTCAGCACGATGGCTGCGATCACCGAGCCTCTCACGCTTCCCATACCGCCGAGTACCACGATCACGAGGATCTCGATGGACATATTGTAGTCAAAGGTCACCGCCTTCACATTGGCAAAGAAATGTCCGTAAAGCGCACCGGCTGCACCGGCGAAGAAGGCCGCGATGATAAACACCGCCAGCTTGTAATAGGTGACGTTCAGACCGATGGATTCGGCCGCGATCCGGTTGTCGCGGATCGCCATAATGGCCCGTCCCTGCTTTGATTTCTTGATGTGCATCATCACGATAACCGTCACAAACACAAGGACCACGGCGTAAGGCAATAACGCCTTTGCCCCGGAATAGATCGGCTGTGTATTCAGCCCTCTTGCCCCACCGGTGATGCTCAGGTTGGTAATGACGTTCTTGACGATCTCCCCGCAGGCCAGCGTGACAATGGCCAGATAGTCCCCCTTCAGACGAAGGGCCGGCATGCCGACGGCAAAGCCGAAGATCCCGGCGCAGATACCGCCTGCAAGCATGCTGAGCGGCAGCCTTGCGATAAGCGGGAGGCTCCCCGAAAGTGCGATCGAAAGCAGGCAGCCGGAAAAGAGGCCGATGCTCATAAAACCGGCGTGGCCCAGATTCAGCTCGCCGAGGAAGCCGACCACCAGATTCAGGGAGACCGCCAGTACGATGTACATGGACATGGGTATGATCATGTTCGTGAACTGTCTCGTGATGTGTCCGGACCAGAGCATCCAGGCAATGACCGCATAGAACAGCGCGAGCAGGACCAGTGTTACGGCATTTTTATTCTTGAAAACCCTTTTCACCCTGTCCATATCACACCTTCTCCTGCACTTCTTTGCCCATGAGTCCCGTAGGCCTGATCACCAGAACCAGAACCAAAACCGCAAAAACAATAGCATCTGCCCACAGCGGAGAGATGTAGGTCTTGGCCATCTGCTCGATCACGCCGAGGGCGATGCCGCCAAGCATGGCGCCGGGAATAGAGCCTATGCCGCCGAACACCGCTGCCGTAAAGGCTTTGATGCCGGGCATGGCTCCGGTCGTCGGTTTGATATATACATAAGTCAGTCCGTAACAGATGCTGGCCACTGCTGCAAGCGCGGAGCCGATCGCAAAAGTCAGGGCGATCGTTTTGTCCACGCTGATCCCCATGAGCTCTGCTGCGCCGCGGTCTTCTGCCACGGCCCGCATAGCCTTGCCGAGCCTTGTCCGGTTGATGAAGAGACTCATCCCGATCATGATGAGCGCCGTCACGCCAAGGGTCAGCAGCGTGATGCCGTCGATCGTAATTCCGCCAAGGGTGACAGAGGGCAGCTTCACATACTGCGGATAGGCCTGCTGCTGGGAACCGAAGATCATCAGCGCCAGGTTCTGCAGCAGGTAGCTCATACCGATAGCGGTGATCAGTACGCTGAGCGACGATGCGCCGCGCAGCGGTTTATACGCAAATCGTTCGATCAGCACCCCGAGCAGGGTGCAGGCGGCCACGGACAGAAAGACCGTGAAAACCGGCGGCAGTCCTGCCGAGGTAAAAGCCACGATGCCCGCGTAGGCTCCCACCATGATCACATCGCCGTGCGCGAAATTCAGCATCTTGGCGATGCCGTAGACCATGGTGTAGCCGAGTGCGATCAGGGCATAGATGCTGCCCAGTCCGAGGCCACTGATAAGTGTCTTGATGAATTCGATCATAATGAGATCCTTAATGGTTTTTTAGATGTCATCCTGAGCGAGGTACCCGCAGGGTACAGGCAAAGGATCTTATCACTCTCCAAACACACTTCCGGTGCCATTCTTGTAGATGATGGCCATGGCGTTCTTCTGGGTATTGCCGTCAGCTGTCCATTTCATGTTGCCGGTCACACCGTCGATCTCGAGCTCGGTCATGGCCTTCGCCATCGCGGCGCCGCTCGTGGAACCGGCCTTTTCGGCAGCCGCTTTCAGGATATACACGGCGTCATAGCCGTCGGCCGCGAACTGATCGGGAGTGGCATTGTAAGCGGCCTGGTAGGCCTTTACGAAAGCCTGCACATCCGCTTCCTGGCTGTCTGCGGCAAAAGGCGTCAGCATCAGCACGTTGTCGGCGATGGTCACGTCCTGGGCGACCTTTTCCATGATGCCGTCAAGGCCGTCGGCGCCGAAGAAATACACATCGTCCCCGAATTTGCCCTTGGCCTGAGTCAGGAAGGTCGAGGCGGGTTCGGCGTAGATGGGGATGAAGATCAGCTTCACATCGGCTGCGACCAGCTTGTTGATCTGGGTGGTAAAGTCGGTCTTGGTGCCTTCGGTGAAGGTCTGAACTTCGGCGATGGTAATGCCATTGGTTTCGCAGCCGGCTTTGAAGGATTCATACAGGCCTACAGAGTAGTCATAGTCGCTCTGGTACAGAACGGCGACCTTATCCGTGATGGCGTGCTCCTTGATATAGTTGGCCGCCATGGTACCCTGATAGGAATCGTTGAAGCAGACGCGGAAGGCTTTGTCATTGCCCTGCAGGATGTTGTCGGAGGAGCCGCTCGGTGTCAGCAGGAGGATGTCATCGTCCTTTGCCGCAGCCACAACAGTTGCCGTCTCACCGGAGAACACGCAGCCAAGGGAGAGCTTCATCCCCCAGTCAAGGAGTTTGCCGTAGGCATTCACCGCGCTTTCTGCATCGCCCTGGGAATCCTGGAAGGACAGTTCGATCTGCTGTCCGGCGATGCCGCCGGCTGCATTGATCTCCTTCACCGCAAGCTCTGCACCCTGCTTGACCGAAATTCCGTAGTTGGCATAGTCACCGGTCAGTGGGCCGATACCGCCCATTTTAATGGTTTCTGCGGCTTTTGTTCCGGCATCCGCCTTTCCTGTGCTCGCGGGGGTATCGCCGCCGCAGGCGGCAAGGCTCATAACCATCATGGCTGCTAATACCAGACTTATCAGTTTCTTCATCATCATTTCCTCCTGTTTTCCTCCATGCGGAACTTCTTTTCCCGCCAAGGAGTATATAAAAACGGCCCCGCTGCTGCAGGGCCGCTTTTATTCCATCGCTTCCATTGCCTAACAGCATGTCCATATTCTTTTATTCATACCAATAACAGCCTGCAGTACGAGGACGCGCAGGCTTACCAGTACAAGAATAAGGCCGGATAATGCGGTGAACATCAGTTAGGCTCCTTTCGGAAGAGTAAAAATAATATGCGGCGATTATAGCGCCGCATAAATTACTTGTCAAGAAATTATTTCAATATTTTGTCTATTTATACGATATTTTTTCGGCCATTTTGCGATTTTTATTGCACGGCTCGATGTTTCAGAGAACTTCCTTTTTATTTCTGTACCGAAGCGGCGTGGTGTGCAGCTCTGCCCGGAAAGCCTCAATAAAATACGAAGAGCTGCAAAAGCCCGTCTCGAGCGCGATGCGTGACACCGGCCAGTCCGTTTCTTCTAACAGCTCGGTCGCCCGCGCAAGGCGGTAGGCCTTCAGGTAATGAAAGATCGTCTCACCCGTGGTGCTCTTGAACCTACGGCAGCACTCGCTTTCCGAATACATCACCTCGCGTGAGATGTCCGTAAGGTTTATCTGCTCCGCATAATGCTCCCGCAGATAAGCCATAACACGCCTGACAAGGGTATTTTTCTCCTCCTGCCTTTCCTCGCCGGAAAAGCCTTCGGCATTTTTCAGCAGCGAAAGCCAGAGCAGCGCGATCCGTGCCTGGATCGCCAGCTCATAGCCGAAGGCCTTTTCGTCATACAGGCGCCCGATGGCACGGATCTCTTCCAGGAGTTCTCGCTGCCAGGGGATATCATTTTTCAGGGCGCCGTGCTCAGGACCGGCCGCGCCGGTATACGGTTCCACGTACTTTTGTTCCGTGACCGAGCCCGGAAACGCCCCCAGAAAGCGCGGGTGAAAGTCAAGGCACAGATAGGCGGAATCCGGGTCTCCCACAGGTTTTGCCATATGCAGGCGGCCGCTGTTCACAAAGAAGCCTTCGCCCTCAGTCAGCAGATACTGCGCGCCGCTCACCTGAAAATTCATGCGGCCTTTTGTCACCACGCAGAGCTGGATCTCGTCGTGCCAGTGCCAGTTGATGTAGCCGAGTACGCATTCGCTCATGACATAATGATATACCGCCACGGGAAACTCATATGTCCCATGCTGCTTGATTTCCTTCTGATCGTCCAGTACACGGATTGAAATCATGTGAGTCCTCAATTCTGTTATATTTTCATCCTTTATTATGATATTATTTCAGATTCTTTGCAAGTATAATTTTATTATTGAAAGCTGTGCAATTATGCCCTGAGGCATACATATCCAAGGAGGAACTGTTATGAATTACGGTCGTACCTACAACTTCTCTGCCGGCCCTGCCATGATGCCGGAACCCGTACTGGAAGAGATCCGTGACGAGATGATGAATTACCGCGGCAGCGGCATGTGCGTGATGGAGATGAGCCACCGTTCCAAGGTCTTCGAACAGATCATCCAGGACGCGGAAGCTGATCTCAGAAAGCTTATGAATATTCCGGACAACTACAAGGTCCTCTTTATCCAGGGCGGCGGCACCCTGCAGTTCGCCATGGTCCCCATGAACCTGATGAAGAACGGCAAGGCTGTCTACATCGAGACCGGTTCCTGGTCCAAGAAGGCCATCAATGAAGCGAAGAAGTATGGCGAGGTGATCATTGCCGCTTCCTCAAAGGATAAGAATTTCTCCTATATTCCGGACTGCTCCGATCTGGACATCCCGGAGGATGCGGACTACGTCTACATCTGCGAGAACGAGACCATCAACGGCACCACCTACTTTAATCTGCCGAACACGAAGGGCCATATCCTCGTTTCCGACCAGTCCTCCATGTTCCTCTCCCGCCCCTGCGACGTATCAAAATACGGCCTCATCTGGGCAGGCGTACAGAAGAACGTCGGCCCGGCCGGTCTTGCCATCGTAATCATCCGCGAAGATCTGATCCGCGACGATCTGCCGCAGTTCGTTCCGACCTACATGAGCTACAAGACCCATGCCGACGCCGCCTCGCTGTACAACACCCCGAACTGCTGGGCCATCTACTGCTGCGGCAAGGTGTTCAAATATCTGCAGAACACCATCGGCGGTCTGGAAGCCATGAATAAGATCAACGAAGAGAAGGCCGCCGTGCTGTACGATTTCCTGGATCAGAGCAGGCTCTTTAAAGGCGCCGTGCGCAAAGAAGACCGCTCCCTCATGAACGTGCCGTTCGTAACGCCTTCGAAGGAAATGGACGCGGACGTCGTCGCCGCCTCCGTCGCCGCCGGCTTCAGCAACCTGAAGGGCCACAAGAGCGTGGGCGGCCTCAGAGCCTCCATCTACAACGCCATGCCGAAGGAAGGCGTGGAAGCCCTTGTCGCCTTCCTGAAGGACTACGAAGAAAAACACTGAAGAGGGGAAGGAGAATCATATGTCAATCCGTATATTGGTGACCGACGGCATGGATGCCTCGGCCATGGAAACCTTAAGAAACGACGGCTTTGAGATCGTCGAAAAATTCTACGAACCGGCTGAGCTCGGAACAGCCCTGCGCGATTTCGACTGCGTCATCATCCGTTCCGCAACCAAGATCAAGGAGCCGCAGATCGACGAAGCGAAAGGCTCCCGCTTAAAACTTATCATCCGCGCCGGCGTAGGCGTGGACAACATTGCCGTAAGCTACGCCCAGGCAAACGGCATCACCGTGAAGAACACCCCGAACTCCTCCTCCAATGCCGTGGCGGAGCTCGCGATCGCACACCTCTTCTCCTGCGCGAGATACATTTCTCTTGCCGGCCACACCATGCGCGAGCATCTGTGGGAAAAGAAAGCCTACTCCAAGGGCTTCGAGCTGGAAGGCAAAACCATGGGTGTGATCGGTTACGGCCGCATCGGCCGTCTGGTGGGAAAGAAAGCCCAGGGCCTCGGCATGAACGTCCTCTCCGTCGTCCACCGCAATAAGCCCGAAGGCTGCGAATGCGAGACCATGCATTTCGTGAGCATGGACGAGCTGCTTGCGCAGTCCGATATCATCACAGTCTGCGCGCCCGGCGCGGCTGAAGGCCCCATCATCTCCGCGGAAGCGATCGCGAAGATGAAGGACGGCGTGGTCATCATCAATGTATCCCGCGGCAGCAACGTGGATGAAGCAGCTCTTCTTGATGCCCTGAATTCCGGCAAAGTGAAGGCTGCCGGCATCGACGTCTGGATGAGCGAGAAAGAACCTAACTGGACGCTCGCAGAGCATCCGGCTGTCAGCTGCACGCCTCATGTCGGCGCCGGCACGAAGGAAGCCCAGAAAAAGATCGGCAAAGAGCTGATCAGCGTTGTCAAGGAATTCTTCGCATAAATACAATCATTCCCCCGGTGAAGCATTGCAGCGCATTTGCCGGGGGAATATTCTGAAAGGGGATCATATGAACCAGCATCTGTTTGACGGGCTCGGTTTCAGCCCGGCCGATATCCTCCTGCCGAAGGACGGCACGGACATGGAAAAATGGGCGGTCATCGCCTGCGACCAATTTACCTCACAGCCGGAATACTGGCAGGCTGTGGAGGAGCAGGTCGGGGATGCGCCTTCTGCGCTTCGCCTGATCCTTCCTGAGGCACACTTAAATGATGCGGACGTGGACGCGCAGATCGCCGCGATCAACGGCGCCATGCAGCAATACCTTGCTGGCGGCATCTTCAGAACTTACGAAAATGCCCTGATCTATGTCGAACGTACCCAGACAGACGGCAAGGTCCGCCACGGTCTCATCGGGAAGGTCGACCTTGACTGCTACGATTTCACACCCGGCAGCGGCGCGCTGATCCGCGCGACCGAAGGCACGGTGCTCGACCGCATCCCGCCGCGGGTAAGAGTCAGAAAGGACGCCCCCATCGAGCTTCCGCACATCATGGTGCTGATCGACGATCCGGAAAAGACCGTGATCGAACCGCTTTCCGCTGCCGCAGACGGCATGCAGCTGCTGTATGATTTCGACCTCATGCAGGGCGGCGGCCATATTCGGGCATTCCTGCTGAACGAAACACAGCAGGCGGCCGTCGCAGCCGCGCTCACCGCGTTAAAGTCTCCCGAGGTCCAGGAAGCAAAGTACGGCCTGAGAGACGCCGCGCCGCTCCTCTATGCCATGGGCGATGGCAACCACTCGCTCGCCACGGCCAAGCAGTGCTTTGAGGACCTGAAGGCCCGCGAGGGCGAGGCAGCCTATTCCTCTCCCGCCCGTTATGCGTTAGTGGAGCTTGTCAACAACCACGACGATGCCCTGCAGTTCGAGCCTATCCACCGGGTAGTCTTCGGCATCGATCCGGAAGCCGTCATGACCGAGTTCTTTGCCGCTCATCCCGGCGCGCACGACGGCGTCGGCGAAGGCCACGTGATCGAGTACTTATTCGGCGGAGGACACGGCTTCGTGACCGTACCGGATCCCGAAAAACAGCTCCCGGTCGGCACCCTCCAGGCCTTCCTTGACGAGTACCTGAAATCGCATGAAGGCGCAAGCATCGACTACATCCACGATGACGACGTGGTCGAGCGCCTCTCCATGCAGAGCGGCGCCATCGGCTTCAAGCTGCCTGCCATGGGCAAGGATCAGCTTTTCAGAACCGTCATGGCGGACGGCGTCCTGCCCCGCAAGACCTTCTCCATGGGGCACGCCAGAGACAAGAGATACTACCTCGAAGCAAGGAAGATACGGTAGCCCTGTTGATCATGAATATGAGGCTGCCTGAAAAGGCTCTCCTAAATCATTGAATAACGCCCTTCCGACAGCTGAAATCGGAAGGGCGCTTTTGTCAGCGTCGTTCTGCTCTTTTATTGCCCGATAAACGTATAAAAATCCCGAACACTGTCTGAGCCGGCATCATAAACCCGGCCGTCATATTGAAAACAGGGATATGTGATCGTCACCATTCCATTTTCCATAATGACATCGACTCTAACCGATGTTGCACCGGGAATATTGAGGCGCGAGGCTGCCGCCGGCTTGAAAACCGACTTCCCGATGACCTCTGCAACGGAGTCTATCGTCTCCTGGTCCGTGATACGCGTCTCTTTTCCGCTCGTATAAACCACTATTTCTTTAACCAGAGAAGAGATAAGCTTTGACATATCCAATGTTTTACCGCAGCCGGGCAGTAAGAAGCAAAGGAGAACGACAAGCAATAACAACCACATTTTTCTCATAAAAGAAACCTTTGTTAATTCAATAATTCAATGTAAGCTTAACACAGTGCAAATGCAGAAATCAAGAAAAACGCAGCATAATAGCAAGGTATATTTGTGTCTTTTTAACTGTTGATAATTAAATATTCTTATAATATAATTAATACCAACAGATTGACTGAATAATATCTCAATTGGATTTCATTTGGAAGTGAGGGAATGAATGTTAGTTTCAATTAATCCTCTGGATGCAGATTGTACTTCTCCGAAGTGGTTCGAGACAGCACGGGATTTCTATGCAAAAATGATTCTGTATGGGCAGATCCCCTACGATGAGTATTTTGAAAAAATCAGAAAAACATTCTGTCTGCAGGACTTCGATCCCGATGCCAGAGATTATCTGGTCAGTCTTGATTGTCTGATCCATAATCTGGCTGATCTCTTCCGGGAAGGCGTCACCATCGATCTGCCGGATATTCGATGAGGCAGAAATAACAAACCCTACATTTCATTTGACAGTCTCTCTGTAAAATGCTATAAGCAAGGCAGAGAGACTGTTTTTGCAAGCAGCAGTGGAAAGGAGCCAAGCGATAATGAAATATTTATTGTATATTCCTCTCATTCTGGTCAGTTACGGCATCGGTAGTCTCAGCATGTCATACTTTCTTTCCCGCAGGAAGGGCTTCGATATCCGGAAGAAGGGTTCCGGCAACGCCGGCGCCTCCAACGCCATGATCACGATGGGCTGGAAAGCCGGCATCCTGACCGCACTCTTTGATATCGGCAAGGCCGCATTCTGCGTCTTTGCAGCCAAATGGCTGCTCGGCGGCGTAATTCCCTACGTCGGCGCGGTTGCCGGGGTATCGGCTGTGCTCGGGCACATCTTTCCTTTTTATCTGCATTTTAAGGGCGGCAAGGGACTGGCGAGCTTCCTCGGCATGACGCTTGGGCTGAACTGGCAGGTCTTCCTGGCTGCCTGCGCCGTCATCGCCCTGGTCACGCTGATCACGGACTATATCGTTTACGGAACACTTGCCACCGCGATCGGCGTTCCCATCGCTCTCGGCATCATGAACAATCGGCCGGTCCTGGCGCTGATCATTTTTATCGCAACGGCCGTCATGGTCTACAAACACAAAGACAATTACAAGCGGCTACGCGAGGGCACCGAGATCGGTTTTCTGCGGGCAAACAAAGGGGAAGACCGCGTGAAACCTTCAAAAAATGACTAAAGGACCCCTTCCTGATGACTGACAATAATAACCTCAACCCCAACACCAGCACCCTTTCTGAAGCCTACCTGCTAAGCGGCTTAAGCGAGGCCGAAGCCGCGGAGCGCAAAGCGGGCGGGCTCGTCAATACTCCCGTAAAGCCGCCGTCCAAGACAGTTCCGCAGATCATTTTCAGCAACGTTTTCACCTATTTCAACCTGGTCTATACGATCTTTGCCGTGATCCTTTTATCCGTCGGTTCCTACCGGGATCTCGGCTTCATGGGCGTGATCCTCTGCAACACCTTTATCGGGGCCTTCCAGGAGCTTCGCTCCAAGCAGGTGCTCGACAAGCTGAACGTGCTGCACGCGCCTACGGCCCTTGTTCTGCGAGGCGGAAAAGAACTGCAGATCCCGGCGGCAGAGCTTGTGCAGGACGACCTCGCGCTCTTTAAGGCCGGCGATCAGATCCCGGCGGACGCCGTGGTCGTAAGCGGCAGCGCTTCCTTAAATGAATCGCTCTTAACCGGTGAAGCGGACGAGATCAAAAAGGCGCCCGGCGATGAGCTCATGTCCGGAAGCTTTGTGGTCTCGGGTGCACTTAAGGCCCGCCTTACCCGCGTCGGCGCCCAGTCCTACATCTCGCAGCTGACGTTAAAGGCCAAGGCCATGAAGGGCGGCGAGCAGTCCGAGATCGTGCGCTCCCTCAACAGACTCGTGAAGATCATGGGCTTTGCCATCATCCCGATCGGCATCGCACTTTTCTTAAGGCAGCAGCCAAATTTCAGCTATACCGACAACATGCGCTCCACCATCGCCGCGGTCATGGGCATGATCCCCGAGGGGCTGTTCCTACTCGCGAGCATTACGCTAGCAGTCAGTGCCGTAAGGCTCGCCCGCAACCAGGTCATGATCCACAACATGAAATGCATCGAGACCCTTGCCCGGGTGGACGTGCTCTGCGTGGACAAGACCGGGACCATCACCGAGCCGGAAATGACGGTCCATGGCTGTGAGGCCGTGAATCTCTCCGAGGATAAGCTCTTCACTCTCCTCTCCGATTTTACCGCCGCGCAGGATGCCGACAACATCACCATGCGGGCTCTGAAGGCCTATTTTACCGCACCCACGCAGAAGGAAGCCGTAAGTGTTTCCGGCTTTTCTTCACAGTTCAAATACAGCGGCGTGCAGTTTGCAGACGCCTCCTATGTGCTCGGCGCCCCGGAATTCCTGCTGAAGGATCAGTATGAAACTTTCCGCGGTCCCATAGAGGATCACAGCCGGGAAGGCCTCCGCGTGCTTGCCTTCGGCGAATATGACGGTGTTCCGGACGGAAAGGCGCTAACGGCGCCTGTCCGGCTCCTCGGCCTGGTCCTCCTTGACAATGCCATCAGGGAGAGCGCACCGGCAACCTTCCGCTTCTTTGCCGAGCAGGGCGTTGCCATCAAAGTCATTTCGGGCGACAATCCGGTCACGGTCAGCCGCATTGCCTTAAGAGCCGGCATTCCGAATGCCGAGCATTATATCGATGCTTCTTCGTTTAAGACCGAGGCCGAAGCGAAGGCGGCGATCCTTGAAAATACCGTCTTCGGGCGCGTTACTCCCGAGCAGAAAAAGCTCTTTGTGAGCGCCCTCAAGGAAGCCGGGCACACTGTTGCCATGACCGGTGACGGCGTGAACGACATCCTGGCCATGAAAGAATCCGACTGTTCCGTGGCCATGGCCGCGGGGAGCGATGCCGCCGTACAGGCTTCGCAGCTCGTGCTTCTTGAATCGGATTTCGCGAAGATGCCCGCCGTTGTGGATGAAGGCCGCCGTGTCGTGAACAACCTTGAACGCTCCGGCAGCTTCTATCTGGTAAAGAATATCTTCTCCTTCCTGATCGCCCTCTCCGCGATCCTGATCGGCTTCTCGTACCCGCTGCTTCCGCTCCAGATCACGCTGATCGGAGCCTTCACCATCGGGATCCCGTCCTTCTTCCTTGCGCAGGCGCCGAACAAGGACCTGATCCGCGGCGATTTCCTGAAGAATGTTTTCCGGAAAGCCCTGCCCGGCGGCATCGCAGACGCCGTCACGGTCATCCCGCTTGTCCTGATCGCAGCGGGCATGGGCCTGCCCCAGGCAGAGATCCGCACCGCGGCCACGGTGACTGTCGCCGCCATCGGCATGCTGGTCCATTACGGCATCGCGAGGCCGCTCGACCGATATAAGACCGTGGTCTTTGCGCTCTGCGGAGCGGGCCTTGTCATCACCATGCTGGTTCTGAGCGGCCTGCTTGAGCTTGTACCGCTTTCGCTTCCCGCCGCGCTTCTCTGTGCGGGTGCCTTTGCCGTTGCCGTGCCGGTTTACATCCTGCTGCGAAAGGTATTTACGCAATAAAAAAGGCGGATGCAAACCGCCCTCACCCGTCACGGCTTCGCCGTGCCCCCTCCCCCGCTTCCGGGGGAGGGTTTTATTTTACCAGATATAGATTTCCGCGCTCTGCGGAAGAAGCGTCAGCTCCAGCCTTCCGGTCGGCGTCTGCAGGTTTTTCCTTCCGAGGCTTGTGGTGAGCGCGCTCGAATGGAGCACGCGCGTGATCGTCACCGGTGCTATCCCCGTTACGTCGCTCAGGTCAATGCTCACCTCAGCGCCTTCCGTTCCGGTATAGATCACCACGAGCGCCGCTTCGTCATGAAGGAATCTTCCGTAGACCGCGAGGTCCTCATCCATGATTACCGGAACCAGTGAGCCGGCCTTCAGGGCCGGGATATTTTTGTGCAGCCGCACGGCGTTCAGATAGAAATCCTGCAGGACGGTGTCTTCCTTTCCCCAGGGGAAGGGCCTGCGGTTGTCCGGATCGGTAAAGCCGCAAAGGCCGGCCTCGTCACCGTAGTAGATGCCCGGCGCGCCCGGCAGCGTCATCTGCATCACAACACCCGCCCGCAGCAAAGCCTTGGAGACGCCTTTTTCCGCGTCATGGGCGCTTAAAGCGCCGAGCCTCCCCGTCACATGGTTCGTGCGGGAAAGGAAACGCGAGTGGTCATGATTGTCGAGCTCGTTTAAGGCTGTCTCCAGGGAGCGCCCGGGAAGTCTTGCCGAAGCAGCTTGATACCGGTACCAGAACAGCGTGCCGTCGCCCTCATCCTCCGGGCGGTAGCTGTCACTGTGCTTGTCCACACCGGTCAGGAATAGTGATACCGGATCCATGAATGCGTCGTAGTTCATCACGCTGTCCCACTCGTCGCCGCGCAGCCAGGAAGAAGCATCTCCGTAGTGTTCGGCCAGGATCAGTGCATCCGGTCTTGCCGCCCGCACCCGCTTTCTGAATTCCTTCCAGAAGGCATGGTTTGCCTCCGGGCTGTGGCAGAGGTCTGCAGCAACGTCAAGGCGCCAGCCATCCGCGTTAAAGGGCGGCGAGATCCACTTTTCGGCAATGCGCAGGATCTCCTCCCGCAGCGCCTCCGAACCGTCAAGGTTCAGCTTCGGCAGGGTTTCGTTGTCCCACCAGCACTCATACTCATGGTAGCCTTTTTCACGGAAATAGGCAGCCGATTCGCATTCTGAGCTCCACCATGCTCCCACTTTTCCGGTGTATTTGCGGTAAATTCCATATCTGTCCATCCACTTATGGAAGTCTCCGCAATGATTGAACACGCCGTCAAGCACCACTTTCATACCACGATCATGCGCCCTTTCGATCAACTGAGAAAGCAGCGCATCGGAGGCGGCAAGATTGGCTTCCGAGGTCGTGCGGATCCCGTAACGATCAGGATTTTCCGCATCCTCGATGATCACGCCCAGGTGCGGATCCACGTGATCGTAATCCTGTGTATTGTATTTATGGCTTGAAGGCGAGACGAAGATCGGGTTCAGGTAGAGAACGTCCACCCCCAGGCCTTTCAGATAATCCAGATGGTCGATAATGCCCTGCAGGTCCCCGCCGTAGAAGCAGTTGAAATCGCCTGCCTTCACCGGTTCCTCCCAGGATGCATGTCTGCAGGGTGCGCCGGTCGAATCGGTATACTCTCCGTCAGCGGGGTCGTTAGCCGGGTCGCCGTTTGCAAAACGGTCCGGAAAGATCTGGTACCAGACGGCACCTGTCGCCCAGTCCGGCACCGTAAAATGCGGCAGCACGGTGAAGGGCTGCACTTCGGAAGCCATCTGCGAAAGTCCGTTTTTCCCGTAATACCAGACCGTCCCGTCTTCGGAAGCCGTGGTAAAGAAGTACTCGCCTCTTTCCCGCACGCCCTCCGCCTGCGCTTCATAATAGACGTAGATGCCGCGGGCACAGACCGGTTTCATTTCCCGGACCGATGCTTCACCGTCTCTGACCAGATGCAAAGAGACAGTGGTTTCCGTCCCCCTGAGGACCCGGAACCGGACCGTAAAGGCCTCTCCTTCCCGGGGCTGCGCAGGGATGCGGAAATTCACTGTCTCGTCGCTGAAATACTGCAGGGTCATCTTGTGACAACCTCTTCCTGTTAATTGATAAAATCCTTCGCACTGCTCAGGATGTAGACACTAGGGTGCGTTTCGGCTTACTGTGCCGTCTCGGGCGCGCTGCCCGAGGCCTCGGCAAATATGCGTTCAAATTCGATCTGGTCCAGCTTTTCCTTCACGATCAGGGCTTCGGCGACGGCCTTTAAGGCCGCGCTGTTTTCGATCAGGATCGCCTTCGCCTTTTCATAGCAGTCATCCACGATGTCCCGGATTTCCTTGTCGATCAAGGACGCGGTCTGCTCGCCGTACTCACGGGTGTGGCCAAAATCGCGGCCGATGAAGACCTCGCCGTCTCCGCCGTAGTCGATCATGCCGACCTTGTCGCTCATGCCGTACTTCATGACCATGGCTTTGGCTCTCGCCGTCGCGTTCTTGATATCCTGGCTGGCGCCGGTCGTGATATCGCCGAAGGTCAGTTCCTCCGCAATGCGGCCGCCCAGATCCACCATGATCTGCTCGAGGATCTCGGTCTTCGTGTTGAACATCTCATCCTTTTCCGGCAGCGGCATGGTATAGCCTGCGGCGCCCACGCCGGTTGGGATCACGGAGATGGTATGCACAGGGCCTACGTGCGGCAGAACCTGGAAGAGGATCGCGTGGCCGGACTCGTGGTAGGCTGTGATGCGCTTTTCTTTTTCCGAGATCACATGGCTCTTCTTCTCGCCGCCGATCCCCACCTTGATGAAGGCCTTGTCCAGATCGGACTGAATCAGATACTGGCGGTTCTCCTTGGCAGCAAGGATCGCGGCCTCGTTCAGGAGGTTTTCCAGATCCGCGCCGGAAAAGCCGGCCGTGGTCTGCGCAACCCTCGCCAGATCCACATCATCCCCTAAGGGTTTGTTGCGGGCATGGACCTTCAGGATCGCTTCACGGGCCTTCACATCCGGACGGGCTACACCGATCTTCCGGTCGAAGCGGCCCGGTCTCAGAATCGCCGGATCCAGAATGTCCACACGGTTTGTTGCCGCCATGACGATGATGCCGGAGTTGACGCCGAAGCCGTCCATTTCCACCAGCAGCTGGTTCAG
>DJYD01000047.1 GCA_002449955.1 Lachnospiraceae bacterium UBA6987
AGCGATTATCCGAACCAGATCAACAATGTCCTCGCCTTCCCGGGCGTCTTCCGCGGTACCTTTGACGTGCGCGCAAGCGACATCAACGAAGAGATGAAGATGGCCGCTGCCGAGGCCCTTGCTGGCCTGATCAGCGATGAAGAGCTGTCTGCGGACTACATCATCCCGAAGGCCTTCGATCCGAGAGTCGGCAAGACCGTGGCTAAGGCCGTCGCCGAAGCTGCAAGAAGGTCCGGCGTCGCACGAATCTGACTTTTCCGCACAAAAAACGGAAGGCTGAATGCCTTCCGTTTTTTGTGTGCCGCAGTTGCTGCGGCAGTTCTGGGCCTCTTATACTCTCTGCATGTACTCGCCGGTGCGGGTATCGATGCGGACGACGTCACCCTGGTTTACAAACAGCGGGACGTTGATCTGCGCGCCGGTCTCCACGATCGCGGGCTTGGTCGCGCCGGTCGCGGTGTTGCCCTTGAAGCCGGGCTCGGTATCGGTGATCTCGAGCTCCACAAAAAGAGGCGGTTCCACAGAGAACACGCTGCCCTTGTAGGAGCAGAGCTTGCAGATTTCGTTTTCCTTCACGAACTTCAGCGTATCGCCGATCTGGTCGTTGGTCAGCGCGACCTGTTCGAAGGTCTCGTTGTCCATGAAGTAGTAGAAATCACCGTCGTTGTACAGATACTGCATATCCTTGCGGTCAATGATCGCGTTCTCAAAACGGTCGGTCGGACGGAAAGAAGTTTCGATCACACCGCCGCCGGTGACGCTTTTCAGTTTGGTGCGGACAAACGCTGCGCCCTTGCCGGGTTTCACGTGCTGGAACTCTACGATCTGCCAGACGCCGCCTTCATACTCGATCGTAATGCCGTTTCTAAAATCACCTGCTGCTACCATATAATTTGGTTCCTCCTAAGGTATGTGTGGTTTATCATTGCGCCACTGCGGCGCTGGTCTGCTGAACAGTCCTGAATATTATATGCGATGTTTCTATTGATTTCAACTGTTTTTTTGCCGCATTTTCTTCCACGCGCGAAAAACGATTTTTTCAAATGGCCGCTTCATCTTAACACCCGCAGTATCCTTCTTCGGCTCAACAGGATCCACAAGGACGCTGCGGATGCGGCTGCGGTTGGCTCCGCAGATATCCGTAAACAGCTGATCCCCCACGACGACGATTTCCCTGCGCCGCAGATGCATGCGTCTCATGGCGGCAAGGTACCCCCTCCGCGAAGGCTTCTGTGCCCGGAAATAATACGCGCAGCCCACTGCTTCGGCAAAGGCTTTCACCCGCGGCTCACGGTTGTTGGAAAGGATAAAGGTCTTGATCCCCGCCTCATGAAGCATGCGGAAATAGGCCGCCACTTCCTCTCCGGCCGGCTCGTCCTGCGGAACGACGGTATTGTCGATATCGAAGACAACGCCCTTGATGCCGCGATCGCTAAGCCACGCCGGCGTGATCTCAGACGCAGCGGTCACGTGTTCTGTCGGATAGAACCATTGAAAAATCTTCATCTCTTGTGCGCCAGTTTGTTGATCTCTTCCAGCAGCGTATCCAGATCTTTGAATTCGCGGTAGACAGAAGCGAAACGGACATAGGCGACGCCGTCGAGAGCCGCCAGTTTATCCATCACCATCTCCCCGATGACGTGAGAGGGGATTTCCTTTTCGCCGCTGGCCACCAGTTCGTTTTCGATGTCATCCACCAGAGCGGTGATGCGGTCGACCGGTACGGGCCGCTTGTGGCAGGCACGGAAAATGCCCTTTTCGATCTTGGTTCGGTCGAATTCTTCGCGCACGCCGTCCTTCTTGATCACCATGAGCGGAATGATCTCCACGCGTTCATAGGTCGTGAAACGCTTTCCGCATTTTTCACACTGACGGCGCCGTCTGATCGTGCCTTCTGCCGGCCGCGAGTCAATGACCTTTGTGTCCTCTGCATTACAAAAAGGGCATTTCATCAGGTGTTCCTCCCAAATTCTTCAAGAATCAGTCCCGGATTGCGGTCAAGCACCATGCCGGGGCTCCAGCTGTTGGCAAAAAGCAGCAGCGGTCTCCCTTTAAGGTCTGTCACGCACTTCATATCCGAAGTACCGGAGATTGAGGCCGGATCGGTATTGCTGACGATCCAGCGGATGTATTCGTAAGGCAGCATGTCAAGGCCTGCCTCCACATTGTATTCGTTCTTCAGACGGAACATCAGCACATCAAACTGCAGCACGCCGACCACACCGACAATGATCTCCTCCATGCCGCCCCGCATTTCCTGGAAGATCTGGATCGCGCCTTCCTGAGCGATCTGCATCACACCTTTGAGGAACTGCTTGCGTTTCATGGTATCGACCTGGCGCAGTCTTGCAAAATGCTCCGGTGCGAAGGTCGGGATGCCTTCGAAGCTGAACAGGTTCTCATCCAGGGTCAGGGTATCGCCGATCGAGAAGATCCCCGGATCGAAAACACCGATGATATCGCCGGCATAGGCCTCTTCGACAATGGTGCGTTCCTGCGCCATCATCTGCGTGGACTGGGTCAGACGGATCTTTCTTGCGCCCTGAACATGGTTGACTTCCATCCCCGCTTCGTACCGGCCTGAACAGATACGCATAAAGGCGATCCTGTCGCGGTGCGCTTTATTCATGTTGGCCTGGATCTTGAAAACAAAGGCGGAAAACGGCGCTTCCACCGGGTCGATCACGCGGTCTCCGGCCTTGTGCGGACCGGGGCCGGGCGCCATTTTCAGGAAATGCTCCAGAAAGATCTGCACACCGAAGTTCGTTAAGGCGGAGCCGAAAAAGACAGGACTTAAGTTCCCCGCAAGCACGGCCTCTTCGTCCATCTCGGCCAGGGCATCAAGCAGTTCCAGATCCTCCTGCAGCTGATTCATGGCAGGGCCGCCCACCGCCTCGCGCGCTGCCGGATCCTCAAGCGGGATAGACGTGGATGCGATCTCCCGCTGACCGGCGCCCTCCGCCTTGAAGGTCGTGATGCATTTTTTGTCGCGCTCATAAATGCCTTTGAAGGACTTGCCGGAGCCGAGCGGCCAGTTGACCGGACAGGTCGCGATCCCGAGCACATGCTCGATATCATCCAGCAGTTCAAAAGGATCCTTTGCCTCTCTGTCCAGCTTGTTGATGAAGGTGAAGATCGGAATATGCCGCATCACGCAGACTTTGAAGAGCTTGATGGTCTGCGCTTCGACGCCCTTCGAAGCATCGATGACCATGACCGCCGAGTCCGCCGCCATGAGCGTACGGTAGGTATCCTCGGAAAAGTCCTGGTGTCCCGGCGTATCCAGAATATTGACGCATTTGCCGTCATACTGGAACTGCAGGACGGAGGAGGTGACCGAAATACCTCTTTCTTTTTCGATCTCCATCCAGTCCGAGACCGCGTGTCTGGCTGTCTTGCGGCCTTTGACCGAGCCGGCCAGATTGATTGCGCCGCCGTACAGCAGGAATTTTTCCGTTAACGTCGTTTTGCCGGCGTCGGGGTGGGAAATAATGGCGAAAGTCCGCCGTTTTTCAATTTCTTCTCTGAGTGACAATGTTATGGTTCCTGTTCTGTTTTATTTTGTTTTTGCCCAGTTTTGTCCGTCTTTTCCTTACAGGTTCTGCGCCGGGCATCAGGCACTTTGCTGCTGTCTGACTAGCGCCTCGGCAATATTCATGGCCTGGTCACCGCAGCGTTCAAGGTCCGTGCACATATCCGCAAAGATAACACCGCCTAAAGGATCGCAGGCATTGTGCATCAGACGATCGATATGGTTGTGAATGAAAGCATCCTGCATATCGTCGATTGCCTGTTCCTTCTGTGTCGTTTCCGCAAGCAGCTCGAAGCGCTCTTCTTCAAAAACCTTCATTGCGCGGTCCAGGTTGTCCATGACCGCTGCGGAGAGCTTCCGAAGTTCGTCTGCGGCCGTATCGGACAGCGCCACTTTGGCGGATTTCAGACGGTCGGCAAACTCGATGATATTCTCTGCATGGTCACTGATCCGTTCGAAGTTCGAGACAACAAGGATCATGCGGGACAGGCGGAAAACATCCTTGTCAGACAGCTGCAGGGATCTTAATTCCACCAGCTTGTCTTCGATGGTTTTGTTCAGATAGTCAACCGTTTCTTCTGTCTCCTCCACCTGCGTAAACAGCTCGGTTTCCGCAGGATTGAAGAAATAACGAATCGAGCGATCCAGATTGTCTCTGGCGATCCTGCCCATGCGGTTGATCTCACGCTTTGCCTGCTGCATGGCAACCGCCGGAATCGTTTTGGCCGTGATATCGGTCAGATAGACCAGTTTTCTGTCCTCTAAGACCTGCTGCTCGCTTGCCTTTAACGGAACCGTAAGCTGTGTCAGCTTGACTATCTTCTCCGAGAATGGACTTAAGACCAGCACGGCAAAGATGGCAAAGATCGTATGCGTATTCGCGACCTGTCTTGCGATATCTCCGGGCGAAAGCGCTTTGATCCAGGTCAGCACCACCGGGAAGAGCAGCACGATCGTCGTGAGCAGCGCGGCGCGCAGCAGATTGAAATACAGATTGAGCAGGGCTGTCCGCTTGCCGTTCCGGCCGGTTGTCAGGGAGGCTAAAAGGTTCGGGGTGACTGAACCGATCGCCGCGCCGATGACCAGAAACACGCACTGGTCATAGCTTAACAGGCCCTCTACGGCAAAAGCCTGGAAAATAACGATGGAAGAGGATGAACTTTGCAGCAATGCCGTAAACAGCACGCCGAACAACATGGCAAGCGCCGGATGATCCAGGAGGCCAAGCGCCTTTGCGAAGCCTTCACTGTCCGCAAGCAGCTTGATTGCGCTTTTCAAGGTTCCGATACCGACAAAGAGCATGCCGAATCCAAGGATCACCTGACCGATGCTCCGGGTCAGTGTTTTCCCGGCAAAGAGTGCCATGACCGCCCCCACAAACAGGATAAGCGGCGCATAGCTGGCAAGGTCAAAGGCGGTGATCTGGGCTGTGACCGTAGTACCGATATTCGCCCCCATGATGACGCCGATCGCCTGTGACAGGTTCATCAATGCGGAATCCACGAAGCCGATAACCATCATATCGGTCGCTGACGAGCTCTGAATCAGCATGGTCACGAGGATACCGATAAGTATCGCAACGCCTTTTTTGCCGGTGACCTTTTCCAGGTATCCCCGAAGTTTATCTCCGGCTGCATTTTTCAGTCCGGACGACATGATCGACATGCCGTACAGGAACAGACCGATGCCGCCGAAGAAAGATAGTACTGTTTTAAAATCCATTTGTTGTAATTATTTCCCCTGCTTGATTTACTCTCCCTGACGGGTCAGCGTATAGGTTTTGCCATCTTTAATATTATGGAGTTCCAGTGCATTAAAATCCGTGATGGTGATATCACAGAGGCGGCTCAGAACTTTACCGTTCTCATCCACGATGCGCAAGCCGCCATCCCCGGCGGACAAATATCCGCTGGCCTTCTCATAATCATAGCCATAGCGAAGCGAATAATGTCCGTCAGCAGCTCTGGTCATCTGCAGGACCAAATCATCCTCACATTCCCAGTTGCCGGTCAGGAAAGCCATAAGCGGATAACCGGTGCTGCAGAAATCGGCAAGATCCGAGCGCAGAGGCCACAGTGCCCGCAGCTCTTCAACCGTCGGCAGATCTGTCAGCTCATATTCCGTCATATAAGAAACATAATGACGGAAGCATCTGACAGCCGGTTCCTCACTGTCATCATACAGGCCATCCATGATGATCCCGATTGCTCCCAGCTTTTCCAGGGTTTCGTACCAAAGCTTGCCGTTTTCATCATATAACGCAAGAGTCGGCGTCTTCCTGAAAATATGGTCGAGCAGCTCGTCCTTTTCCTCGTCGGAAAGCGTCACCGTATTAACCATTGCCTGCGCATAGTCGGCCGATTTATAATGAACAGCGCTGTCATACCAGACTTCACACACAGGCATCCGGTAATTGCCGCTGTCAGCATATCCGTCAAGTTCCTCTAACAGCTGGTAACTGCGGACGAATTCTTCCGGGCTCAGGTCCTTTCTTACCGCATACTGCATGAAGATCTGATACTTTGCCTCAAGAGCCTTGTCAGCGCTGTCCCGGTAGCCGGAAATCGATGAAAAGAGTTCCTCTGCCTCGGTATATTTGCCCGCATCCAGCAGTCCCTGCGCGAGGGTGTATTTTTCTTCATCCAGATTCTGATCATAAAATTCCAGACTGTTGATCAGATAGAGGGCGCCCTCAAAGTCAGCAGCCGCAATCAGTTCCTTTGCCTTGCTCTTCACCAGTTCCGGCAGTTCCGGTATATAGCTTGTATACGTATCCAGAATAGTTGCTGTGCGCTCGTAGAGTCCTGCATTCAGCACCTCTGTCAGGGCAGTGTTTGCGCCTTCCTTCAGAATGCTGTCCTCATCAAGCTTTTCCATGGCGTGATACAGACTGAGCGCCCTGTCATGCTCCTCAAGATAGGCAAGCTCAGCAATTGCCGAAGAGGCAGCCGCTTCATAGCGGGCTTCGTCTGTAATCAGATCGCTCATCTCCTCTAAAATCGCGGCAGCGTTATCACTGCTCTCCTCTTTAAGCGCCGTGCTGAACGCCGCATAGATCACATCATCCGCAGCCTTATGATTTCTGACATTTTTCAGTGTCTTTGCCGCGCGGCTGATTTTTCCTTTATTCAGCTCTTCCGTCCCTTTTTGCAGCTGGCATTCATCGACCTTTGCCGCACTGTCCTTGTAATCACCCAGGGCTTCAAAAGCGTCTATGGCGCCGAGATAATCCTTCTCCTCCATCAGCGCCAGCGCTGCTTTATAGTCATTTGCCGGTTTAAGCAGGAGAAAATAAGCTGCCGCACCGCCGCCAAGCAGAAGCACAAGGGCAAGGATCAGTGCGATCAGTCCGCCCTTTTTCTTCTTTTTGGGTTCAGAAGGCACTGCCGGAACCACTTCCGGAGCGGGTTCTTCCGCTGCAGCCGGCGCTTCTTCCGGAGCGGGTTCTTCCGCTGCTGCCGGCGCTTCTTCCGGAGCAGGTTCTTCCGCTGCAGCCGGCGCTTCCTTCGGAGCGGGTTCTTCCGCTGCAGCCTGGGGTGTATTCAGATCGATGCGGGTACCGCAGTACTCACACACCACATATTCCTCTCCTTCTTCTGCCTCAAATTCCACTGTGCAGGCAGGGCATTTGATTTTAATCATGCTTTCACCTCAATTTCGGAATCAGGGTTTCAAAATAACCCAGGTTATAGTATAGCAAAAGAAGCCTGAAAGTCAAAACGATTACGGCTTGATTTTTCTGTAATTTATGAGAAAATAGAAGAAATTATGCATTTTTCCTAAGGAGCCCTATGATCACAGTCAGCAATGTTACCGTACGATTCGGCAAAACACCGCTTTTTGAAGACGTCAACGTCAAATTTGTCCCCGGCGAATGCTATGGCATCATCGGCGCAAACGGCGCCGGCAAATCCACCTTCCTTCGCGTCCTGACCGGCGAGCTCGAGCCCTCGAAGGGCGATGTCTTCGTCACGCCCGGCGAACGCATCAGCATCCTGAAGCAGGACCACAACGCCTATGACGATCATCAGGTCCTCGAAACCGTCATGCTCGGCAACCCGCGCCTCTTCGAAGTCATGAAGGAAAAGGACGCCCTCTATGCCAAGGAGGATTTCACCGAGGAGGACGGCATCAGAGCGAGCGATCTGGAGGCGGAATTTGCCGCCATGAACGGCTGGGAAGCGGAATCCGACGCCGCTTCGCTCTTAAACGGTCTGGGCATCGAGCCGGAGCTTCATGAAAAGATGATGAGCGAGCTTACCGGCGCCGAGAAGGTGAAGGTCCTGCTTGCGCAGGCCCTCTTCGGCAATCCCGACATTCTGCTCATGGACGAGCCGACCAACCATCTGGACCTTGCCGCCATCGCCTGGCTCGAAGAATTCCTCATCAATTTCGAAAACACCGTGGTGGTGGTCTCCCACGACCGCTACTTCCTGAACAAGGTCTGCACCATGATCGCGGACATCGACTACAACAAGATCCAGCTCTATGCCGGCAACTATGACTTCTGGTACGAATCCAGTCAGCTGCGCATCCGCCAGATGAAGGAAGCCAACAAGAAAAAAGAGGAGCAGATCAAGGAACTGCAGGAATTCATCCAGCGCTTTGCCGCGAACGCCTCCAAATCGAAGCAGGCGACCTCCCGCAAGAGAGCGCTTGAAAAGATCCAGCTCGATGACATCCGTCCTTCGAGCCGCAAGTACCCTTACATTGATTTCCGCCCCGACCGCAGCATCGGCAACGAAGTGCTGGAGGTCAGTCACCTGACGAAGTCCATCCAGGGCGTGAAGATCCTCGACGACATCAGCTTCGTGCTGCGCCACGACGACAAGGTCGCCTTTGTGGGCGCCGACGAATTTGCCAAGACCGTGCTCTTCCAGATCCTGATGGGCGAGATGGAGCCCGACAGCGGCTCCTACAAGTGGGGCGTGACCACAAGCCGTGCCTACTTCCCGAAGGACAGCTCCGACGAATTCAAGGCCGACCTCACGATCACCGAGTGGCTGACCGGCTACTCTCCCGTCAAGGACATGACCTACGTGCGCGGGTTCCTGGGCCGCATGCTCTTTGCGGGCGACGACGGCGTGAAGAAGCTGACCGTCCTCTCCGGCGGCGAGCGCGTGCGCTGCATGTTCAGCAAGATGATGATCAGCGGCGCGAACGTGCTGATCTTTGACGAACCCACGAACCATCTGGATATGGAATCGATCACAGCCTTAAACAACGGCATGATCAAATTCCCGGGCGTGATCTTATTCACCTCCCGCGACCATCAGATCGTCCAGACGACCGCAAACCGCATCATTGAGATCATCCAGGGACGGATCATTGACAAGATCACGACCTATGATGAATACCTGGCCGATGACGTCATGGCCATGAAGCGCATGGTCTACACGGCAAACACTGAGGAGTAAGCCTCAAAGGAGCAACATATGGCAAAATACTGTACCAACTGCGGCGCAGTTCTGGAAGATGACGCCGCCTTTTGTCCCGAGTGCGGCATGCGCACGGACTACACAGCTGACGGTGAGGTGCTCGCTTCAGCCGGAGCGGTTTCCGGCCAGACTGCAGCTTCCCCGGTTTCAGAAGAAACCACGCCTTCAGCTGCGCCTTCTCCCGAAGCCATAAAGGCCGAGACTGCGGAAACCGTGAAGGCCGAGCAGGTGCAGCAGACCGCTCCGCCGATCCCGCCTGCACCTTCCCCCGTCAGAGAAGAACTGCCGGAACGCAGCAAGGAAATCAGCACAGCCGGGTATTTCTGGCTCATGCTGCTTTACGCCATCCCGATTCTCGGCTTTATTGCGATGCTGATCTTCGGTCTGGCTGCCAGAAACAAAAACCTGCGGAATCATGCCCGCGCCCATCTTGTCTGGATCATCGTTATCATTGTCGTATCGGTCCTGCTCTATCTCACCATCCGGATCGCTCTTAAAGCCGCCGGCGTCGAGATCGACTGGGAAACGCTGATGCAGAACATCCGGGATCTGATTCCCGTAAATTAATCTGAACAGGAGAGAATGATTATGCCTTACTGCCCCAAATGCGGAAACAAAGTCGATGACGGTGCGGCTTTCTGCCAGAACTGCGGCGCAAAACTAAACACTTCCAGAACCGATTTCTCCGACGAATTGAAGCGGTTCACCGATACCCCGGACAGCACTTCGCAGTATGATCCCCGTGACATTGCCGACAACAAGGTAATGGGGGTTCTCTGCTACCTCGGCCTTCTGTGGTTAGTGCCTTTACTGGCCGCCAAGAATTCTCCGTTTGTGAAGTTCCATCTGAATCAGGGACTGCTAGTCCTGATCATTGCTTTAGCTTCATCGATTCTGAACTGGATCCCGATCATCAACATTTTCGGCTGGATCGTCAGTGTTATCGCCTTCGCCTTTGCCATAATCGGCATAGTCAATGTCTGCCAGGGCAAAGCACAGGAGCTGCCGCTGATCGGGAAATACAAACTGCTCTGATACACAGACATCCCCCGTCCGCAGCCGCGGACGGTTTTTTAAGGAGATAGCATGTACGATATCATCCTCTTCGACCTTGACGGAACACTCTCGGACTCAGGTCCCGGGATCATGCATTCCGTGCGTTATGCCCTGGCAAAATACGGGATTGAGGGCGAATCTGAAGCTGCGCTCAGACGCTTTGTCGGTCCGCCCATGATCGAATCCTTTATGCGCTTCTATGGGTTTGACCGCGAAAAGGCAAAGCAGGCACTGGCCTATTACCGGGAAGATTACCTGGCTGGAGCGATCTACATGAACACGCCATATGCGGGTATGGAGGAAACGCTGCGTGCCTTGACGTCCCTCGGCAAAACGCTTGTGGTCGCGACAGGCAAGCCCACCGTGATGGCGGAGGATGTGCTGCAGCACTTTGGATGGAGGAAATATTTCCGCTTTATAGCCGGTTCAACCCTTGATGAAACGAGGTCCAGGAAGAAAGATATCATAGAATATGCCTTCGAAGAACTTGATCTCCATGACAGAAGCCGTGTCCTGATGGTCGGTGACCGGGACAACGATGTGAATGGAGCAGGGGCCTGCGGCATCGACTGCTGCGGCGTCCTTTACGGCTATGGCAGCAGGCAGGAGTTAGAAGGAGCCGGAGCGAAATATCTGATCGAAACGCCGGAGGAACTGATAAAGATCGTCTGACCGAAAAAAGAGAAAGGCACGCCGAAAGGCGTGCCTTATTTAAACTCCTGTAAAGATTCTGCCATTTGAAAAGAGCAGTCTCTGCTATCTTCTGCTCAGGCTAAGCGGCAGCTCCAGATGATTGGCCTCAAGGAGCGCCTTATCCCTCAGTACCTCCTCCGCCTTTCCGTCTGCCGCGATGCGGCCCTCCGAAAGCAGGATCACGCGCTCACAGGTATCCAGGATCATGTCCAGATCATGGGAGGCGATCAGTTTTGTCTGCGAAAGGCCATTGATCCTGCGGATGATCAGCCGTCTGTTGTACGGATCTAACGCCGCCGTCGGTTCGTCCATCAGGATGGTCTCCGGCTCCATCGCGAGGATCGTCGCAATGGCTGCCATCTTCTTCTCTCCGCCGGAGAGCTTGTGATTATAGCTGTGCTTCAGCGCCTGAAGTTCCAGCCTCTCCAGCACTTCGTCCACTCTTCTTTCGGCTTCTTCCTTCGTCATGCCGTAGTTTAACGGCGCAAACATCATATCATCATACACCGTAGGCATGAACATCTGATCGTCGGAATCCTGCAGGATAAAACCGGTCTTCCGGCGGATAAGCGGCAGATTCGCTTTGTCCAATCTAAGTCCGGCAGATATAATCTCGCCCTCCCCGAACAGCAGCCCTAAAAGAAGCTTCATGACCGTGGATTTTCCGGCACCGTTTGCGCCGATCAGTCCCACGGCTTCCCCGCCGCGGATGGTGAAGGAAAGGTCCCGGATCACTTCTTTTCCCGTTTCATAGGCAAAGCTTACTTTTTTGAATTCGATCATCTTTCACCTCACAAAGAGACTGCCGAGCAGTCCGGATACATTGACAAAACGAAGCAGAAGAAAAAGGCTCACCCCGATAAGCGTATAAGCCACATCCTTCATGGCAAAGCGGCGCTCTGCCGCGTACCGGAATTCCCGGTCATACCCACGCAGCAGCATGGCGGCGTAGATTTCCTGCGCCCTGTCCATGCTGCGCAGCAGGAGCTGTCCGAGAAACGACCCCCAGGCCGAGATGTGGATCCCCTTTTGTCCCGGCGCCCGCAGATGGTAAGCCTCCGTCATTACGGCCAGCTCGCGGGTAAGCACGCCCACGTAGCGGTAGGTAAGGAGCAGCAAGGTCACGAGCGTTTTCGGAAAATGCACCGCCCGCAGCGCGGCGCAGATCCTGTCGAACGGAGTTGTCGCAACAAGCAGGAAGGAAGCCATCAGGCACAGCACGCCCTTAAGCATCAGCGTGAGCATGCTGATCACGCCGCCGGATACGGAAAGGCTGCCCACGCGGAGAATGATCTCCCTGTCGAAAAAGGGATTGAAAAGCCCCACCGCCATGACGAGCGGCAGGACGATGCGCAGCTTGTAAAAACAGGTGCGGACAGGGATCCCGCTAATCTGGAAAAGCAGCACCGGCCAGAGCAGCATAGGGATCAGGCCGCTCAGATCATATTTATGAAATGACATGACGATAACGATATACGCCACCGTGACCAGCAGTTTGGCCCCCGCATGCAGACTGTGGATGGAGGACTTTCGGGCGGAAAGCTCATCCATCGTGCCAAGCTCGGCCAGTGCTTTTTCCATCTTGTTCATACTTCTTTTCCTGTAAACATACAGCAGGGAGCGCAGCTGCGCCCCCTGCCTTTTTTCTTCAAGCTTCAGGCTGTCTTTGTTTTCTTTTTGCGGAAGAAGCCTCCGATGAGGCAGATCACCACCGCCGCACCGGCCACGATCGCCGCACCGACGATGCCGGAAACACTTGTTCCGGCGGGATCTTCGCTTCCCGGGAAGGCATAGTCCGGCAGGAAAGATGTCTTTTCCTGTATGCTGCCAGCCTTATCCGCCACGTCGCTTGCGACGCCGAATTCCTCTTCATCAAGGCCCATGTTTGCCCCGTAACCTTCTTCCTCATTGCCGAAGAGCGCCCATTCGAGGCCGTCAGGGTTGCTGCTCGCAAGAAGGCTGAGGCCTCCGCCCACAAGCAGGGTGACCGCCGCAAGGACTGCCAGGGTGGTTCCCAGTGAAGTCCTGGCGGTAAGCGAGGCATCTGCCTCCTTCACATCCTTTATCAGCTCCGGTCTGGTCTCAAAAACAAAGCAGAGCACTGCGGAGGTGATCAGACCTTCCACCAAACCGATTGCCAGATGGATCGGCTGCATCAGGGCCACAAAGCCGCCGAAAGGCAGCTCCGTAATGCCGGAAAGACTCGTTTCCAGAACAACGGAAAACGCACCGAGCTGGAGGGTCAGCACGCAGCCGAGAATCGAAGCCGCTATGATGCGGCCGCGCAGTGCGCCCTTGCCGTCCCCGAACCATTTGCCCCTGATGATGGGTCTCCAGATCAGATAATAGCCGACGAAGCAGCCGTAGAAAGCCATGTTCCAGATATTGGCGCCCAGCGCCATGAGGCCGCCGTCGGCAAAGAAAAGACATTGGATCGCGAGGATTACGATCATGGAAAGGAAGCCCGCCTCCGGGCCGAGCAGGGCGGAAAGCAGCATGCCGCCGCACATATGTCCCGAAGATCCCGTTCCGGGGATCGTATAATTGATCATCTGTCCGGCAAAGACCAGCGCCGCCGAAACAGCCATGAGCGGGAGCTTCTGCGGCTCATCTTCTTTTTTCAGTCTGTGTAGAGAGACTCCGGCCGCCGTGCCTGAAGCCACATACATGGCGCCGGCCACGGCTGGGGCAAGCAAAGCATCTGCCATATGCATAACACACACCTCCTTATGCAAACCTGCCGTTATTATATCGGGACCGGAAATGGCCGCGCAAGCCCCCAGGGGGGATGAAAAGTGTGGATAATCACCTTTTTCCTTTATAAATCATCATCTGCATGACATTGAAATGAATCCTTCAAACATGTATAATAAGACCATCTTGACAAGAAGAGGAACTGTCCTTTGAAAAGCGAAACCAGAGAAATGCTTGAAGCCGTCCGCGAAGGCACGCTCTCCGTTGATGAGGCGTTGCTGAAGCTGAAGACGGAACCCTTTGAAGATATCGGCTATGCCAAGGTCGACCTGCACCGGAAAACCAGACAGGGCTTTGCCGAGGTGATCTACGGCGCAGGAAAAACGCCCTCTCAGATCATCGGCATCATTCGCAGCATGCAGGCGCATCATGAACGCGGCATCCTGATCACCAGACTGTCCCGCGAAGCAGCCGATGCGGTCTCCGCGGAGATCCCTCTGCGCTACAGCGAGCAGGCACGCCTTGCCTTCTGCGGTGAAGTGCCTGCGGCAAACGGCATCGGCCGCATTGTCGTTGCGACTGGCGGCACCAGCGACATCCCCGTTGCCGAAGAAGCCGCTCTGACCGCCGAATACCTGGGCAATGAGGTCTGCCGCCTCTATGACGTGGGCGTTTCCGGGATCCACAGACTCCTTAGCCATAAGGAAGAGATCATGAACGCCAGCGTGATCATTGCCGTCGCCGGCATGGAAGGCGCGCTTGCCAGCGTGGTCGGCGGTCTTGCCGACTGCCCGGTGATCGCTGTCCCGACGAGCGTCGGCTACGGCGCTGCCTTCGGCGGCATTACCGCCCTGCTTTCCATGCTGAATTCCTGCGCCAGCGGCGTCTCGGTCGTCAATATTGACAACGGCTTCGGCGCCGGATATCTTGCGGCCATGATCAACCACATGGAGGTTTCCCGATGAAGACCCTATACCTTGACTGCAGCATGGGCGCTGCCGGCGACATGCTGACGGCTGCCCTTCTCGAACTGCTTCCCGATCCGGACGCCTTTGTCGCAAAACTGAACGCACTCGGGCTGCCCGGCATTAGATACGTGCGGGAAGGCACGAGCAAATGCGGGATCACGGGGACTCATATGCACGTCTTCATTGACGGCGAGGAAGAGATCACCTGCGATGAGGGGCATCATCATGAGGCTGAAAGCCATGAACACAGCGACGAGCAAGCCCTCGCACACCATGAATATGCACATTTCCATGAGCATGAGGAACATCATGATCATGATCATGATTACGAGCATGAGCATCCTGACGAGGAACATCATGATCACGAACATGCGCATCCTGACCACGAACATGCCCACGAACACGACCATGCAGATCACGTTCACGACGCAGATCATGCGCACGGACAGCACGGCCACGTGCACCGCCACCTCTCCGATATCGAGGAGATCGTGCGCGCGCTTCCTGTTCCGGAAGCAGTAAAGGAACGGATCGTTTCCGTCTACCGCCGCATCGCGGAAGCGGAAAGCAAGGTCCACGGAAGACCTGTCAGTGAGGTGCACTTCCACGAAGTCGGCGCGCTCGATGCCGTGGCGGACGTCACCGCGGTCTGCCTGCTGATGCACGAGATCGCCCCTGATGAAGTGATCGTGTCCCCCATCCATGTGGGCAGCGGCCATGTTCACTGCGCGCACGGCATCCTT
Source organism: Lachnospiraceae bacterium UBA6987 (assembly GCA_002449955.1). Lineage (GTDB taxonomy): Bacteria > Bacillota > Clostridia > Lachnospirales > Lachnospiraceae > UBA6987. Next base: position 15,125 of record DJYD01000047.1, read on the forward strand.
CCCGTTCCGGCTCCGGCAACCGAGCTGATCCTCCGGGGCTGCCCCATCTACGGCGGCAGCATTCAGGGTGAGCTCTGCACCCCCACGGGCGCTGCGCTCCTCACCGAATTCGCCGACCGTTTCGGGGATCTCCCGCTCATGCAGACGGAAGCAGCGGGCTACGGCATGGGCCGGAAGGATTTCCCCGTGGCCAACTGCCTCCGGGTCTTCCTCGGAACGCGCGCCGGCCTTACGGACAGCATTCTCGAACTCTCCTGCAATGTGGATGACATGACCGGCGAAGCCGTCGGCTTTGCCATGGAAAGGCTCCTCGAAGCCGGCGCCAGAGATGTTTACACCGTGCCCGTCAGCATGAAAAAGAACCGCCCGGGGCTCCTGCTGCGCGTCATGTGCACGCCGCAGGACCGTGAGCGCATGGTCTCGCTCCTCTTCCGTCACACGACCACGATCGGCGTCCGGGAAAATGCGATGACCCGCTATATTCTTGACCGCCGGGAAGAGATCCTGACCACGCCTTACGGCGATGTGAGAAAAAAAGTCTCCTCCGGTTACGGCGCCGTCAGAAGCAAATTTGAATTCGAAGACCTGAAAAAGATCGCGCTGTCGGAAGGGATAAGCCTGAGCGAGGCGCAGGCACTTGCTGGGCGCACTGCCTGCGGGGAAAAATAATGGATAAGCTGCACGAAAAAAATGAAAAGCTGCGCCGCATCCTGAAGGACCTGGGCCGTGTAGCCGTTGCCTTTTCGGCCGGCGTGGATTCGACTTTTCTGCTGATGACGGCCGTCAATGTCTTAGGGGATAAGGCCTGTGCCGTCACGGCAAGGTCCGTCTTTATTCCCGCGGGCGAGCAGGATGACGCCGTGCGCTTTTGCAGGGAGCGGGGGATCAGGCACCTGGTGATTCCCGTGGACGTCCTTTCCGTTCCGGGTGTTTCCGCAAATCCGCCGGATCGCTGCTATCTCTGCAAGAAGGCGCTTTTTTCCCGCTTTCTTGCGGAAGCAGAAGCCCTCGGCATCCCGTTCGTTGCGGAAGGCTCCAATATGGATGACCTCGGCGATTACCGCCCCGGCATGAAAGCGATCGCAGAACTCGGCATCATCAGTCCGCTCCGCGAGGCAGAGCTCACCAAGCAGGATATCCGGGACCTGTCCCGCGAGATGGGGCTGCCCACCTGGGACAAGCCCTCCTATGCCTGCCTTGCCTCCCGCTTTGTCTACGGCGAAACGATCGATAATGCAAAGCTTGCCAGGGTGGAGAAAGCCGAGGAAAAGCTGCGGAGCATGGGCCTTCGCCAGTTCCGTGTACGTCTGCACGGGGATCTCGCCCGGATCGAGGCAGAACCGGAAAAGATCGTGTTTCTGGCCGAAAAAAGGGAAGAGATCGATCAGTATCTCCGTTCTCTCGGCTTTCGCTATGTCACACTTGACCTTGGGGGATTTGCCAGCGGCAGCATGAACAGAGCGTTAAAACCTGTTACGGTTTAATACCTGAACACATAAAAAACAGATCATTTGTCTTGACCGGCGGTGAGGCTGAAAACGAAGGTTTTCTGCCTCACCGTTCTTTTTGCCGTAAACAAAAGTACACGCTTTCATATTAGCGTCAATAATAGAGTAAACACTCTAAAATAACTTGTATTTTTGCACAAATGACCTTTTTCGCTTTACAAAAGCACTTTCCTTTGCTATGATGAGACCAACAAAATACGTTATCGGCACATCCGTATCATAACGAATGAAGGAGTCAGCTTAAAAAGCTGTTTTTTGTGTCGTTAGCGTAAATAAGGAGGGAACTATGAAAAAAGTACTTGCATTCCTGCTTGCTGCAGCTATGGTACTTAGTCTCGCAGCCTGCGGCGGTCAGAAGGATCCGAGCGGTGATGCTCCGGCAGCCCCGAAGGAACTTCGTTTCGTGACCGGCGGTGAAAGCGGCACTTACTATGCTTTCGGTACCGTTATTGCTCAGCATGCCACCAACAACATCGGCACCAAGGTGACCGCACTTGTCGGCGCCGGCTCCAAGGGCAACGTCAACAAGCTGGCGGACGGAGAAGCCGAGTTAGCTTTCTGCCAGTCCGACGTCATGGCCTATGCCTACGACGGCACCAACCTGTTTGAGAAGGAAGGAAAAGTCACCAACTTCTCCGTGCTCGGCGCGCTCTACATCGAGACCGTGCAGCTGGTTGCCGTGAACCCCGACATCAAGTCCGTTACCGACCTGAAGGGCAAGAGCGTATCCGTCGGTGCTTCCGGCTCCGGTGTGTACTTCAACGCCCTTGACGTTCTGGCTGCTTATGACATGAAGCTGGAAGACATCAATGCCACCTATCAGTCCTTCGGCGATTCCGCCAATGACCTGAAGGATGGCAAGATCGACGCCGCCTTCATCGTGGCCGGCGCACCTACCACCGCTGTTGTCGACCTGGCAACCACCAACAAGAATACCCACCTGATTTCCTTCGATGAAGAGCACCTGAACAAGCTGCTTGCCGCTTCCCCTTATTACGCCAAGAGCGTGATCAAGGGCGGCACCTACAGCACCGTTCCGGATGACGTTGTAACCGTCGGCGTCGGTGCCGTTGTTCTAGTCCGCGATGACGTGAACGAAGAGGTCGTCTACAAGCTGACCAAGGATATCTTTGAAGATCCGGGCAAGCTGGTCTCCTCCCACGCAAAATACGGTGAAGTCTCCATTGAATATGGTGCTTCCATGACTTCCGTCCCTTATCACAAGGGTGCTGCGAAGTACTTCGCTGAAAAAGGCGTGACGGTAAAGACCAAATAATCAGCATTTGCGGCTGATGCACAGGGCTGCGGCTTTCGTGCCGTAGCCCTGCGCTGTTTTCATTAAGAGCCCCTCTTTTCGGGGGTATTCAGGAGTTATCTATGAGCGAAGAAATCAAAACCACTGATAATGCGGAGATGCAGGCGGATCTGGACGAGGTCATGCGGAAATATGACCGCGAATCGAACACCCGCATCTGGAAGGGAACGCCAGCTGTCCTGATCAAGATCCTGGCTGCTGTCTTCTCTGTCTACTGCATTTACATGACACTGTTTTCCAGCGCGAAAACAGAGATCCGGCTGCCCCTTTTCCTGGGCTTTATCCTCATCCTCGGCTTTTTGACCTACCCGATCAAGAAGGGTTATCCGAAGGTCAATCATATGCCCTGGTATGACTGGCTCATCATGCTGGTCGGATCATGCCCCTACTTCTATTACGCGATCTTTTCACAGGACCTGATCGACCGCCAGAACCGTATCAATAACCTGGATATCATCATGGGGATCATCGGGATCCTCGCGCTGGTCGAACTGTGCCGCCGTGCAGTCGGCATTCCGATCCTCTGCGTGGCAGGAGCGCTGTTAGCTTATACCTTCATCAAGCAGGCCAGCTACGGCGGAAGTGCCCGCATTATCCTGCGGTCCGTGATCCACACCCTGTTCTATACGACGAACGGCGTCTTCGGCACGCCGGTGAGCGTGTGCTACACCTACATCATCCTGTTCATTATCTTCGGCGCCTTCCTGGAGCGCACGGGCATCGCGAACTACTTCATTTCCTTTGCGAACCGCATCGCCGGCTGGTCCAGCGGCGGTCCTGCCAAGGTCGCGGTCATCTCCTCCGCGCTCTGCGGCATGGTGTCCGGCTCTTCCGTGGGTAATACGGTCACGACCGGTTCCTTCACCATCCCTATGATGAAGAAGACCGGTTACAAGCCTGAATTCGCCGGCGCCGTGGAAGCCTCTGCCTCTACCGGCGGCCAGATCATGCCGCCCATCATGGGTGCAGCCGCCTTCCTGATGGCGGAATATATG
>DJYD01000053.1 GCA_002449955.1 Lachnospiraceae bacterium UBA6987
GAAAACGAGCGCGACCGCCGTATGACCATCACGACCACGACCTTCATGCCTTGCGGCGCGAAGATGCCGATCATCGGCCTCATTGCCGGCGCCCTCTTTAACGAGAGCACCTGGGTAGCGGTCTCCGCGTACTTTATCGGCATCGCCGCCATCATCGTATCCGGCATCATGCTGAAGAAGACCAAACGCTTTGCCGGCGATCCGGCTCCGTTCGTCATGGAGCTTCCGGCTTACCACGTCCCGTCGCTCGGCAACGTTCTGCGCGGCACCTGGGAGCGCGGCTGGTCCTTTATCAAGCGCGCCGGCACCGTGATTGTGCTGGCCTCCATCGTGATCTGGTTCCTGTCCGGCTTCGGCTGGGTGAAAGGAAACTTCGGCATGGTCGAAGAGATGTATGCTGATGAGGAGATCGTGGATGACGAATATGTTGCTGAAGTGGCAAAACGCATGAACATCACCGAAGACGAGGTTGAACCGATGGATGATTCCATCCTAGCCCGCGTGGCACAGCCTGTTTCGGTCATCTTCAAACCACTGGGCTTTGGCGACTGGAAACCTACCGTTGCGACCGTGACCGGCCTGGTGGCCAAGGAAGAGGTGGTCGGCACCTTCGGCGTCCTGTATAACTACGATGATAAGGACGGCGAGGAAGAACTGGAAGAAAACGGCGACCAGATCTGGCCGCTCGTGGAGAAGGATTTCGAGACCTTCTCGGACGGCCACGGCAAGCTTGCCGCCTACGCCTTCATGATCTTCAACCTGCTGTGCGCGCCTTGCTTTGCGGCTATCGGCGCCATAAAACGTGAAATGAACAGCCGCAAGTGGACCTGGTTCGCCATCGGCTATCAGTGCGGATTTGCTTACGTCATCGCGCTGATCGTATGGCAGCTCGGCCGCCTGTTTACCGGCAGCGCGAACGTGGTCGGCCTCATCGTTGCCGCCGCCGCGCTTGCCGCCCTGTGCTGGCAGCTGTTCAAGCCTTATAAGGAGTCCCAGAAGCTGACGGTAAAATAAGGATAAGACAAGGATGCGCCGGACTTAAGCTCCGGCGCAGATCCCTTTCAGAAAGGAATACGTAGAAATGCTTTCCTGGTTTGCAGAAAATTATGTGAATATACTGCTGGTGCTTGCAATTGTGGCGATGGTATTCTTCCTGATCAGAAGCCTGATTCGCGATAAGAAGGCGGGGCGCTCCTCCTGCGGAGGCAACTGTGCTTCCTGCGGCGCCTGTTCTGCCTGCGCTATGGGCGGAGCTTGTCACGGTGCTACCGGCAGCAGAAAAACAGCAGTCTGACTGCTTATCCGTGATCCTGCATATTTTACGATTATTGAAACGGTTCCAGAACAGCATTACAGGCAGCATCAGCCGGTTATCCGGCGCGTGCTGCCTGTGTCAGTTTTACTCTATGCTGTTCTCAAAGAAAAAATTCCGGCTCGGCACGTCTTTCATAACCAAGCTCAAGTTCTGTGCGATGGTACAGATATCCAGGATCATCAAAATAGCGCGCGCCCACAGGACACCCTTTTTCGCAGGCGCCGCATTTGATGCAGATCCCTGTGAACTGTGTGATATCAGCCGGATCGATCGAGCCCATAGGACAGATGGCGGCGCAGTGTCCGCAGTGAATGCATTTATCGGGATCGACTTTCGGTTTAACCTTCAGGATGTTGACTGGGGTGCCCTGCCTGTCACGGGGCGTATAATACGGCCTAATGGGATCACAGCCCTTTACCTCGATAGGATGGGGCAGATCCTCCGCTCCGCAGATCAGGTATTTGCGGTAAGCCCCGGCAGCGAAGATGTCGGCGATGCGATAGTCTTCCTCATCGGGGCGCCCGGCGGCTAAGATGCGGGAGAAGGAGTGCTCACCGATGAAGGCTGCCGCAGCAAAAGTGGTAAAGCCGTTCGTTTCAAGAATGCCGCGCAATTCGATCAGAGCGTCATCGTAATTCCGGTTCCCGTAGAGAACGATGGGAATGGCAGGCGTCCCGTCAGCTTTAACGGTATTCAGGAATTTCAGCAGAACATTCGGAACCCGTCCTGCGTAGACTGGAACACCGAAGACAACGATTTCATCTTTTTCGATGACAGGGGCAGAGAGTCTCGCGTCCGGTAAGGTGAAATCCGTATCAATACGTTTGAAACCGCTCATTTCGGCGATCTTGTCAGCAACGCGCGTGGCAATCTTTTTGGTTGTTCCTGTCGCGCTGAAATACATAGCCCTGATAACTGTCATAGTGACTCCTTTACTTTTAAGAAAAACGCAAGTTGATCATAGCACAGAAATTAAAAAAAAGATAGTACAAGAGCCTGCTTTGGTCTGAAAACGCTCAGGAGAATGCGGCACAGCTTTATCGTTTCCTGCAGGTGCTGTGCCTTGCGAAAAGCGATGGCTTGTATTATAATAACAAAAATAAACAGAACCCATTTGCCTGCAGGAGAGAGCCCTATGCTGTCAGAAGAAAGAATCGCTTTGGAAGCCTTAAAAGATACCGTTCAGAGAGAAACAGAAAGAAGAGGAAAGCCTCTTTCTGCCTGTGTAGTCACATTTGGCTGCCAGATGAACGAACGCGATTCCGAAAAGCTGCGGGGAATCCTTCTTGCCGCCGGATTCCGGATTTCAGACAGTGAAGAAGCTGATGTTGTCATTTTCAATACCTGCACGGTCCGGGAGAATGCCAACACCAGACTGTACGGCCATCTTGGCCATTTAAACAGTATGAAACGGGAACACCCGGACAAGATCATCGGCATCTGCGGCTGCATGATGCAGGAAAAGGACGAAGTCGAAAAGATCCGGACTAAGTACCGTTTTGTGGATCTTGTTTTCGGAACCTATAACATTTACCGGCTTGCCGAGCTTCTGAACAGACGCATGACAAGCGGAAAACGTGTTATCGAGGTGTGGGATAAAGAACGGGAGATCGTGGAAGATCTGCCGGTAAAACGAGAAGTGCGGTGGAAGTCCGGCGTCAATATCATGTTCGGCTGCAACAATTTCTGCTCGTACTGCATTGTTCCTTATGTGAGAGGCCGGGAGAGAAGCCGCGAGCCGAAAGACATTCTCAGGGAAGTGGAGCGGCTTGCCGCAGACGGTGTGATCGAGGTCATGCTGCTTGGACAAAATGTGAATTCCTACGGAAAGACGCTGTCAGTGCCCATGAGCTTTGCGGAGCTGCTTGACGAAGTCTGCAAAGTCCCCGGGATCGAACGCGTGCGATTCATGACCTCGCATCCGAAGGATCTTTCCGATGAGTTGATCGCGGTTATGGCCAGAAATCCCAAGGTCTGCCGGCATCTGCACCTTCCGCTCCAGAGCGGATCAAGCCGGATCCTGAAAGCCATGAACCGTCGCTATGATAAGGAGGGCTATCTGGCTCTCACAGATCGGATACGTGCCGCCATGCCGGATATTTCACTGACGACGGATATCATCGTCGGCTTCCCCGGCGAAGCGGAAGAGGATTTCCAGGAGACACTGGACGTTGTCAGACGTGTCCGCTTCGACAGCGCCTTTACCTTTATTTACAGTCCGCGGACAGGAACGCCTGCCGCTGCGATGCCGGACCAGGTGCCGCAGGAAATCATCAAGGACCGTTTTGCCAGACTTCTGGATCTGGTGCAGCATATCGGTTCCGAGCAAAGTCTGCGGGATGTTGGCAAAACAATGCCCGCCCTAGTCGAAAGCGCGGATCCGGAAACGCCCGGACGCGTTACTGGCCGCCTTGGCAACAATGTGTGCGTTCACTTCGAGGGAGATGAAAGCCTGATCGGAAGCATTGTTGATGTCAGACTGGATCAGGCACATGGTTTTTATTATATCGGGACAGCCGTCTGCTGAGCGCAGAAGGCAGACAGTCAGAACAGAAAGAGGTTGAATGCATGGTTTCACCCATGATGCAGATCTATTTGGATACGAAGGAGAAGTACAAGGACTGTATTCTCTTTTACCGTCTCGGAGACTTCTACGAGATGTTTTTTGACGATGCGCTGACGGCGTCAAAAGAGCTGGAACTGACTTTGACCGGCAAAGACTGCGGCATGGAGGAACGTGCACCGATGTGCGGCATTCCCTGGCATGCAGCGGACATTTATATTGATAAGCTTGTCAAGAAGGGCTATAAAGTCGCGATCGCGGAACAGCTCGAAGATCCGAAAAAGGCAAAAGGCATCGTGAAGCGCGACGTGATCCGCGTGGTGACGCCGGGGACCAATATCAGTGCTGCGGCCCTTGAGGAAACGAAGAACAATTATCTGATGAGCGTGGCCGCAATGGACAGAACTTACGGCCTTGCGGTTACGGATGTCTCGACCGGAGAGTTTTTTGTGACTGAGGTAAGCGGTCCGGCACCGTTAATGGACGAGATCAGTAAATACAGTCCTACGGAAATCGTCTGCAATGATGCCTTTTTTATCAGCGGCGTGAGCACGGAGGAGATTACCGGCCGCCTGAATATTGTACTGAACGGACTGCCCGGAAAGTATTATCAGGAAGCCGCCAGTGAAAAAGCATTAAAAGCGCATTTTTCCGTGGGCAGCACGGAAGCGCTGGGGCTTAAGGATTATCCTTCCGGCGCGGCAGCTGCCGGTGCCCTGCTTTTATATCTGCAGGAGACGCAGAAAAACAGCCTCGAGCACATCACCGCCGTCAAATGCTACCGCCCCGGCAATTATATGCTGATTGACAGTGCCAGCAGGCGAAATCTTGAACTGGTCGAGACGATGCGGGATAAGAATAAACGCGGTTCTCTTCTTGGTGTTCTGGACAGGACTTCCACGGCCATGGGCGCGCGCAGGCTGCGCAGTTATATTGAGCAGCCGCTGTTAAATCGTGAGGAGATCCTGGCAAGGCAGGACGCTGTTGAGGATCTCTGCAATAAACTGATGGACAGGGAAGAACTCAGAGAATACCTGGCGCCCATATATGATCTGGAACGCCTGATCGGAAGGGTCGCTTTCGGAACGGCAGGTCCGCGGGACCTTATTGCCTTAAAGGTTTCCCTGAACATGCTCCCCGCTTTAAAGCAGACGCTTGCCCTTTTTAATGCTCCCCTGCTTCAGACATTAAACCGTGAGATCGATGCGCTGGAGGATATTGCGTCCCTGCTTGAGCAGGCGATTGAAGATGATCCGCCCGTTTCACCGAAAGAGGGCGGCGTGATCAAGGCAGGCTACAGCGAAGAGATCGATCGCCTGAAATCGGCATCGACAGAAGGGAAAAACTGGCTGCTTGCACTGGAGCAGGAAGAGCGGGAGCGCACGGGGATCAAAACCCTTCGGGTGAAATACAACCGTGTCTTCGGCTATTGCATAGAGGTGACCAACTCCTTCAAGGACATGGTTCCGGACGACTATATCCGCAAACAGACGTTGGTGGGGGCGGAGCGCTACACAACGCCAAAATTAAAGGAGCTCGAGAGCACCATTCTCGGCGCGGAAGAAAGAAATACAGCGCTGCAGTATGATCTGTTCTGCGAGGTCAGAAGCAAAGTGGCTGCAGAAATGCTGCGACTTAAAAGCACGGCGGAAGCCGTCGCGACGCTTGACGCATTGGTCAGCCTTGCTCTTGTCGCTGACAGGAACCGGTATGTGCGGCCTAAGATCAACGAGAAGGGACTGATCGAGATCAAAGGCGGCAGACATCCCGTTGTGGAAAAGATGCTGCAGGGCGAAGCGTTTATCACCAATGATACGCTCCTGGACAATCATGACAACCGCTGCAACATCATCACAGGACCGAACATGGCCGGGAAATCCACCTATATGCGCCAAACGGCACTCATCGTTCTGATGGCGCAGATCGGATCCTTTGTTCCCGCTGACAGCGCGGATATCGGCCTTGTTGACCGCATCTTTACAAGAGTCGGTGCTGCCGATGATCTTGCGGCAGGCCAGTCCACCTTCATGGTCGAGATGACCGAGGTGGCAAATATTCTCCGCAACGCGACAAAACGGAGCCTGATCATTCTGGATGAGATCGGACGAGGGACCAGTACCTTTGACGGACTTGCGATCGCCTGGGCTGTGGTTGAGCATGTATCGGATCCAAAGCTCCTTGGGGCAAAGACACTGTTTGCGACGCATTATCATGAACTGACTGAGCTGGAAGGCAGTCTTAAAGGGGTGCGTAATTACTGTGTATCGGTTAAGGAACAGGGAGAGAGCATCATTTTCCTGCGGAAGATCATCCCCGGAGGGGCAGACAGAAGCTACGGCATCCAGGTGGCAAGGCTTGCCGGTGTACCGGAGAGTGTGCTGCGGCGCGCAAGAGAGCTTGTCGAGGAACTTTCGGATGCAGATATCTCTACCCGTGCCAAAGAGATTGCCCAGACGGAAGGAAAGGCTTCGAAGGCAGAAACGGTAAAACGCCCGGACGAAGTGGACCGCGGCCAGATGAGCCTTTTCGGCGCAGTAACGGACGATGCTGTTGTGGAAGAAATCAAGAACCTGCCGCTTGAGACCATGTCGCCGATCGAGGCGCTCACCACACTGTACAGACTGCAGAACGATATAAGAAACAGAGTATAAAAGAATATTCTTTTTTGTCAAATAAACAGAAAAAGGAGAAAACGACATGAACAACAAACTTCAGGAAATGCTGGATTTTATCCATGAGAGCCCCGTGTGCTTTCTGGCTGCCGAGAACGTGAAGAAGCGGCTGCTGGAAGCAGGTTATGAGGAACTTGGGAACCTTGACGGGATAAAAGCCGGCGGAAAGTATTTCATGACCCGCAATAATTCTGCTGTGATTGCCTTCCGGGTGCCGAAGGAGCAGACCAAGGGTTTTGTGATTTCGGCGGCACATTCGGATTCCCCCTGCCTGAAGATCCGCAACAAGGCAGAGCTTGACGGCATGTATGTGCGCCTGGATGCCGAGCGCTACGGCGGCATGATCAATGCCAGCTGGGTCGACAGACCCTTAAGCGTGGCGGGCCGCGTCATGGTTCGTACAAAAGACGGCGTTGCGGTACATCTCGTTGATTTGAAAAAGGATATGGCTGTGATTCCGAATGTCGCGATCCATATGAACCGGGCCATGAATGATTCGGTCAAATATGACCCGGCAAAGGACCTGATCGCCGTCTACGGAGAAGCCGAGAACAAGGGGAAATTCTATCAGGAAATCGCGGAAGCTGCCGGATGCAGGGCGGATGACATCATCAGTTCCGATCTGTATCTGTACAATAATCAGCCCGGAACGATATGGGGACCTTCCGGCGAATATGTCTCCTCCCCGCGCCTGGATGACCTGGCCTGCGTCTTTGCCTGTCTGGAAGCCTTCTTGACTGCAGAGGACACAGACCGTGTTCCGGTTCTGTGTGTGTTCGACAACGAAGAGATCGGCTCAGGGACAAAACAGGGCGCCGGCTCCGATTTCCTGCCGAGGATCCTTGCCGGGATCAGCAGAGGCCTGGGACTGAGTGAAAACACACATTATGCGCTGTTAGACAATTCCTTCTTCCTGTCCTGCGACAACGGCCATGCAAAGCATCCGAATCATCCGGAGATGGCTGACCAGAACGAATATCCGGTTTTAAACGGGGGCATTGTGATCAAGCATTCCCCGAGGTATGCCACGGACAGCGTATCCTGTGCGGTATTTACCGAAATATGCAATCGCGCAGGCGTCAAAACTCAGAGCTACGCGAATCGGCCTGATATAGCCGGCGGCGGCACTCTCGGCCTGATTGCCGATACCAAGACCCCGGTCTTTACCGTGGATATCGGCATCGGACAGTTAGCCATGCATTCCTGTTTCGAAACCATGGGAAGCAGAGATCTTGACAGCTTCATACTCGGTGTAAAGGCTGCTTATGAAGCAAGACCCGACTTTACGTCAGAAGGTGTAGAATTATAAATGGCAAGAATCCATATTCTTGATGATCAGACCATAGACCAGATTGCAGCCGGCGAGGTGATCGAACGGCCTGTTTCCGTTGTCAAGGAACTGGTTGAAAATGCGCTGGACGCGGGAGCGACAGCGATTGAAGTCGAGATCCGGGGCGGCGGGATCGATCTGATCTCGGTCAGCGACAATGGCTGCGGCATCCCTGCTGAGGAGGTGCCGACAGCCTTTGCCAGACATGCAACGAGCAAAATAACGGATGCAGAGGACCTGTTTGCCCTGCATTCCCTTGGCTTCCGCGGTGAGGCTCTTTCGAGTATTGCCTCGGTGGCAAAGGTCGAACTGATCACCAAGACGAGGGAAGCGGAAAGCGGAACACGCTATATCATTGAAGGCGGTATCGTTCAAAGTGAAGAGGCAGCACCTGCACCGGAGGGGACGAAATTCATGGTCCGGGATCTGTTTTACAATACCCCGGTCAGAAGAAAGTTCCTGAAATCCGTACAGACGGAAACCTCTTATATTGCGACCCTCATGGAGCAGCTGTGCCTTTCCAGAGCCGGTGTGGCCATGACGCTGATCACGGACGGCCGTACCAGACTGCGCATCGGCGGCAGTTATCAGCTGAAGGACGTCCTGTTTACGCTTTACGGGCGTGAAACAGCTGAGATGATGAAACCCGTGAATTATGAAGAAAAGGGCATGCGAGTCCTGGGCTACATCGGTCTGCCGACGCTGTGCCGCGGCAACCGCAGCATGGAACTGACCTTTGTCAACGGGCGTCTCATTAAAAGCCCGCTCCTTATGCGTGCGATCGAACAGGCTTATCACGGGCTGACCATGCAGCATAAGTTCCCTGTTGCCGTGCTTCAGCTGAATATGGATGCTTCTCTTCTTGATGTGAATGTCCATCCGACAAAGATGGAAGTGCGCTTCCGGGAAGAAAAAAATGTATTTGATGTGGTCTACCGCGCGATACGGGAGACACTATTCGCGAGAGACCTGATCCCTGAAGTGAAAGCAGAGGAAATGTCCGAAAAGTTGCCGCAGCCTTCACCGTCTGCGGGAGAGGCGCTGCTGCAGGCAGAAGCAGCAGAACAGAAGCTCCCTGAACTGCCGCAGGAGACGGCAGTGAAAGAGAAGGCTGAAAGCCGCGAAACAGCTGACGCAGCGTCTTCTTTGAAGCACTCAGGTGGCTCTGAAAGCAGCGGGATCGCTGCGGCAGCAGGGGCCGTAAGGCAGGCCCTCTTGGATAGCCGTGACAGGGAAGAAATCTTGGCGAAGCCCTCTGCGCCGGATGACGCATACCGTCTTGAGGGCAGCCGGGAACCGCTTATCCGGGAAGATGCAGGTGACTACCGCCTTGACAGGGACAGACGTCTTCTGGAACAGATGCTGCGGGAGGATATGCCCCAGCAAAGAATTGTCACACCAGAGCAGAAGACAGAAAACTTCCGCCTGATCGGCCAGGTATTTGAAACCTACTGGCTGATGGAATACGAAGGCTGGCTCCTGATCGCTGACCAGCATGCGGTTCATGAAAAGATCCTGTTTGAAAGAACCATGAAGGCGCTGCAGGACAAAGCGGTCACGGTGCAGCAGCTGATGCCTCCCCTGCTGCTGACTCTGAATGCGGCGCAGCAGAATACCTATGAACAGTATGCTGAGAGCTTTGCAAGACTTGGCTTTGAAATTGGTACGCTCGGGGGACGGGAGATTGCCGTAAGCGGCGTCCCGGATAATCTTTTTGGTCTGAATCAGCAGGAAATTTTCCTGGAAATGCTTGATGAATTAAGCGAAGATAAGACCAGAACGCCGAATCAGACCCTTGAGGCAAAGGTTGCCATGATGAGCTGCAAGGCCGCGGTCAAGGGCAACCAGAAGCTGTCCTTTGCGGAGGCGGAGGCCCTTCTGAAGGAGCTGCTGACATTAGATAATCCTTATGCCTGCCCGCATGGAAGACCTACTATGATCCGCTTCAGTGAAACGGAGCTTGAAAAGAAGTTCAAGAGGATTGTGTGATGAAAAAGCCTCTGGTGATCCTGACCGGTCCGACAGCAGTCGGAAAAACCGAATTGTCTCTCGCCCTGGCCGAAAAAACCTCCGGTGAGATTATCAGTGCGGATTCCATGCAGGTCTACCGGGGCATGGATATCGGAAGCGCGAAGCTAAGGGCGGAGGACCGCCGCGGCATTCCCCATCACCTCCTGGACATCCGGGATCCGTCAGAGAGCTTTGATGTGACAGAATTTGTCCGTCTTGCCCGGGAAGCAGCAGAAGGAATATATGAAAGAGGGCATCTGCCGATCCTTGTCGGCGGAACCGGCTTTTATCTGCAGGCGTTCCTGAAGGAGATTGATTTTGCTGAAGGCGATCCGGATCCGTCGCTTCGTGAAGAATTAACGGCACTTGCGGAGCGGGAAGGAAGGGAAGCGGTCTTTTCATTGCTGCAGCGCGAAGATGCCGAGGCTGCAGAAAGCCTCCATCCGAATAATCTGAAACGTGTCATCCGGGCACTGGAATATAAACGCCTGACCGGCCGTTCGATCCTGGAGGCGAACGCCGAGCAGCAAGCCGCCGTCTCCCCGTATAACTTTGCCTATTTTGTTCTGACGCTGCCGCGGGAGATCCTGTATGAGAGGATAGACAGGCGCGTGGATGAAATGTTCGAACAGGGACTTGTTGAAGAAGTAGAAAGGCTAAAGCGCACGGGCTTTGACCGCGGCAGTACAGCGCTGCAGGCGATCGGCTATAAAGAGGTCCTTGACGCTCTGGATGGCCGCTGCACGATGGAAGAGGCCAGAGAGGCGGTCAAGCGCGGAACGCGCCATTACGCCAAGCGTCAGCTCACCTGGTTTCGCCGGGAGAAAGATACAATCTGGCTTGATAAAAGCTGTTATCCGAATGAAGCAGCGATCCTTGCGGAAATGCTGCGCATTCTGGGTGAAAAAAGCCTCATAAAAGCGTAAAAAGTGCTTGACAGAGCGTTTGTTGCGGTGTAATCTATCTAAGATTGCGGTAATCCGCATACCGCACGGCGGGGTTAGAAGCGCCGAAAGGCCACCGAAACCGGCGAGATTAGAATTAGGAGGGACTCTATGTACGCAATTATTGCCAATGGTGGAAAGCAGTACAAGGTACAGGAAGGCGACCTGGTCCGCGTCGAGAAGATCGATGTGGCAGAGGGCGATTCCTACGTGTTTGATCAGGTTCTCGCGTTAAGCGACGGCGATCTGGTGGTCGGTAATCCGACGGTGGAAGGTGCCAGTGTGAAGGCGACCTGCACGAAGCAGGGCAAAGGCCGCAAGGTCATCGTCTATAAGTACAAGGCGAAATCCGGCTATCACAAAAAGCAGGGTCACCGTCAGCTGTTCACCGAATTCAAGGTGGACGCGATCGTCCGTTAACATCCAGAAAGTACAGGAGGAAACATCATGGCTCATAAAAAAGGCGTAGGCTCTACCAAAAACGGAAGAGATTCAGAAGCGAAGCGCTTGGGCGCAAAGCGTGCAGACGGACAGTTCGTTCTGGCCGGCAACATTCTTTACCGTCAGCGCGGCACCAAGATCCACCCCGGCGAAAATGTTGGCCGTGGCGGTGACGACACCCTGTTTGCTCTGGTAGACGGTGTGGTTCGTTTCGAAAGACTTGGCAAGGACCGCAAGCAGGTTTCTGTATATCCTCGTGTCACGGAAGTGACTGCGGATACCGCGGAATAATCTGATCTGAGAAGGCCGGCGCATTAAGCGCCGGCTTTCTTGCTATAAAGGAGTTTTTATGTTTGCTGATTATGCAAAGATCTTCATAAAATCCGGCAAGGGCGGAGACGGACACGTGAGTTTTCGCCGGGAAAAGTATGTCCCTGCAGGGGGGCCTGACGGCGGCAACGGCGGCCGCGGCGGCGACATCATTTTTGAAGTGGATACCGGCTTGAATACGCTTTCTGATTTTCGTCATGTACGCAGATTCTGTGCGGAAGACGGTCAGGAAGGCGGAGGAAAGAGACGTTCCGGGAAAGACGGCAAGGATCTGGTGATTCGCGTGCCCGAAGGCACACTGATCAAGGATTTTGAGACCGGAAAAGTCATAACGGACATGAGCGGAGGGAACCTCCGGGAGATCGTGATCAAAGGCGGAAAAGGCGGCAGCGGGAATATGAATTATGCGACGCCGACGATGCAGGCTCCTCTGTACGCAAAACCCGGCGGCGCGAGCATTGAACGCTATGTGACCCTGGAGCTGAAATGCATTGCCGACGTAGGCCTTCTTGGCTATCCTTCCGTGGGCAAATCGACTTTGCTTTCTGCCGTGACCAATGCAAGACCGAAAATTGCCGATTATCCTTTCACGACACTGACGCCGAATCTCGGTGTGGTCGATCTGCCTGAGGGCGGCGGCTTTGTGATGGCGGACATCCCGGGGCTGATAGAAGGCGCAGCGGAAGGCGTTGGACTTGGCCATGATTTCCTGAAGCATATTGAAAGAACAAGATTGCTGGTCCATCTGGTGGATGTCTCCGGTTTTGAAGGCCGTGACCCGGTGGATGATATCGAGAAGATCAATGATGAATTAAAGAAATATAATGAAGACCTTGCGGCACTGCCGCAGATTCTGGCGGCCAATAAGATCGATGTAATGGATCCGGACAGTGATAATCTTGAACGCGTTAAGGCCTGGGCGGCTGCTCACGATGTTCCCGTTTTTCCGATTTCGGCGGCGACGCGCCAGGGCGTGGATGCTCTGCTTTATGCTGTTGCAGCCAGGCTGAAAACGATCGGGAAAAAGCCGTTGGTCTTTGCAAAAACCTTTGACTGGCTGGATGCCGTACCGGATGATCTGCCGTATACGGTCGAATATGACGAAAAGACGCAGGAATATAAGGTGGAAGGACCGTTGATCGAAAAGATGCTCGGTTATACCAACCTGCAGTCAGAACGCGGCTTTATCTATTTCCAGAAATTCATGACTGACCGCGGGATTATGGATGCCCTTAAGGCAAAAGGCCTGAAAGAAGGCGACACGGTTCGTCTGTACGGCCATGCCTTCGAATTCTACGAGGAATAACAAGATGACGGATCAACAGTTTATGCGCACAGAAATGCTGCTTGGGCAGGAGAGAATGAAGCGTCTGTCAGCGTGCCGCGTTGCCGTGTTTGGCCTTGGCGGAGTCGGCGGCTACGCCGCGGAAGCCCTGGCAAGATCCGGGATCGGCGCACTTGATCTGATTGATCCGGATGCCATCGCTTTGTCGAATCTGAACCGGCAGATCCTGGCTCTGCATTCGACACTTGGGGTCGGGAAGGCGGAAGCGGCGAAGGACCGTATTGCGGATATCGCCCCGAACTGTTCCGTGCGCATTTATCCCCTGTTTTATTTGCCGGATACAGCGGATCAACTGAATTTTTCGGACTATGATTATATTATCGATGCCATTGATACGGTTACCGGCAAGCTCACGATAGCGGAAAAGGCGAAAGAGGCAGGAACCCCTTTGCTTTCCGTCATGGGGACAGGGAATAAGCTTGATCCCACAAAACTGACGGTGGCAGACCTGTACGAAACAGAGGCCTGCCCTTTGGCTAAAGTGATGCGCAGAGAATGCAGGAAGCGCGGCATAGAAAAGCTTAAAGTCGTTTATTCAACGGAAAAACCGATTAAGCCGGTAAAGCCGGCGGAGAAGATTTCCGAAGAGGGCGCCTCGGATCCTGATGCACGGCAAAAGGAAGAGCAGGAATCGGAAGGGGCAAAGCGAAGAAAAGATGTGCCGGGATCAACGGCATTTGTGCCTGGCGCCGCCGGTCTGATCGCTGCATCCGTTGTCATACGGGAGCTTTCAGGCCTGTCCTGATGAAAAAGGCCTGATTCTGAGAAGCGGAAAATGCTGCAGGTGAGTGGCTGGCAATCACTCTTTTAGAAAAAAGACTTGCAGAATAAAACGCAAGAGACTACAATATTGATCAAAATTCACATATGGAGATGCATTATGACACGCATTCGTACCAGATATGCCCCGAGTCCTACGGGGCGCATGCATGTAGGGAACTTAAGGACGGCTTTATACGCTTATCTGATCGCCAAGCATGAAGGCGGCGATTATTTGCTGCGCATTGAAGACACGGATCAGGAGCGCCAGGTAGAAGGCGCCGTTGAGATCATTTACCGCACCCTGGAAAGGGCCGGACTGATCCATGATGAAGGTCCGGACAAGGATGGCGGCGTGGGCCCTTATGTGCAGAGTGAGCGTGTGAAAGCCGGCATCTATATGAAATATGCAAAAATCCTGGTTGAAAAGGGAGAGGCATATTATTGCTTCTGTGACAAGGAGAGACTGGAATCCTTGAAGCAGGTGATCGATGGCAAGGAGATCGTGGTTTACGATAAGCACTGCCTGCACCTGCCCAAAGAGGAGATTGAGGCGAACCTTGCAGCCGGGAAACCCTTCGTGATCCGTCAGAATACCCCCAATGAAGGCACGACAACGTTTACCGACACACTTTACGGCGATATTACGGTCCCGAATGCAGAGCTGGATGACATGATCCTCATTAAGTCCGACGGCTTCCCGACCTATAATTTTGCCAATGTAGTGGATGACCACCTGATGGGTATTACTCATGTGGTGCGCGGCAACGAGTATCTTTCTTCGGCCCCGAAGTACACGCGTCTGTACCAGGCCTTCGGCTGGGAGGAGCCGGAGTATGTTCATTGTCCCCTGATTACGGATGAAGAGCATCATAAGCTTTCAAAGAGAAGCGGTCATTCTTCTTATGAAGATCTGATCGAGCTTGGCTTTGTCGATGAGGCCGTAGTCAATTACGTTGCCCTGCTTGGCTGGAGCCCGGAGGACAACCAGGAGATCTTCTCCCTGGAAGAACTCGTGAAGAAATTTGACTATCATAAGATCAACAAATCTCCGGCTGTCTTTGATATGGCAAAGCTTCGCTGGATGAACAGCGAATATATAAAGAATATGGACCCGGAGAAGTATTACGAGCGGGCGATCCCCGAGGTGAAGAAGGTCGTTTCAAAGCCTCTTGACCTGAAGAAGATTGCGGATCTGATGAAGAGCCGCATTGAAGTCTTCCTGGATATCCCTGCGGCGATCGGTTTCTTTGAGAGTCTTCCGGATTATGATGTGTCGATCTATACCCATAAGAAAATGAAGACGGACAGTGAGATTTCACTGAATGTTCTTAAGGCATATCTGCCGCTGCTGGAAGGTCTGGATGACTGGTCTCTGGAGGGACTGAGAGCCTGCATCAGCGGAGCTATCGAGCGTTCCGGAGAAAAGACCGGCAAGATCCTTTGGCCGCTGCGTATTGCAGTATCCGGCCTTGCCTCTACTCCGGGCGGTGCTTATGAGATCATGGAGATCCTCGGCAAGGAGGAGTCCTTAGCGCGCATCCGTAAAGGAATTGATAAGCTTTCTTAATGAATGAAATATAATCCCAGACAGCAGGAAGCGATCCTGCATAAAGAGGGGCCGGCCATTGTTGTGGCAGGCCCCGGTTCGGGTAAAACAGCAGTGCTCACGCAGCGAACCTGTCATATGATCAGGACACTGCGTATTTCGCCTGAAAAAATCATGGTGATCACCTTTACCAGAGCAGCCGCAGAGGAGATGAGAGCCCGCTTCAGGGCCTTTCCGGATATGTCGGATGCGCCGGTTTATTTTGCTACGTTTCATGCAGCCTTTTACAGGATCCTGCGAAATGCAGTAGGCCTATCTATAGGAAGTGTTCTGGGGCAGGACGAAAAATACAAGTGGTTAAGGGCTTTGCTGCGCGCAGAGAAACAGGAAATGCTGCAGGGAGATGAACGGCTGGCCGAATTGTCCGGAGAGATCGCGCGTGTTAAGTCGGCCGGTCTGCCGTTAACGACCTACCAGGCCAAATGCTGTGAAACAACGCTTTTTATACGCTTGTTTCAGGAATACGAAGCGCAGCTGAAAAGCAGCGGCAAGGTGGACTATGAGGATATGCTCCTCAGAACGCGCAGACTCCTTCTGGAAAAACCGCATGTTCTTCGTTTTTGGCGGGAAAAATACCCTTATATCCTGGTGGATGAATTTCAGGACATCAACCGGAGCCAGTATGAGATTGTAAAACTGTTAGCCGAACCGGGAAGGAATCTGTTCGTGGTGGGCGACGATGATCAGTCCATATACCGTTTCCGCGGCGCGGCGCCTAGGATCATGCAGCAGTTTGTGACTGATTACCCGGAGGCTGTCCGGTATGAACTTTTTGGCTGCTACCGCTGCAGCCCGGAGATCCTGAAGGCAGCAGAACGGCTGATCTCTAACAATACTGTACGCTTTCCGAAACAGTTGGTCAGTTGCGGGAACAAAGGAAAAAGGCCGGAGGTTCAGCGCTTTGCGGACGGTGCTGCGGAAAGGGAGGGATTGTTGAAGGCTGTTCAGGCCTTGCACCGAAAGGGGATTCCTTATGGACGCATGGCGCTTCTCTGCAGAACGGGTTTTGCCCTGCAGGCTTATCGTTCATTGCTGAAGCGTTCTAAAATCCCCTGCTGGTCTCCCGACTCCGGAGAAGGTCTGTATAAGCGGCAGGCGGCAAGAGATATGTTTGCCTACTTTGAACTCGCTTCCGGAAATTTGAAGCGGAACTATTTTCTGCAGGTGATGAACAGGCCTCTTCGTTATCTTTCCAGAGCAGCCGCAGCAAGCGATCCAGTGGATATCAGGCAGTTTCTGTCTGCGCTTTCCGGGCATCCGTTTCAGTTTGATGCGGCGGAACGTTTTCTGTATCAGCTTGCCTGTCTGCGAAAGCTGAGACCTTTTGCTGCGCTTACGTTTATCAGGCAAGAGATCGGGTACGATGCATGGATAAAAGCACTGTCAGATTCCCGGGAGATTTACGAAGAGACGCTTGAAACACTGGATATTCTTCAGGAGGAGAGTGCTGGGTTTTCGAGCTACAGCGAGTGGAGATCTTATATAGAAAAGGTGGAAAAGGAGAAGAGGGAAGAGCAGGAAAAAGGGCCCCGGAAGAGTCGAGACGCGGCACCGGAAAAAGATGCGCTCGTCTTGCGTACGATGCATGGGGCCAAAGGACTGGAGTTTGATGCCGTATTTCTGCCGGATGTGAATGAAGGGAATATTCCGCATAAACGTTCTCTTTCCAAAGAAGCGCTGGAAGAAGAAAGAAGATTATTCTACGTGGCGATAACACGGGCCAGGCAATATCTGTGGATCGGTTGGGTCAGAAAAAACAGGGCAGGCATCTGCGAACCCTCACGCTTTCTCCGCGAATTATAATTAAAGCCCCGGCAGAATAGGCTGCCGGGGCTTTTACTGATAAATCAGATAATTAAAGCTCTTCGAAATCTTCTTCGTCGCACACTTCGTCAAAACGATCGCAGACAGCTTCGAATTCATCGTCGTCTTCGATATCGCGGAGGATCGGGTTGCCGTCTTCATCTTCGGTATAACCGTAGAGATAGACATCCCCGTCTTCGTCATCGGCCTGTGCAGCAGGCAGAAGAGCAATATACTGCTGGTCATCCATAGGGAAGATAGAGAGGACGATGCAATCCTCGGTCGTGCCGTCTTCCATCTCCAGAGTCAGTATAACATCTTCTCCTTCATCGATTTCTTCATCAAAAACTTTGTTCTCGTCCATGTTTATCCTCCTGTAAGTTATACTGCGACTGATCGCAAGTCTATTTTACACATTTTTATGCGGCTTGCAAGCTTTTTTTGTGATTCGTTAAACGTTGAAGCGGAAGAGGACGACGTCGCCGTCCTGCATCACATATTCCTTGCCTTCGACGCGCACGAGCCCTTTCTCTTTGGCGGCGCTGTAGGATCCCGCGTTCAGGAGATCCTGATAGTTCACGACCTCCGCCCGGATAAAGCCGCGCTCGAAATCGGAATGGATCTTTCCGGCGGCCTGCGGCGCCTTTGTTCCCATGCGGATGGTCCAGGCCCGTGTTTCTTTCTCCCCTGCGGTCAGGAAGCTCATCAGGCCGAGCAGACGGTAGCTTGCCGCGATCAGCTTTTCGAGGCCGCCCTCGGACAGACCGAGATCCTCAAGGAACATTTCCCGGTCCTCATCGTCAAGCTCGCTCATTTCCTCTTCAAGTTTCGCACTGATCACGAAGACTTCGCTGCCTTCCGCGGCGGCATATTCGCGCACGCGGGCAACATTCGGATTGGAAGCGCCGTCGTCGGCAAGATCGTCTTCCGAAACGTTGGCAGCGTAGATCACCGGCTTTGCGCTGAGAAGACCGAGGGAGTCGATGAAGGCGGCTTCGTCATCATCCTCGGGGGAATATTCCTTGGCTTGCCTGCCTTCGTTCAGAAGCGGCTGCAGTTTTTTCAGGATCTCCAATTCCTTCTTGGCTTCCTTGTCGTTCATGGCGCTGCGGGATGTTTTGGCAATGCGGCGTTCCAGTACTTCAAGGTCGGCCAGAACCAGTTCCAGTTCGATGGTTTCAATATCCCGCACGGGATCGATGCTTCCGTCGACGTGAATCACATTACCGTCCTCAAAACAGCGCACGACATGTACGATGGCATCCACTTCACGGATCGCGGCAAGAAATTGGTTGCCCAGACCTTCTCCTTTGCTAGCCCCCTTGACAAGACCGGCTATATCTACAAATTCGATAACGGCAGGTGTGATTTTTTTACTCTGGTAGAAATCGCCGAGCAGTTTTAAGCGCGGATCCGGAACAGAGACAACACCGATATTGGGATCGATCGTGCAAAAGGGGTAATTGGCTGCTTCGGCGCCGGCTTTGGTCAGCGAATTGAATAACGTACTTTTGCCGACATTCGGCAGGCCTACGATTCCTAGTTTCATTGATTATTCCTCTCTTCATATGGCGACAGCAGATGATAACTGACGCTCTGCGTCTGTTATATCATATAGAATCGTCCTCGTCAAAGTATTTACTCTGCTTATGAAAAACAGTTCCTACTTATGAAAAAAGAGTGAAAAGCTTGCTCTTTACTGCCTCCTGTGCTATAATTCATAAATCTATGGCCGGCAGGCTTTTTTCGCCTGCAGCCATGGAAAAATGTGAAAAAACTGTTAAACCTAAAACCACTGAAGACAGTTGGTCCGCTTGAATTGTATTGTAGAAAGAGAAAACAAGCGAAGGAGGAGATCTGATGAAGAAAGACAAGCACAAAAAAGATGAGCTTATCCGCAGTGCGGAACAAGCCACCGAAGATGTGCGGATCTCTGAAGATATGCAGACAGCTGAAACGGATGCCAATCATTCTGGGACTCCGAAAAAGAGGGGAAAAAAGACGAAAATCGCTGTTGCGGTTATCTTATCTGTTCTTGTATTACTGGTCGGAGGCGGAATCTTTATCATCAACAAGGTTCTGGACAAGCTGAACCGGCCTGACCCCGCAACGGACACAGTTCTTTCTCCCTCTGAAATTGAACGCCTGGAATCGGAATACTGGGCTTCTGTGAACAGTAAGGAGAATGATAAGACGACAACCGCACCGGATATAACGAATCCTGAGTCGGAGTCTGCTCAGACAGAAGAATCCACGGAGGCGCCAACAGAGGAACGCTTGATTCGGGCACCGTTCCAGGCGGATGCTTACCGGGCAACGCTTTCCGCTGATGATGAACCGATTCTGTTCGATCATCCGGTGTCTTATTCCTGGATGAGGGCTGCTGATCTGAATGACGAAAAGCTGATCAATATCATGCTTGTCGGACAGGATACGCGTATTACGGATGTAAGAGAACGTTCCGATTCCATGATCCTGGTCAGTATCAATCCAAGCACACACAAGGTATCCATGATTTCCTTCATGAGAGACCTTTATGTACCGATCGGTGACGGATACGGTATGGGCCGTCTGAATACAGCCTATAAAATCGGCGGATTCCCGTTCATGTACAAAGTCTTCGAGGAAAATTACGGTATTCACATTGATGGCGGGATTTGTGTCAATTTCGGTCAGTTTATGACCCTGGTTGACATTCTTGGCGGCCTGGATGTAACGCTGAATGAGACCGAGGCTAAATGGCTTCGCTATACGATCGAGCAGTCGATCCCCGATATGCGTTACTGGGGCCAGATCGTGGAAGCGCAGATGCCGACCATCAAGGAAGGCACCAGTGTGAAGGATGCCATCGATGCGCTCAAGAAAGCGAATCTCAACTATGCTTTCTCCGATATGAACGGCGGTGCTGCACCGGATGACCTGGCTGGTGCCAAGGTGAAATCGCTGTGGTCGGATGCTTCCTGCACTACAGCGGCAAAAGCCGGCCGTTATTATAACCTTCAGCAGACCATATATATTTCCTACACGGAAACGAGAGCGGTTTTCCCGAAACTGGCGGAGGATATCAGTGTATCGAGCGCGATTTCCCTTTTAAAGGATCTCGGCTTCAAGACGAATTATGCCGATATCGTGGGCGGCGTGGCTCCGGAAGATGGAAAAGCGGCACTGATTACGCAGGTCAGTCTTGATGCGGAAGGCGAGAATATCCCTGCTGCCGGAACAAAATACAAAAAGGGCACAGCTGTCTATATTGCCTACATGGAGAATAAAGCCTGCGTTCCGAAGATGGCCAAGGATATCACGATCAAAGAGGCAGAAGCTTTACTCAAGGCTGCAGGGCTCAGGATCTCCTGGGCAGACAGCTGCGGCGGGGTAGCGCCTTCCGATAAATCCAAAGCAACTCTGACCGGTATTTATCTTGACAGAAATGGAAAGAACCAGGTCAAGGCCGGCGATAAACTGGAAATCAATACCCGGATCTATCTGTCTTATAAGGACAATACCGCCACGATGCCGATGATTGCGTCGAACACATCGGTTAAGGATGCTGAGACAGCACTGAAAGCGGCAGGCTTTAAAATTGCTTATGCAACCGCCAATAAGAGCAAGGCTCCGGCAGATAAGAGTGTGGCGATCGTCAGAAAGATCACAACGGATGCGGCAGGTACAAGAACGGTTAAGGCCGGGACGAAGTATGACCTGAATACAACACTTTATCTGACATACCGGGAACCGGAACAGACCACTGAGGAACCGACGACGGAAGAGCCGACCACAGCACATGAACATAATTTCAATATTGTTCCGGCTGAATGGCAGTTTGATGAAAGAGACCATTACCGCTTCTTAAAATGCAGCTGCGGTGAAGAAGTCGAAGAACGTGCCAGCCATATCCTTGTGGATGAAGTCGTTCTGCCGACAACAGAAGCAGGCGGCTATACAAAACACAGCTGCACAATCTGCGGATACAGTTTTATTGATTCCTATACAGATCCGCTTCCTACCGAAACGGAACCTTCCACGGAAGAGTCAAGCCTGATCGATCCCAGCACGGAGGAACCGACTACGGAAGAGCCGACAACAACTTCGGAATCTCAAGAGATCGAACCCGTAGATCCGACAGTTGATTCGTCAGAGACGGATGCGGCCAGATCCCTTGAAAGCCTGACCGCGATTCCGGAAAAATCCTTGGAGTATGCCGCAGAAGACGCTATGGCAGAGACCTTGATCATGCCGGCCGATGAACAAGCGGAGGCTAAGGCAAAAACACTCTACAACCCGGTTTTGCTTGGCAAAAGACTCAGTGCTGCCACGGTTTATGAACCGGAATACTTAAGAGGAATCCAGGCAGGACGGGTTCATCTGAACGGAATGCAGACCTTGGCATACTGCCGGATGCGTAAGCTCGACAGCGATTTTAAACGGACGGAACGTCAGAGAATGGTGCTGAATACTCTGTTCAGCAAAGTTAAGTCTTCAGATATGAACACGCTGAAACGACTTCTTGATGAGCTGCTGCCGCAAGTGACCACTGATATGACGAATTCACAAATCATGAGCATTGCGGTGCAGGTACTTCCTTCTTTCAGTTCGATCCAGATCAGCAGTTACTCTGTACCGATCAACGGATCATGGCGTAATGTGACAATTAACGGCGCAGCTGTTATCCAGTCGGATCAGGAAGCCAACATCGAAGCCATCAGATCATGGCTGCCTTATTAACCATCCAGTACTTTCAGATAGTAAAGCATAGCGCAAAGGAAACCATTTTATGACGGAAGAAAACAAGATGCCCCAGGATGAACACGAGCACGAAAGCAGAAAGCGTGAGAGAAAACCGATTACGCGGAAGGTGCTAGTGATTGTCCTGGCAGTAGTAATCGTTGTTGTGGGCGGCGGCATAGCGGTCATCAATCATTATTTGAACAGAATGGAAAAGATCAATAATGAGACACAGACCACCCTGTCCCCTGAAGAGTTTATGTCCTTGATCGGGATCGACACGACTGAAGAGGCTGCCTCCTCTCTGGAGAAAGATACAGAGCAGGAAACAGAAGCCACAAGTGCTGCAACGGAAGGAGTCACTACAGAAGCTACGGTTCAGACACTTGCAGAGGAAGAGACTGAACGATATATTGCGATCGACCCTGATGAATCCGATGTGATTGCGATTGAGGGGACGACAAATGCGGCTTCTCTGCCTACGGCACCTCCTGCGACCACGCAGTATGTTCCTCCGGTATCCTATGAATGGGGAACAGCAGCCAGTCTCAATGATGAGGGTCTGATCAACATCGTATTAGTGGGAGATGACTCCCGCGGTAGCGGCAATTCCCGCTCGGACGTGATCATTTTGCTCAGTATAAATACCAGTTCTCATAAAATCTCGCTGATCTCTTTCATGCGGGATATGTATCTGCCGATTCAGGGCGGATACTCCAGCCGCATCAATCATGCGTATGAAGCAGGCGGATTCCCGCTGCTTTATCAGTGCCTGAAGAATAATTTCGGTCTGCACATCGATGGCGGCGTACGGCTTGATTTTACGGGCTTCTCCAAAGCGGTTGATGCTATCGGCGGCGTGGATATGGCACTTTCGGCAGCGGAAGCAAACGCGATGCAGTCCTATCTGAAAACGTATTCCGGCAAAACAACGGATCCTTCGACCATCCACGAGGGATACTGCCATCTTGACGGCAATGCGGCACTTGCCTACTGCCGCATCCGCAAGATCGACAACGATTTTTACCGTACCGCAAGACAGCGCAAAATGCTGACTACCTTATTCAATAAGTTTAAAGGCAACATGAACGCTGTTCTGAATACGGTCCTTCCTTATTGCGCGACCGATATGAGCAATGGGACTATTATGGGCTACGCAGGACAAGTGATTGCTTCAATGGGAGCCTACAGCCTGAACAGTTACAGACTTCCTGCAGACGGCGCCTACCGTGCGGTCAATATCCGGGGAATGGATGTGCTGCAAAGCATTCAGAGCAGAAATATCAGCGCTCTGCGATCCTATCTGCCGTATTAAGGCGAGCTGCCTGATGAGCCCGCGGAAGCATGCAGCTCTGCGGGCTTTTTCAATGAATAAAACATGCCAGAAAAAGCGCATTTTGCGCAGGGAGTTTTATGTCAAAAAAAGAACAGGATCAATATTTTGAAGAAAATCCCGGAAGCCGTAAGAAACGCAGACACGGTGCCGGGAAAACGGTGTTGATCATTTTATTCGTTTTCCTCCTGATCGGCGGAGGGGGTGTTTATCTGATTCGTCATTATGTGGACCTCATTCCAAGAATAGATCCCCGCAGACAATCAACGCTTTCTCCTTCCGAAGCCCAGGAGCTTATCAACAGAGAAACGGAGTCCGCTGCCTCCGAAAGTGCGGATACGTCCACGAATGCAGCCGTACGCGAAGTTACGGTCGACCCGAATGAAACCTATGTCGTGGAAATAAACGGTGAGACTAAAGTCGTGTCCGGCAGTGAAGTGAATGCAAATCCGGATTACAATGTTGTCGGCCAGTTTGAGTGGAAAAAAGCGGAACCTCTCGAAGATAAGGACCTGATTAATGTTATGCTGCTGGGGATCGATGCAAGGAAGGCAGGCGATCAGACCAGGACAGATACGATGATTCTGATCAGTGTCAATCCAAAATCGCATGAGATCGCGATGATTTCCTTTATGCGGGATCTTTATCTGCCGATTCATGAGGGCTATGAAGACAGCCGATTAAACCATGCTTATGAAATCGGCGGTCTGCAATTTCTCTATGACTGCCTGGAGAACAATTTCGGCCTGCATATTGACGGCAGTGTCGTTGTTGACTTCAAACAGTTTGCCAAAATCATTGATATCCTTGGCGGGGTGGATATTACCCTTACGGCTAAGGAAGCAGAGCATCTGAAAGAAAATGTGATCGATTTCACCGGTAATACCACAACGAGCCCTTCTTCTCTGCATGAGGGGAGCTGCCATTTGGACGGCAACACAGCTCTGGCCTATTGCCGCATCAGGAAGATCGATGATGATTTTCATCGTACGGCAAGACAGCGGAATGTACTGACGGCTCTCTTCGGAAAGGTGAAATCGGCAGGGATCAGGGAATTGAATGAGATCCTGAACACCGTGATAGCCATGTCCGCAACGGATCTCAGCAATTCCGACATTTTGAGCTATGCGGCAAGTGTTCTGCCCTACCTTGGCTCTGCGTCGTTAGAATCCGGCCGAATCCCCTGTGACAGTTCATACCGCAGTGTGTATATCAACAGTATGAGCGTTGTTCAGGCAGTGCAGCAGAGCAATCTGGACTACCTGAAATCAGTCCTGCCTTTCGGAAACTGACCGGATATTTTTACAGGAGAGTGCGATGACCTATGATGAAGCCGTAAGATGGCTGGAAACGCCTGATAGGAAGCGGCAGAAAGCGAGTCTGCAGGATTTTTCTGCACTGCTGGAGATTCTTGGTGATCCGCAGGAAACGCTGCGTTTTATTCATGTCACGGGCAGTAACGGCAAGGGCAGCATCTGTGCCATGCTGGCAGGAATCTTAACGGCATCGGGTTACAAAACCGGTCTTTATACTTCACCGCATTTGTCTGTTTACAATGAACGCTGCTGTGTGAACGGAGAAATGATCTCCGATGAAAAATTTGCGGATTATGCGCAGGCTGTCAAAAATGCGGCAGAAAAGATGGAGCGCTCTTTCGGCCTCTTTTACAAGATGACGGCAATGGCTTTTCTCTATTTTGCCAGTCAGAACTGTGATATCGTTGTTTTGGAAGTGGGCAGAGGAGGCAGGCACGATTGCACCAATGTCGTGAAGCACACGGAGCTGTGTGTGATCGGCGCGATCTCCCTTGAGCATACAGAGGTGCTCGGCAGTACCGTTTCTGCAATAGCCGAAGAAAAAAGCGGAATCTTTAAGCCGGGCGCAGCAGCCGTGCTGCAGCATCAGTCTCCGGAGGCGGAAAGCGCCGTCAGGAAAGCAGCAGAGAAGGCGGGAATTCCTTTGGTGATTACGGAGCCTGAAAGTGCCAGGCTTATTTCGTATGATCTGAAGAGTCAGACGCTGCAGTACAAAGAGCGGAACAATATAAGAGTTTCCTGCCCCGGTCTCTACCAAATGCAGAATATCCTTACCGTCCTGGATGCCGCCGACTTGTTAAAAAGCAGAGGGTTTCATATTACAGAAGAATCCCTGCGAAAAGCACTGTCACAGATCAGCTGGCCAGGCCGCTTTGAAATTCTCGGACAAAAGCCCTGGTTTTTAATTGACGGCGCGCACAATGCCGGTGCAGTTCCCGCGTTATGTAAGGGCCTGCAGACCGCATTTCCTGAGAAAAAGTTTATCTTTATCCTGACGTTATTAAAAGACAGGCCTTGGAAGTCCATGCTCGAAGATATTCTGCCGCTTGCAAAAAGCTGCATTACGGTTGAAACAAGCGATCCCAAAGCCCTTCATGCAGATTGTCTTGCGGCGTACATCCGTGATTCTTCCGATATCATGGCTGAGGCTGCTGCATCGGAAACGGAAGCCGTGCAGATGGCATTGGCAGCAGCTCACGAAGAAGATTGTATTTGTGTGTTCGGCTCTCTGTATTTAGCAGGGGCGATTCGTGACATCATAATAAAGAAGATGCAGAGCGCCCGGAATCCGGAAGCTTCTGTAAAGGTGTAAAAGTGAAAAAAAGCGATTACTTTGGAACCAGAGAATTTTACAGACATGTCTTCACGGTAATGATCCCGATCATGATCCAGGGAGCCTTTACCAGTTTTGTCAATATGCTTGACAATATCATGGTCGGAAGACTCGGAACCGCCGAGATGACAGGCGTATCTGTAGCGAACCAGTTCGTCTTTGTCTATATGCTGTGTATGTTCGGAGCGGTCAGCGGAGCCGGTATCTTCGGCGCACAGTTCCATGGCAGCGGGAATACAGAAGGCGTACGCAATACATTCCGCTTTAAAATCATGCTGACCATCCTGCTCGCCGTGCTTTTTACCGCTCTGCTGATCTGGAAACAGGACGCACTCATCAGCATGTATCTGAAGGGTGAAGCGCAGGAAGGCGCGGCTGAGGCGACTTTTGCCTATGCGAAGCAGTATCTGAACCTGGTCATCATCGAAATGATTCCGATGGCACTTTGCCAGAGCTTTGCCTCAACACTGCGAGAAACCAATCATGCGACGCCGCCTATGCTTGCGGGGATTGTTGCTGTTCTTGTCAATCTCTGCCTGAATTACATCCTGATATTCGGCAATTTCGGAGCTCCAAGACTGGGTGTTGCCGGTGCTGCGATCGCCACGGTTGTGAGCCGTGTTGTAGAGCTGGCCATCAATCTGATCTGGTGCATGTCCAATCCGAAGAAGGCTGTTTTTTTCCAGGGCGTATTCAGAAACTTCCGCGTTCCGGCTTCCCTGATGGGAAAAATCATGCTGAAGGGCTTGCCCCTGATGTTAAATGAGACGCTTTGGTCAGGCGGTCTGGTACTTGTCGATCAGTGCTATTCACTTAGAGGACTGAACGTTGTTTCCGCGCAGAACATTGTCTATACGTTCTATGATCTGTTCTGTGTGGCCTTTACCTCCTGCGGGTCGGCCATCGGGATCATTATCGGACAGGAACTGGGAGCCGGTGAACTGGACAAGGCAAAAAGCGATGCCAAAAAGCTGTGTGTTCTTTCTTCAATTATCGGCATCATTGTCGGCGCTGCCTTTATTCTTCTGTCCGGCATCATCCCGCAGATCTACAACACGACGGAAGAAGTCAGGCATCTGGCAAGTGCAATCATCATCGTCTTCGGAGCGGTCATGCCAATGCTTGCCTACTGCAATGCGACATACTTTATTGTCAGGGCAGGCGGCAAGACTTTGATCACGATGCTGACCGACTGTGGCTATGTATGGATTTTCCAGCTGCCTGCCGCTTACTTCATCAGCCGTTTTACCGATATCCCGATCGTTCCGTTCTATGTGATCATACAGGCGCTGCAGGTTATCAAGGTTGCCATGGGAACGTACTTTGTTAAGAAGGGCGTCTGGCTGACGAATATTGTTGAAGAAAAAGCGTGATTGCTTCATTGCATTTTACAAGACGCAACACTATAATATAAGTATCTATTCCAGAAAGAGGCTGTTATGGCAGACAATAATAAACGGTTTCATACATCCAATCAGAGCAGAAGGAAAACAAGGAGAAAAAGTCACGGCGGCTTGTGGCTTCTGTTGCTGATTCCTCTGATTCTTGCGCTCGGCATTGCGCTCGGTCTGACGGTTAGATATATCCTTGATCAGCACGAAGACGCGAAGAAGAAAGAAACGCAGCAGCCTTCACAGACAGCGGGAGAGCTGCCGGGGATCGTTGAATCGGAAGAGATGAACAGCACCGAGGAGACAAGCCCTGCAGAGAGCACCAGTGAAGAAGAGACGGCAGAAAGCACGGAGCAGCAGGCGGAACCCACTAAACCCACGCAGACAACGCAGCCCACGCAGCAGGAAGGTGCATTTACACCCACAAAGGCGGCTTCAGAACTGCTTCCGGTACCGGACACGGTTGGCCGTGAAACTCTTTCCGAAGGCGGCTGGTACGGTGGGAAATTTGTCCGCGATCTTTCTACGGGAACGGTCAAATGTGAATGGGACCGTGCAGCAGATCTGATCAAGATGCTGAAGGATTACGGCGCCATTTACCACAAGAACGAGGATCAAAAGGTTTGTTATCTGACGTTTGACTGCGGCGGAACCACTTCGGCCTCAGATGTCAATGAAATCCTGGATACACTGAAGGCAAAGAATGTAAAAGCCATTTTTATGATTCCGGGCGATTATATCATGAACAATCTGAACCGTGAAGGCGAGTCGATTAAACAGGATTGTGCAGCCTCGCTGCGCCGCATTGTGGAAGAGGGACATCTGCTCGGCAGTCACACCTATACGCATCCCC
Source organism: Lachnospiraceae bacterium UBA6987 (assembly GCA_002449955.1). GTDB lineage: Bacteria > Bacillota > Clostridia > Lachnospirales > Lachnospiraceae > UBA6987. The sequence continues at coordinate 28,070 of DJYD01000053.1, forward strand.
AGATGCCTACCTTGAGCGACGAGGATTTTATCTTCCAGCTGAACACGCAGCAAAACCGCATTGACAAGGCTCTCGGCTATGCCTATCCGTTAAGCTATTACCGTCCTCCGGAAGGCGGCATTTCGGAACGTGATCTGTACCTGGCACAGAAAATGGGCTATCATGTCACGCTGTGGAGTTATGCGTACATGGACTGGAACCCGAATAATCAGATGGCCGTTAATGAAGCGTTAAATAAGGCGAAGGTTGGTCTGCATGACGGCTGTGTCTACCTGTTTCACGCCTTGAGTTCGACAAACCGGGCGATGCTTGGGGATCTGATCGATTACATGAGAGCCGAGGGATATGAGGTTCGCAGGATCGATCAGTAAGAGAGGAATGAGATGAAAGCTTTGTTTGCATTTCTGTTTCAGCATTCTGTGATTGTTATCATTCTTTTGCTTCTGTTTGCAGCAGCCTTAAGCTGGCTGTTATGGATCACAAGTGATAAGCACAGACAAAAACGGCAGCAAAGGCGAAAGGACAAAGTGCCTGAACGCTGAATCTCCATATTTAAAAGGGAAGCTTCTGTTATGAAAAGCAGAAGCTTCCCTTTTTTACGGTTAATGATTCAGCGGTCCAGATATCGGCAGGCGGCAATGGCAGCGCAGGCGCCGTCTCCGACGGCTGTGGTCAGCTGCCGGACATCCTTGGTCCTGCAGTCCCCTGCCGCGAAAATACCGGCTGTTCCCGTGAGTGCGGTTTCATCTGAGTACAGATAGCCTTCCGGATCAACGGCTGCAGCGCCGTGAAGGAAATCATTCTGCGGCTTTTGACCGACGGCAAGGAAGATCCCGTCAAAGGGCTTTGTAAAGCTTTCTCCGGTCTTCACATTGCGCAGTCTGAGACCGGTTACAGAGCCGTCTTCGGTAAGATATTCCTCTGCAACCGTATCATACAGAAAATGAATGTTGCCCTGGGACGATGCCTTTTCCACAAGACGTTTTTCCGCGCGGAAGCTGTCTCTGCGGTGGATGAGCGTGACGGAGCGGCAGATGCCGGAGAGGAATATGGCATCCTGCAGGGCTGTGTCACCTCCGCCTATGACGGCCGCGTCCTGGCCAGCGCAGAAAGGACCGTCACAGACTGCGCAGAAAGAAAGGCCGCAGCCGATCAGATCGGCTTCACCAGGCAGCCCAAGCCCCTTATGTGCTACGCCGGTTGCCAAAATCACGGCGCGTGCATCGACGACGGAGCCGTCAACCGTGATTGCAAATGTATCACTGGCCTTGCGAAGCGCAGTTACTTCTCCGTTTTCCAGTTTTACTCCGAGGGCTTCCGCCTGAGCTGTCAGAAGAGCGGCATAATCTTCCCCGCTGATATGCGCAATGCCGGGATAGTTTTCAACAAGCGGTGAAAAAACGATTTGTCCGCCAAAGGATTCTTTCTCATAGACGGTGACGCTTTTGCCGGCTCTTGAAGCATAGATGGCTGCGGTGAGGCCGGCGGGCCCTCCGCCGATAATGGCGATGTCTGTCATGCTTAATTTCCTTTCAGAATAAGGGGTAAAAAGAGGCGGCTCCGACACGGGGCCGCCTGCTTGTTTTTGTATTCGATCAGGCGTTTCGTTCCTGAATAAACTGGATCACAGCGCCGACGCCGACGATCTTGCGGAAGTCGCTCTTGCCCTGCGTATAGATCAGGGTCGGAGACTGGCGTACGCCATAACGGGCAACAAGATCAGGGTTTTCTTCGGCTAACAGCTTGGTGTAAGGGATGCCGGCCTTGTCAAGCAGCTCACCGGCCTTCTTGCAGTTCGGGCAGGTCCTTGTCGCGATCATGATCAGCTTCTCTTCAGTGCCGGTGGTATCCTTGGCAGGCGCTTCCGTCGAAACGGACTGCGTTTCCTCTGCTGCGGGCTGCGCCTGTGCATGGCTGTGGCGAAGAACGCTGCGGTCGATATTGTAGAGCCGGCGGTCCTTGAATTCCTGTACCTTGCCGTCGTTCCAGTTCTGCACCGGGCGATAGTAGCCGGTAATACGGCTGTAGACCTCGGTCTTTTCGCCGCAGTGCGGGCAGACATACTGCTCGCCGACAAGATAGCCGTGATTCTTGCAGATGGAATAGGTCGGGCTCATCGTGTAGTACGGGAGCTTGAAGTTCTCGGCGATCTTGCGGACCAGGTTTGCGGCGGCTTTCCAGTCAGGGAGCTTCTCACCGAGGAAGGCGTGGAAAACAGTCCCGGAGGTGTAAAGCGTCTGCAGTTCATCCTGGATCTCAAGAGCACTGAAGATGTCTTCCGTATAGCCGACAGGCAGATGGCTGGAGTTCGTGTAGTAAGGGGTACCGTTCATGTTGGCCGTGATGATGTCCGGGTACTGTTCCTTATCATGCTTGGCGAAGCGGTAGGTCGTGGATTCCGCGGGAGTCGCTTCGAGGTTGTACAGGTCGCCGTACTGCTCCTGATAATCGGAGAGGCGTTCGCGCATGTGGTTCAGCACATTCTTTGCAAATTCCTGTGTCTCGGTGTGGGTCAGGTCCTTGCGCAGCCACTTCGCGTTCAGGCCGGCTTCGTTCATGCCGATCAGGCCGATCGTGGAGAAATGGTTGTTGAAGGTGCCGAGGTACCGCTTGGTGTACGGATAAAGACCGGCATCCAGCAGCTTGGTGATAACGGTACGTTTGGTCTTGAGTGAACGGGCGGAAATGTCCATCAGCTTGTCCAGACGTTTGTAGAAATCGGCTTCATCCTCAGAAAGGTAAGCAATGCGCGGCAGGTTGATCGTTACCACGCCGATGGAACCGGTGGATTCACCGGAGCCGAAGAAGCCGCCGGATTTCTTGCGCAGCTCGCGAAGGTCAAGACGCAGACGGCAGCACATGGAGCGTACGTCACTGGGTTCCATATCGGAGTTGATGTAGTTCGAGAAGTAAGGCGTGCCGTACTTGGCAGTCATCTCGAACAGAAGACGGTTGTTCTCGGTGTCGCCCCAGTCGAAATCACGGGTGATGGAATAGGTCGGGATGGGGTACTGGAAACCGCGTCCGTTGGCATCGCCTTCGATCATG
>DJYD01000044.1 GCA_002449955.1 Lachnospiraceae bacterium UBA6987
AACCTGCACAAGACCTTCTCGACGCCCCATGGCGGCGGCGGTCCGGGTTCGGGCCCCGTGGGCTGCAAGGCGTTCCTCTCACGGTATCTGCCCGGCCCCATCGTGCGCAAGGGCGAGCAGGGCTACGAGCTCTTCAAACCCGAGAAGAGCGTCGGGCGCGTGCGCAGCTTCCACGGCAACTTCCTCGTGGTCGTCCGCGCGCTGACCTACATCACGATGCTCGGCGCCGAGGGGCTGCCCGAGGCGTCCGCGCATGCGGTGCTCAACGCCAACTATCTCATGAAGCGACTCGAGGGCAACTGGTTCGTGCCGTACGGCGAGCGCTGCATGCACGAGTTCGTCATCGACGCGGGGCCGCTCAAGGCTGAGACGGGTGTCTCGGCGATGGACGTCGCCAAACGCATGCTCGACTTCGGCATCCATCCGCCCACCATGTACTTCCCGCTCATCGTGCACGAAGCCCTCATGCTGGAACCGACGGAGACGGAGAGCAAGGCAACGCTTGACGAGGCCGCGGAGATCTTCCGCGCGCTGTACAAGCAGGGCTTCGAGGACCCGGAGACCATGAAGACCGCGCCGCACAAGGCAAAGATAGGCAGACCGGACGAGGTTCGCGCTGCAAGGAATCCGGTGCTTCGGTGGAAGCAGGAAGAATGATTTGATAAACATACAAATATAAGATCCCGGAAACAAAGCATTTGGGGGAAGAACCGGCGAACGCGAGCACATGTCTTTCGAAGCGACTTTTATCGGAGCTGAGAAAGATCTGTGCGAGCAAGGAGCCGAAAGTCCCCGCCTCTGTTTTGCTTCCGGGATCTTTGTATTCAGCGGGCACACTGAATTGACCGCATAATCATCCTGCGCTATAATCGCTTTATCATCCGAAAGGAGGATCCTTCGATGCTGAAAACACTGAACAGTCCGACTATGTACCTGATCTGCGGCGCGATCGTTTTGTTCGTCGCCGGAGTCTGCGTGTTCTTTATGGTCCGCGCCTGGCGCGCGGGGCTTGCCATCGGCATGGACCGGGCAAAGATGAAGCGCACCATCACGGCGAGCGCCACCTTTTCCGTGCTGCCGAGCCTTGGCATCCTGCTTGGCGTTATCGCGCTTTCCGGCGCCCTCGGAACGCCGCTACCCTGGCTCAGACTCTCCGTGATCGGCGCCCTGCACTACGAAACGCAGGTGGCTGAAGCCGCAGCGGAAGCGGCAGGGCTGTCAGGCCTGTCTGCTTCTGAAATGACGCCGCAGGCCTTCGTGACCATTGCCTTCCTCATGGCGGTCTGCATCATGTGGGGCATGGTCTTTTCGGTGTTTTTCAACAAGAAATACCTGAAGAAGCTCGGCGCAGGCGGCAAGGCGGGCGCCGGGAAAGGCGGCTTCGGCGATATGGCCATGACCGCCATGTTCATCGGCCTTGTCTCGGCGTATATCGGCAGCTATATCGGAGGTTTTGTTTCCGGTGAAGGGCTTTTTACCTTTAAGGGAAGCCTTATTCCTCTGCTGGTGGCCGGCGTTTCGGCTGCCGTGATGGCCGTCTTTATCTGGATCGAAGAAAAGAAGAAGGCCGAGTGGGTGGAAGGCTTTGCCCTTGCTGCCAGCATGCTGGCCGGTATGGCGGCTGCCGCGATAGCAGCGGCACTGTAAAGGAGGTGCGAAGATGGAAGAGAAAAGAAATGTTATGACAGAAGAGCAAAAAGCAGCCGTCTTTGATGCCTATAATAACCGCACGCATGTGATCGGCCGCATCGTCTGCATCATCACGCTTATCCTGCTCACGGGAGCGCCCTTTGTCATGGGCGCCTTCCTCGGCGCCATGCCTGATTTCAGAGCTGTCGGGAAGGGATTCCTTTCGATCGGCATCGTCTACTTTGTCAGCTGCATCGCGGAATTCCTGGTCTACACGCCCATGCTCGGCGCCGGCGGGACCTATCTTGCCTTTATCACCGGGAACCTCATCAACATGAAGATCCCCTGCGCCATGAACGCAAGGGATATCGTCGGAGCAAAGACCGGCACCGCGGAAAACGAGATCATTTCCACGTTGTCGATCGCGACGTCTTCCCTGGTCACCATTCTGGTGCTGGCGGCGGGCGTTGCCCTGCTGATCCCGCTGCAGCCGGTCCTGAGCAGCCCGGTGCTGCAGCCGGCCTTTGACCAGGTCGTCCCCGCTCTCTTCGGCGCCATGGCGTATAAATACTACCGGAAGAACATCGGTACGGCCATCTGGCCGCTGCTTGTCATGAGCATTCTGTTTATGCTGGTGCCGAGCCTCACCGGCTCTACGAGCTTCATGATCATCCCGAGCGGCGCCATCGCGATACTGATCGCCTGGTTGAAATACAAAAAAGCAAAATGAAAGAAGGCCCGGAAACTGCTGCGACAGGAGAATAAGGCGAAAAAAATGCAACAGCTCCGTATGAGCTGCCGTGAGAAAGAAAAAGAGGCGCGCTGCAGGTGACAGGCAGCGTGCCTCTTTTCCATATAAAATGTCCCCGTTCCCTCCCTCGCCGCCGGCCGGCGATACGGTAGTAAGCGTACGCGATAAAAAGTGCGCCTGTAACAATACTGGGCGTCACGATAAGATTTGAAATGCGCCCCGCATTTCTCCAGGTGCGGCTCATTCTCAACCGCTGAGATCTCGCCCGCTCCGGCGGTTACCGACAAGATAGTCATTTGTGATCAGACTTCATCCGTCACGCTGCGCGTGACACTTTCTTCTGAAGGGGAAGGCTATTCGATCAGATCCGTGGTCCAGTTCAGCTCCTGGATCTTTTCATCAAGTTCGCGTAATTCCTTGGAGAGGTCATCGACCTGCTTCTGGAGCTTTGCCACAGGCACGGTGCTCTTGATCACGATCTCGCTGCGCGAATAGCGGTCGACGGTGGCGCTCGCGTTGTCAAGGAAGCTGCGCATGAGCGACAAGCGCTGCTTCAGCATATCTCTGTGGGCAAGCAGTGCGGTGAGGCTTGTGCCGTCTGAAAGTGTGCGGCTGTTGGTCAGATTGATGCCGGAAATGAGCGCCTCGAGGCGTGCGCAGACGGCTTCCATCTCCTTCAGCAGCGCTGCCGGATCTTCAGCCGGCTTCTGACCTTCCTGGACCTTGGCGTTATTGTTCAGCCGGATCTGGATCTGCGCCAGGCGCTTCTGCAGATCGGCCCGTTCCGATAAGGCATTGGCAAGTTTCATATCTACCTCCGTCATCCACCCGGGGGCGGTTTGTTTTCTGCCTGCAGTATAGCGCAGACGGCGCGGAAAAGAAAGAGAAACTTGACTTTTGCCCTCCCGCGGATTACCATCAAGGCATCGAAAAAAGGAGAGACACCATGATCCAGGATATTGCACCACATGTTTATGATAATGCCTTTGCGCATAGGAGAGAAGCCAGACCTGAAGATGCCGTGTTTATCACCCGGAAAGGGAAGGAAGTCCTGATTCGCGAGGAAGCAAACGGCTTTCGCTTCCCTACCGTGGCAGAGACGGAGGGGATGCCCTTATACTTTGCCTTTCTGATTGACGAAACGGCCTTCTTTATCGGTGATGAGGAGAAGGAAATGGAGGGCTTCCGCTACGCAAAGCTTCCCGAATTCCGGAATAAGGATCCGCAGTATCTGTCGTTTGCGGCGGTTACGGGACTGCAGCTTGTCCGCTGGAGAAAAACGCAGGTATACTGCGGCGCCTGCGGTACAAAGCTGGAACCCAGCACCTGGGAGCGGGCCTATGTCTGCCCGAAATGCGGACAGATTAATTATCCGAGACTGAATCCGGCTGTCATCGTTGCGGTTACGCACAATGACAAGATCCTGGTGACGACTTACTCCGACCGTCCCAGCAAGGGCATGGCCTGCATTGCGGGCTTTGCAGAGATCGGCGAGACGATCGAGGAATGCGTGCACCGCGAGGTTTTCGAGGAGACCGGCCTGAAGGTGAAGAACCTTCGTTTCTACAAGAGCCAGCCCTGGTCCTTTACCGATACGCTGCTGTTCGGCTTCTACTGCGACCTGGACGGCGATGACGAGACCGTGCATGTGGATCCGACCGAACTGAAGGAAGGGCACTGGCTGCGGCGCGACGAGATTCCGAACCGCAGCGGAGAAGCCAGCCTGACTGCCGAGATGCAGGAAATGTTCCGCCTCGGGAAAGAAGTAAAATGAAAGGAACAATGACAGAATATATGAACAGAGAAAACTACGTTGTCAGTGCGATAGCGGCAGAAGGGAATATCCGCGCGTTTGCCGCAACGACAAGAGGCATAGTGGAGGAAGCGAGAGCGCGCCATGATACGAGCCCGGTCGTGACCGCCGCCCTGGGGCGCCTGATGACCGGTGCCGCCATGATGGGCGTGCAGATGAAAGAGGCGGCCGGAAAGCTGACCCTGACCATCAAAGGAGACGGCCCGGTACAGTCGCTCACGGTCGTAGCCGATGCGGAAGGCGACGTCAAGGGCTATGCAGCGGAGCCGCAGGCCATCGCTCACTCCACAAACGGAAAGCTGAACGTGAAGGGCGTCGTCGGAAAGGGCTCGCTTACGGTCGTCAAGGACATCGGCCTGAAGGAACCGTATGTGGGCACCTGCGAGCTCGTGAGCGGGGAGATCGCGGAAGACCTCACCTACTACTATGCAGTATCCGAGCAGACGCCTACCGTCATGGCGCTCGGCGTCCTCATGAATAAAGACAACACCGTGCGACAGGCCGGCGGTTTCATGATCCAGCTGATGCCCGGCGCTTCCGATGAGCTTGCGGCGGAGCTTGAAAATATCGTGCTCGCGCTGCCACCGATCACCTCCATGCTGGACGAGAACGAAAAGCCCGAGGAGATCCTCGAGGATATTTTGTCCCATTTCGGCTATGAGGAACTGGAAAAGAAGCCGGTCCGCTTCCGCTGTGACTGCAGCCGGGATAAGATCGCCCTGGCCCTCGCCGGCCTGAACAAGTACGACCTTCTGGACCTGATGGTCTCGCAGAAGGAAGTGGAGGTCAAATGCGACTACTGCGGAAACACCTACCTGTTCGGACGGGAAGAACTGAAGGGCTTGTATAAGAAATTTCACCGGGCGGGAAAAGATGAGCGAAAAGAAGAAAACAAAACCGAGGAAAACGGAGAGCAGTAAGAAAAAAGAGCGGAAGGCTCCGGAAAAGCCGGTGCCTGCGTACATCCTTGTGCTTCACTTTCTGCTGGCCCTGATCCCCGGGGCGGCAGCTTTTGCCCTGCTTAAATATTCGGAGAGCCACAAGGACTTCTCCGAGTGGTTCGCGCTGCATGTGCAGCCCCTCTGGCAGGGCTCCATGGGACGCCTTACTTCGGTCTTTCCCTTCTCGGTCAATGAGATCGTGATCTACATCGCGGTCATCGCTGCCGTGTACTTCCTCGTCCGCGATATCACAAGGCTGTATAAGGGTACGTCAAAGCGGCTGTGGCTGTACAGATGGTCACAGACCGCGGTGCTCATCGGGGGGATTCTTTTTCTTATGTCCACAGTCGGCAGCGGCGTCAACTTTTCACGTTATACCTTCGCGGAAAAGAGCGGCCTTTCGACGGCCGGCGGAACGGTGGAAGAGCTTGAGGCGCTCTGCCGGGAGATGGTGGCCGGCGTCAACCGCTATGTGGATCTGGTGGAACGGGATGAAGACGGGTGCTGCGTCGCTTCCGATACGCTGCCTGAGGATGCCCGGACTGCCATGAAAAAACTGGCGGAAACCTATGACTTCATGGATGTCTACTACCCGCGGCCCAAGGCGATCCTGTGGTCCGAAGCGATGTCGCACATGAATTTCACCGGGATCTATTCCCCCTTCACCGGGGAGAGCCAGTTCAATGCGAACGCGCCGGATTACGGAAAGCCCCATACTCTCTGTCATGAGCTCGGCCATGCCGCCGGCTTTGAGCGCGAGGACGAGGCAAACTTCATCGGCTTCCTCGCCTGCCTCGGCTCGGGCGATGATACCTTTGCCTACAGCGGATATCTGCTCGGCTATATTTATGCAACAAATGCGCTTTATAGTGCCGACTACGACCGCTTCGTGGAGGCACGGAAAGGCCTTGACCCGAAGGCAAGCCACGATCTGGACGTGAATACCGAATACTGGAGCAGATACAAAGGCAAGGTCGCCGAGGTTTCGGAACACATCAACAACAGCACGCTGGAATTTCACGGTGTTGAAGACGGCGTGAGAAGCTACGGCCGGGTGGTCGATCTGATGATCGCCTGGTACCGCGAAAGGTGAAAACGAAAGAGGCAGGAGGCCTGTACTGAGACCGTTTGACGGCAAATCAGGCCGGGAGGAACACGATGATCACAGTCTTTCAGGGGCTGGCAAATCCCATCTTATATATGCTGCTGTTCATTGCGGCAGGCTTTGTCCTCGGGAAGTTAAAGCTTCTCCCGAAGGATGCTGCCCTTGTACTCTCCAAACTGGAAAGCTATCTGTTCATTCCGGCAATGATCCTGAACGCCTTCATCCACAACTGCACCTGGGAGTCGGTGAAAGCGAACTATCCGGCCATCCTGCTGTCCGCAGCACTTGAGATGGTCCTGCTCATCATTTCAAGACCTCTTTCCGGACTGTTTGCTAAAGGCGGCTATGAACGAAATCTCTACCGCTACGAGCTGATCTATCCGAATACCGGCTTTTTCGGCGCCGCACTGGTGCAGGCCGTGTTCGGTCAGGAAACGCTTTATCACTATATGCTTTTCGTCCTGCCCATGACCATGGGCTGCTATACGATCGGCGTATCGCTGCTTACATGGGGCGGCGACAGCCCGAAGGCGCAGTGGAAGCGGCTGCTCAATCCTTCGATGATCTCGATCGCGGCAGGCATCCTCCTCGGGCTTCTCGGCTTCGGAAAGATCATACCGGTGTTCTTAAATGATGCGATCGCCGCCGGGGCGAAGATCTTCAGCCCGCTCGCCATGCTGCTGACCGGCGTTACGGTAAGCGGCTTTGCGGTGAAGGGCCTGGTCTGCGACAGGCGCTCGTATCTGACGATCCTGCTCAGAATGATCGTATTTCCGGCTCTCATGGTCGCGCTGGCATGGCTTGCCGGCGCAGACGACAGGATCCTCATTTTTACCCTCTTCGTGCATGCGCTGCCGCTCGGCCTGAACCCGGTCATCTACCCGCCGCAGTACGGAAAGGATGCACGCCCCGGCGCCTCCATGGCCCTGATCTCGACGGTGTTTTCCCTGATCACCCTGCCGCTCTTTTACGCCCTGCTGCTGAACCTTTTAGGGCAGCTGCCCACGGCGTGACCCCGCCTCTGTCATCCCGTTTTATTTTTTCTTAAGAACCTGCCGCCGGGCGCCCCGTTGCCACCGGCGGCGTTTTGTGTTAAAATGTTAATTTGTGAAAATGGGGGAATATCCGCAAGGGAGGAGATCTTCAGAACCTATGGCAGAATTTCATCTGCATTCCGAATACGTGCCGACCGGTGATCAGCCGGAGGCGATCGATGAACTGGTTCGCGGCTTCAAGGCCGGGAACCGCTTCGAAACGCTTCTGGGCGTGACCGGATCCGGCAAGACGTTCACCATGGCCAACGTCATCCAGAAAATGGGCAGGCCGACGCTCGTGCTCGCGCACAACAAAACGCTGGCGGCCCAGCTGTATGGTGAATTCAAGGAATATTTCCCCGACAATGCCGTCGAGTACTTTGTCAGTTACTATGATTATTACCAGCCGGAGGCGTATGTGCCGTCTTCGGATACTTACATTGCCAAGGATTCGGCGATCAATGACGAGATCGACCGCCTGCGGCACTCGGCGACGGCCTCGCTCTCGGAGCGGGATGACGTGATCATCGTCTCCTCGGTCTCCTGCATCTACGGTCTGGGCAGCCCGGTGGACTACCAGAACATGACGCTCTCCATCAGGCCCGGTCAGGAGCGCGACCGGAACGAGGTCTTAAGGCGCCTCGTCGACATGCAGTATTCGCGAAACGACATGGAACTGAAGCGCGGCTGCTTCCGCGTGCACGGCGACACCGTGGAGGTGGTGCCGGCGGCTGAGGCGGGCAATGCCTTCCGCATCGAATTCTTCGGAGACGAGATCGACCGCATCCTCGAGATCGATATCGTGACCGGACACATCAAGGCGAGCCTGGATCATCTGGTGGTGTTCCCGGCGTCCCATTACGTGGTCGGCCATGACGAGCTGCAGCGGGCGATCGCGGACATCGAGGCGGAGCTTAAGGAGCAGGAACAGTGGTTCGTGAAGCACGACCGCCTGCTGGAAGCGCAGCGCATTTCGGAACGCACGAACTTCGATATCGAGATGCTGCGCGAAACGGGCTTCTGCTCCGGCATCGAAAACTATTCGAGACATCTGGAGGGCCGCCCCGCGGGGGAAACGCCCCATACCTTATTTGACTATTTTCCGAAGGATTTCATCCTGATGATCGACGAATCACACATGACCGTGCCGCAGGTGCGGGCGATGTACGCGGGTGACAGGAGCCGCAAGCAGACCCTTGTGGATTACGGCTTCCGCCTGCCCTCGGCGCTCGACAACCGTCCGCTCAACTTCACGGAGTTCGAATCGAAGCTCGACAAGGTGCTTTTCGTCTCCGCAACGCCTGCCGACTATGAAAAGGCGCATGAACAGCTGCGCGCGGAGCAGGTGATCCGGCCGACCGGGCTGCTTGATCCCGAGGTCACGGTGCTGCCCGTAAAGGGACAGGTGGACGACCTGATCAGCCGCTGCCGGAAGGTCACGGAGAAGGGCGGGAAGGTGCTTGTCACCACGCTTACAAAGCGCATGGCGGAGGATCTGACGCAGTATCTGCGCGAATCCGGCATCCGTGTGCGCTATCTGCACTCCGATATCGATACGCTGGAGCGGGTGGAGATCATCCGCGACATGCGCCTGAACGTTTTCGATGTGCTGGTCGGCATAAACCTGCTCCGTGAAGGCCTGGACATCCCGGAGATCGAGCTGGTTGCGATCCTGGACGCCGACAAGGAAGGCTTCCTGCGTTCCGAGACGTCGCTGATCCAGACGATCGGCCGCGCCGCCCGCAACGCGGAAGGCAAGGTGGTGCTGTACGCGGATACCATGACGGATTCCATGGCCGGCGCCATCGGTGAAACGAACCGCAGACGGAAGATCCAGCAAGCCTACAACGACGCCCACGGCATCACGCCGCAGTCGGTGAAGAAGGCGGTGCGCGACCTGATCGCCATCTCGCACAAGCTGGACGAGAAGAGATCGTTAAAGAAGACCCTGGATAAGGATCCGGAGTCCATGGAAAGCAAGGAACTGAAAGCCCTGATCGCCGAGGTCACGAAGAAGATGCACACGGCGGCAGCGGAGCTGAATTTCGAAGAGGCGGCCTTCCAGAGAGACCGCATGATCGAGCTGAAAAAGATTCTGACGGAAAGGGGAGAGTGACGCCGTGGAGAGAATGCCGAAACAGTATATCAAGGTCCGCGGCGCGGCGGAGAATAATCTGAAGCACCTGAACGTGGATATCCCGCGGAACGAGCTGGTGGTGCTGACCGGGCTTTCGGGCTCCGGAAAATCCTCCCTTGCCTTTGAGACCATTTACGCAGAGGGGCAGCGGCGCTACATGGAATCGCTTTCCTCCTACGCAAGACAGTTCCTGGGGCAGATGGACAAGCCCGATGTGGAATCCATTACCGGCCTTTCCCCGGCGATCTCCATCGACCAGAAATCGACGAACCGGAACCCCCGCTCGACCGTGGGCACGGTGACGGAGATCTACGACTACCTGAGACTTCTGTACGCAAGAGTCGGGATCCCGCACTGCCCGAAATGCGGCAGGGAGATCCGCAGGCAGACCGTGGACGAGATGGTGGAGCAGCTGACCCGCTATCCCGAAAGGACGCGCATCCAGATCCTCGCGCCGGTCGTGAGGGGCAAGAAGGGCCGCCATGAAAAGCTGCTCGAGGATGCAAAGCGCAGAGGCTTCGTGCGGGCGCGCGTGGACGGGGAGGTCCGTGACCTGGATGAAGAGATCGTTCTCGACAAGAATATCAAGCATACGATAGAGATCGTGGTCGACCGCATCCAGGTGCGGCCGGGGATCGGGACCCGCATGACGGATTCGCTGGAAACGGCGCTCGGCCTTGCGGACGGCCTGGTCACGGCGGACGTGGACGGGCAGAGCCTGACCTTCAGCGAGCATTTTGCCTGCCCGGACTGCGGCATCAGCATGGAAGAGATAGAACCCAGAAGCTTTTCCTTCAACAATCCCTTCGGCGCCTGCCCGGACTGCCTGGGCCTCGGCTACACCATGAAGTTTGCGAAGGAACTGATCATCGATGAGGAAAAGAGCTTTAACGAGGGCTGCATCCTGGCACCGGGCTGGATCAATTCCAATAAGAAGGACAGCTTCGGCTACGCCGTGAACAAGGCGCTTGCGGATTATTACCATATCGATATGTCGGTCCCGTTCAAGGACCTTGATCCGGTTTTTCAGCAGCGCTTCGTCTTCGACGGCTTTCCGGACAGCGTGGCGGTGCACTACAAGAGCCAGCGCGGTCAGGGGATCTATGACGTAAAGTTCGAAGGCCTGATCGCGAACCTTGAAAGACGCTACCGTGAGAGCAGCCAGACCTTCAAAGCGGAATATGAAAATTATATGCGTTTTGCACCGTGTGAAACGTGTAAAGGACAAAGATTAAAGAAAACTTCACTGGCGGTCACGGTCGGCGGCAAGAACATTTACGACCTGACGAACCAGCCGGTAGGGGATGTGAAGAAAGATCTTTCGCAGATCTCCTTCACGCCGAACGAGCAGACCATCGCTACCCCCATCCTCCGGGAGGTCAATTCGAGGCTCGGCTTCCTTGTGGACGTGGGTCTTGACTACTTAAGCCTTACGCGGGCGGCGGGGAGCCTTTCGGGCGGCGAGAGCCAGCGCATCCGCCTGGCAACACAGGTGGGCAGCGGCCTCGTCGGTGTCTCCTACATCCTGGACGAGCCTTCGATCGGCCTGCACCAGCGCGACAACGCCAAGCTCCTGGCAACGCTCAAGCACCTGCGCGACCTCGGCAACAGCGTGCTTGTGGTCGAGCATGACGAGGAGACCATGTGGGCGGCGGATACCATCATCGATATCGGTCCCGGCGCCGGCGAGCACGGCGGCGAAGTCGTGGCGGTCGGCACGGCGCAGGATCTGATCGACTGCCCGAATTCCGTGACCGGCGCGTATCTTTCCGGGCGGAAGCGTATTCCGGTGCCGAAGGAGAGGAAGAAGCCGACCGGATGGATCACGGTCCGCGGAGCGAAGGAACATAACCTGAAAAACATCGACGTCGCCTTCCCGACCGGCGTGCTGACCTGCGTGACCGGCGTTTCCGGCTCAGGCAAGAGCTCGCTCGTCAACGAGATCCTGTACAAAAACGCTTCCCGCATGCTTTACCGCACGAAGATCGAAGCCGGAGCGTGCGATGGAATCGAGGGACTTGAGCAGATCGACAAGGTCATCGCCATCGACCAGTCACCGATCGGCAGGACGCCCAGATCCAATCCGGCGACCTATACCGGCGCCTTCGATCTGATCCGCGATCTGTTCGCTCAGACGGCCGATGCCAAGGCGAGAGGCTACAAGAAGGGCCGCTTCAGCTTCAACGTGAAGGGCGGCCGCTGCGAAGCCTGTTCGGGCGATGGCATCATCAAGATCGAGATGCACTTCCTGGCCGACGTTTACGTGCCCTGCGAGGTCTGCGGCGGCAAGCGCTACAACCGGGAAACGCTGGAGGTCCGCTACAAAGGCAAGAACATCGCGGAGGTCCTGAACATGACTGTGGAGGAGGCGCTGCCATTCTTCGAGCATGTGCCGGCGATCCGCCAGAAGATCAAGATGCTTCACGACGTGGGCCTTGACTATATCCGGCTCGGCCAGCCCTCGACCACGCTTTCGGGCGGCGAGGCGCAGCGCATCAAGCTGGCGACGGAGCTCTCGAGGCGGGAGACGGGGCGGACTCTGTACATCCTGGACGAGCCGACGACGGGTCTTCACTTTGCCGACGTCCACAAGCTGACGGAGATCCTGAAGAAGCTTGCCTCCGGCGGCAATACGGTGGTCGTCATCGAACACAACCTGGACGTGATCAAATGTGCGGACTATATCATCGATCTCGGCCCCGAGGGCGGAGACGGCGGCGGCACTCTGATCGCGCAGGGAACACCGGAAGAGGTGGCGAAGGTGAAGGCCTCTTACACCGGACAGTTCATCAAACAGACACTGGAAAGAACATACCTCTGTGAGGAGGAGAAGAATGAGTGATTTATATAACGACGGCCGCACGGATGACGATGTGAACACTGATATCCTGGATGCGGTGGAAGAAGAAAACGATAAGACGCCGTCCGGAGAAGAGAAAAAGGGCGGACAGGATGAAAAGCCGCAGGGCTCCGGCGGAGGAAGCCGCATGGAGCGTTACTGCAATATGTGCCAGAGACCGGAGAGTCAGGTGGGCGGCATGCTGCAGCTGCCCGGCGGGCTGAACATCTGCACGGACTGCATGCAGAAATCCTTTGACAGCTTTAATCAGAGCGGGCTGGACATCAACAGCCTGCCGAAGATCCCAATCGGCCGCATTCAGCTTGGCCGCATCATTCCGGGCGGACCTGAGGCTAAGGGAAAAACCGTCAAGAAACGGAAAACCGAAGCCGAGAAGGAAGCGGAAAAGCTGACCATGAAGGACATCCCGCGCCCGCACCGCATCAAAGCGATGTTAGACGAGTACGTGGTGGGCCAGGAACGGGCCAAGAAGGCCATGGCCGTGGCCGTTTACAACCACTACAAGCGCGTATTCTGCGAGAAGAAGGACGGCATCGAGATCGAAAAATCGAACATGCTGATGATCGGGCCGACCGGTTCCGGGAAGACTTACCTCGTCAAGACGTTAGCGCGTCTGTTAAAGGTGCCGCTTGCGATCGCCGACGCGACGAGCCTCACCGAGGCCGGCTATATCGGCGACGATATCGAAAGCGTGCTGTCGAAACTGTTAATGGCCTCGGACAACGACGTGGACCGCGCCGAACACGGCATCGTCTACATCGATGAGATCGACAAGATCGCCAAGAAGCAGAACACGACGAGCCGCGACGTGTCCGGTGAATCGGTGCAGCAGGAACTCCTGAAGATGCTTGAGGGCACGCGGATGGAGGTCCCGGTCGGGGCGACAAGCAAGAATCCGATGGTGCCGACAGCGACGATTGACACCAGCAATATTCTCTTCATTTGCGGCGGAGCCTTCCCTGAGATGGAAAACATCATCCGGGAGCGCCTGAACAAGAGCGCCGGCATCGGCTTTTCCGGCGAGCTGAAGCGCAGTGAGGGAAATGCGGACGACGCGGACATTCTGACAAAGACCGAACTGGAAGATCTGAGAAAGTTCGGGATGATCCCCGAATTCCTCGGACGTCTGCCGGTCCTGGTGACGCTCGAGAGCCTTTCCCGCGATTATCTGGTGCGGATCCTGAAGGAACCGAAGAACGCCATTCTGAAACAGTATGTGAAGCTTCTTGCCATGGACGAGGTGGACCTGCGCTTTGAAGAAGGCGCGCTGGAGCTGATCGCCGAGAAGGCCATGGAAAAGAAGACCGGCGCGAGAGCGCTTAGGGCCATCCTTGAGGAATACATGCTCGACATCATGTACGAGATTCCGAAGGACGATAACATCGGCCGCGTCACGATTACCCGCGACTATCTGGAGAAAAAGGGCGGGCCGAAGATCGAGCTGAGGGGGCAGCTTGCCCTGCCGGAAGCGGCGGGCGCAGCTGTTGCACCTGCGGAGGCCTGACATGAAGCGCGAGCTGAAGGACCGCTACAGCCTGGAAGAATTAAAGGAGATCGTGGCAGAGCTGCGCGGCGAAGGGGGCTGCCCCTGGGACCGCACGCTGAACTATGAGAACCTGAAGCCTTACATCGGCGAGGAAACGGCAGAGGTGCAGGCGGCGGTGGATAAGGGCGACATGCAGAACCTCTGCGAGGAGCTCGGCGACGTCCTGCTGCAGCTGCTGCTGTACAGCGACATGGCGGAGAAGGACGGCTATTTCAGCTTTGACGACGTGATAAGCGGCATCGCGAGGAAGCTTGTACGCCGGCATCCGCATGTGTACGGCGATGTGAAGGCCGAAACGCCCGAGGAAGCACTTGCGATCTGGAAGGCCGTCAAAGCAGAGGAAAAAGCCGGCAGGCTGAAATGATAAACGGAAGGGGAGCGGGACGAAACGCTCCCGCAGGAGGGATCCATGCGACTGGACAAATATCTGAAGGTCTCACGCCTCATCAAGCGGCGCACCGTGGCCAACGAGGCCTGTGACGCCGGGCGGGTATCCGTCAACGGCAAAACCGTCAAAGCCTCCTACGAGGTAAAGGTGGGCGACGAGATCGAAATCGGCTTCGGAGACCGCAGTGTGAGGGCGCGTATCCTGCGCGTACAGGAAAACGTACGCAAAGAAGAAGCAGAAGACATGTTTGAATATCTGTAGAGGTGAGGCCGTGAGAAACAGCGAACAGAACTTTGAAGACCGCATGGCCATGGCGCGGATCGACAGAGAAGCCAGAGCTTCCAAGGCGAAAAAGGAACGCAGGCAGCGTAAGGCATCCGTAATCACGCTGGTTATCGTTGCCGTGTTTCTGTTGGGAGGCATGGGGTATTACATCCACTCACTGAAAGAGAAGGAGGCTTCCTATCTGAACCGGGAAAGTGAGCTGGCTTCCGAAATCGCCCAGGAGGAGAGCATTGCCGAAAACCTGGAAAACGAAAGCCGCTTGCGGCAGACGCTGAAATATATCGAGCAGATCGCCAGGGAAAAGCTGGGGCTGGTATTCCCGGATGAGGTGATCGTCAAGCCCAGCGAATAAAGTGAAAACCGAACAGCAGAGGCAATATGGAACAAAGGACGGCTGAGTATATTCGAACAAACAGACTCCTTTCTCCGGGGGACCGCGTCATCTGTGCGCTGTCTGGCGGCTGTGATTCTGTCTGCCTTCTGCTTCTGTTAACCCGTCTGAAGGAGCAGCTTGGCCTTGAAGCGCTCACGGCGCTGCATGTCCACCACGGAATCAGAGGGCAGGAGGCGGACCGTGACGAAGCCTTCTGCAGGTCGCTTTGTGCACGTCTTGCGGTGCCGTTAGTGCTTCGGCATGAGAATATTCCGGCACTTGCGGAAAAGACCGGAGAGAGCCTTGAGGAAGCAGGGAGGCGCCGCCGTCTTGAGATCTTTGCGGAGGAAGCCGGGAAAACCGGCGCAGTTGTGGCCGCAGCGCATCATCTGAACGATCAGGCGGAAACGGTGTTGATCAATCTGTGCCGCGGAAGCGGGCTGCCCGGCCTTGCCGCTATGCAGCCGTCACGCTCGGATTCGCGGGGCTTTACCCTGATCAGACCGTTGCTCTGGGCAGAGCGGCCCATGCTTGAAGCGTATGTCAGAGAACGCGGAGAAAGCTGGTGCGAGGACTCGACGAATGCTTCGGGGGACAATACCCGAAGCCGTCTGCGAGGAGAAGTGCTGCCGGTGCTGGAGGATATTTTTCCGCATGCGGCAAGGCACATCGCGGCTCTGGCAGAAAAGGCGGGCAGGCAGGAGGCCTTCCTGCAGGCACTTGCCCGTGACAGCTTGCTGCGGGCGGAGAACCCGGACGGAAGTCTGAATCTTCCCCGGCTTCTGGAAGAGGACAAGGTCCTGAGACAGAAGGTATTTGCCCTCTGGCTGGATAAGAACGGAGGCCTGAAGGACATCGGAGAAAGCCACTATCAGGCATTGTCGGATCTGGCAGAAGGAAGAAGCGGACGCAGAATCGATCTTCCCGGAGACAGGTGCGTTCTGCGGGATCAGAGCGGCCTGCATCTCCTGCAGAAAAATGCGGCCGGGAAGGCAGATGGAGGTGCCGCAGGCGATCCTGCGCAGGATTTTTCCGTGCGGCTCATTGCGGCAAAGGACTGCGGTGAGATCCCAAAAAAGAAGTATACGAAATGGCTGGATTATGATACAATAACTGAACCGCTTTGCTTCAGGACCCGCCGCAAGGGCGATTATCTGATCCTTGAGGGAGGGGGCAGACAAAGCCTGCAGGATTATTTTGTGAATGAGAAGATCCCATTAAGCAGGCGGGATGAGGTCCCGCTTGCCGCATCCGGAGACCATATCCTCTGGGTTGTGGGGGGCCGCATTTCAGCAGCGGCTAAGATCACGGAAAGCACCAAAACGATAATAGAAATACAATATGGGGGAGATCATGGAAAAACATCATCTGGGCGTTCTGATCAGCAGTGAGGAAGTAGAGGCTCGCATTCGTGAAGTGGCGGAAAGCATCAATCGGGATTATGAGGGAAAGCTTCTGCATATGGTCGGTATTCTGAAGGGCAGTGTCCCTTTTATGTGCGCTCTGGCAAAATATATCACAGTGCCGGTCACCTTTGATTACATGAGCTGCTCCAGCTACGGCAGCGGCACCGTCTCCAGCGGGGCTGTCCGCATGAACAAGGATCTGGATGAACCGATCGAGGGCAGACATGTGCTTCTGGTTGAGGATATCATTGATTCCGGCAATACCCTCTGGTATCTGCAGGATATTCTTGCCCGCAGAAAGCCGGCTTCCCTGAAGTTGGCAACGCTTCTTGACAAACCTTCCCGCCGGGTGCACCCCGAGGTGAAGGTCGACTACTGCGGCTTTACGATTGAAGATAAATTTGTTGTGGGGTATGGTCTGGATTATGATCAGTATTACCGCAATCTGAACTACATCGGCTACGTGATTTTTGACGAATAAGGAGCCATCTATGAATCAGAATCAGATGCAGGTGAGACGCCGCGGTCCGGGGATCATGATCATCTCACTGCTGGTACTCTCGATCGTATTTTATGCGGTCGCACTCGGCGGAAACCGGAACAGCAAGGAAGTCTATCTTAAGGAATTCATTGACTGTCTGGAAAAAAATAACGTGATTACAGTCACCATCCGCCAGAATACCGATGTGCCCACCGGCACCGTGTATTTTAACATTGACAACGATAAGACCAATTATTTCTTCTATACGGCAGATACGGTCCAGATTCAGGAGATGCTGATGCGCTATCAGAACAATGGCGCAAAACTCAAATGGACGTTTACCGATGTACAGTCGAAAACGGATATCCTGTCTGTGATCTCGATCCTGTTGACGGTAGGGGTGATGGCCTTTGTCATCATCATGATTGTCCGGGCAAACGGCGGAGGCGGCGCCAATGCGAAGATGATGGACTTCGGCAAGAGCCGGGCGACGCTTGTCAAGGGCAGCAAGACGACCTTTAAGGATGTAGCCGGTCTTCAGGAAGAAAAAGAGGATCTGGAGGAAATCGTGGATTTCCTGAAGGACCCGAAAAAATACACCAGTCTCGGCGCACGTATTCCGAAGGGCATCCTGCTCGTTGGCCCTCCCGGCACGGGCAAGACGCTGCTTGCCAAAGCCATTGCCGGTGAAGCGGGCGTTCCTTTCTTCAGCATCTCCGGTTCCGATTTCGTGGAGATGTTCGTGGGCGTCGGCGCAAGCCGTGTCCGTGACCTCTTTGAGGATGCTAAAAAGAATGCCCCCTGCATCGTCTTTATCGATGAAATCGACGCCGTTGCCAGACAGCGCGGCACAGGTCTCGGCGGAAGCCATGACGAAAGAGAACAGACCCTGAACCAGCTGCT
>DJYD01000062.1 GCA_002449955.1 Lachnospiraceae bacterium UBA6987
CAGCTTAGCTGGTGGTCATGATTCATGGCGGAAAGTCGGCTTTGAGAAATGTTTCTTTTACCCTTTATGCACGGATTTCCGGAAACAGTCAAGGGCGGCCTCCCTTAAAGCTTCCATTAGCGAAGGATGGGCAATGATCATATTTTCCCATTCTTTTGTTGTCAGACCGTCTGCTACGGCTTTTGCCCCTAATGCAATCAGCTCTGCGGCATTGGCGCCGACAATGGTCACACCAAGAGTCCTGGTCGTGGTTTTGTCAGCAATAACAAATACGCAGCCGCCCTCACCTTCAGCAAGCGCCATGCCGTTAGCGCTGTAGTCGAAAGTGCCGAGAGCAGGAGAGTACCCTGCCGCGCGGGCTTCTTTAAGTGTCATGCCGACACGGGCAAAGCAGGGAATGGTATAGGTGCAGACAGGGACCGGCATTCCGGCATCATATTCCTCGCCAAGGATATCGGCAAGTGCTGTTTCTGCCTCAGCATAGGCAGCGTGCGCAAGCTGGAGCCCGCCCGCAACGTCGCCGATGGCATAGACTCCGGGAAGGTTTGTTCGCTGGTGATCGTCTACTTTTATACACTTCTTTGCATCTAATTCGAGGCCGAGTGCTTCCGCATCGATCCCCGGCAGGACAGCTTTTCTGCCGACCGCCATCAGGACCTGTTCGCAAGCAACCGATTCTTCTTTGCCATCCCTTTCATATATCGCATGAAGGAGCTCTCCTTCTTTCTCCACACGGAGCATTTTGGCGCCGGTTTTGATGATGATTCCAAGAGCTTCCATGCTGCGGGTCACCATTCTGACCGCCGCTTTTTCTTCGCGTCCCATGATTTCCGGCAGCATTTCAACGATGGTGATTTTCGTGCCGAAGGAGGCGAAAGCGCAGGCAAGTTCGAGTCCGATCACGCCGCCGCCCATCACGACCATGCTCTTCGGAAGCTTCTGCAGACCGAGCGCTTTCGAAGAATCGATGCAGAGCTCATGACCGGGAATGGGGATGACCAGAGTCTCTGCGCCGGTTGCAATGACAACATTTTTGCCTTGAAAAACCCTGCCAGCACATTCCACGATGCGGTCACTTCTAAGGAAAGCTTCGCCCTCCACAACTTCGCATCCGGTCTTTTTCAGCAGAAAGCTGACGCCGCCAGTCAGTTTGGAGACGACTTCGTCTTTGCCGGCAACGATTTTTTCAAAATCAAAACCGGGAACGTCGGCAAGGATATCTCTACCTGCCAGCGCCCGCATCTTTTCAAGGGTGCCCGCTTTATCTACAAAATATTTTGTCGGAATGCAGCCGACATTCAGGCAGGTGCCGCCAACATGCTCTTTTTCAAAAACAGCAACTTTCAGGCCTTTTTTTGCGGCAGCAATGGCAAGGGAGTAGCCCCCCGGTCCTGCACCGATAACCAAGATATCAAACTGCTCCATGAAATAAACCTCCATGTACATTTCATTATGATAAAAAAGTAAGTCCGGAACGCGTCATTTCTCGTTCTTCTTTGTTTACGCGACATCTCAGATCCCTGTCAGTATGTCATAAAAAAGAAGCGATGTCAATATTCGGCTGCGGGAAGTGCTGTGGATACCTTCCCATATGAAAAGGAGTGAGCCCATAAGCACTCACTCCTGTATGATTATAGAGATTGGAAATGAATCCTGGTATATTCTGATGTTTTCTCAGAACAGTCCGGAGATGACGCCGTTCTCGTCCACGTCGATCTTTTCGGCGGCAGGAACTTTCGGCAGCCCGGGCATGGTCATGATGTCGCCGGTCAGCGCAACGATGAAGCCGGCGCCGCCGCAGACCTTGAGGTTGCGGACGGTGACACGGAAGCCCTTCGGCGCACCGAGTTTGGACGGGTCATCGGAGAAGCTGTACTGTGTCTTGGCCATGCAGATGGGAAGGTTGCCGCAGCCCATGGCTTCGATCTCCTTGACCTGTTTGACTGCATTTCCGACCAGATCAACACCGTCGGCGTGGTACACCTTGGTGGCGATCGCATTCAATTTGTCGATGATCGGCTGATCCAGTTCATAAGACTGCTGGAAATGGTTCGGCAGCTCGCAGATACGAACGACCTCCTCGGCAAGGGCCTTGCCGCCTTCGCCGCCCTTGGCCCAGACTTCCGACAGGGCCACGTTTACGCCCAGTTCCTTGCACCTTGCTTCCACAAGGTCAAGTTCAGCCTTGGTATCGGTCGGGAATGCATTGATGGCCACGACGCAAGGCAGACCGTAGACGTCTTTGATGTTGCTGACATGCTGCAGGAGGTTCGGCATACCTTTTTCGAGGGCTTCCAGGTTCTCCTGATTCAGATCGGCTTTGGCCACGCCGCCGTGATATTTCAGGGCACGCACCGTGGCTACGACTACGACCGCAGAAGGGGTCAGGCCGGCCAGACGGCATTTGATGTCAAAGAACTTTTCTGCGCCAAGGTCTGCAGCGAAGCCGGCCTCTGTGACGGCATAATCAGCCAGTTTCATGGCCATGCGGGTCGCAGTCACGCTGTTGCAGCCGTGGGCAATATTGGCAAAGGGGCCACCATGGATAAAGGCAGGCGTTCCTTCGAGAGTCTGAACAAGGTTGGGCTTAAGGGCATCTTTCAGCAGCGCGGCCATGGCACCTTCGGCCTTCAGATCATGTGCCGTTACAGGCTTGCCCTGATAGGTGTAACCGACAATAATGCTGCCGAGACGCTTCTTGAGATCCGGAATGTCGCTTGCCAGGCACAGGACCGCCATGACTTCACTGGCGACTGTGATCTCAAAACCATCTTCACGCGGAACGCCCTGCATGCGGCCGCCGAGGCCGTCAACGATATTTCTGAGCTGGCGGTCATTCATATCGACCGCGCGCTTCCAGGTGATGCGTTTGACATCGATGCCGAGCTCATTGCCCTGCTGGATGTGGTTGTCCAGCATGGCAGCAAGGAGGTTGTTGGCAGCGCCGATCGCATGGAAGTCACCGGTGAAATGCAGGTTGATGTCCTCCATCGGCACGACCTGAGCATAGCCGCCGCCGGCTGCGCCGCCCTTGATCCCGAATACCGGGCCGAGAGACGGTTCGCGCAGGGCTACGATGGCGTTTTTGCCAATTTTCCGGAGGCCGTCGGTCAGGCCCACGCTTGTGGTGGTCTTGCCCTCGCCGGCAGGGGTGGGGGTGATGGCCGTAACCAGGATCAGCTTACCGTCGGGCTTGTCCGCGAGATCTTTCAGCAGACGATAATCGACTTTGGCCTTGTAATTGCCATACTGTTCCAGATACTTTTCGTCTACGCCGGCAATAGCGGCGATTTCAGTGATCCTTTTCTTTTCGCAAGCCTGTGCGATCTCAATGTCGGACTTAACAGTCATGGAAGCCTCCTTATTATGTGCATTTTGCGCATTTTCCTTGCAATTCTGTGCAGCAGCTGCTTAATCCGCAACAGACCATAATAGTATAGAGTATTTTTCTGGCAAATACAAGGAAAAACTGAGACATTTCATGCTTCTCTGCGACTAATAGGTGAAAGGGATAAAAAGTTCTCTTTCGGAAAGGAGAGCATCCATGGACAACGGGGCATTCAGCTACTGCCGCTATCTTGAAGGCGATGATGAAGGCATCGCTGAGGTCGTGAGAGATTACAAGGATGGGCTGATCCTGTACCTGCAGGGATTTGTGCAGAACCTATACACCGCCGAAGAGCTGGCCGAGGATACATTTTTCCGGCTGATGGTTAAAAAACCGAAATTTGCGGGGAAGAGTTCGTTCAGATCCTGGCTGTATGGAATCGGACGGCATGCAGCGCTTGATCATCTGAGGAAGAGTGCAAAGCAGTCTCCCGTGCCGATCGAAGACATGGAAGGATATCTGGCTGATGAGACAGACCTTGAACGGTCATATATCCGGGAGGAGCGCATGATTACGGTGCACCGTGCGTTGGCAAAGCTCCCGGCAGAGTATCAGCAGGTTCTCTGGCTTGTGTATTTTGAAGGCTTTTCCCATGAAGATACACAGGAAGCCATGCACAAAAGCCCGAGGCAGATCCGGAATCTCCTTTATCGTGCAAAGCAGTCGCTAAGAGCAGAATTGGAAAAGGAGGGATTTGAATATGAAGAGCTCTGAGGAAATGATGAACAGCCTGCTGGAACGCAGGAATGAATATGAACGGCTGCGCAGGGATCAGCGCAGGAAAATGATCCGGATCGCGGCGCCGGCGCTCGCGCTCTGCCTTGTCTTGCTGACCGGCGTGATCGTATGGCGGAGCAGCAGCGGAAGAAGCAGCGGAGAAACCGCGGACGGGAGCGGCGGAACATCGCTTCTGCAGCCGCCGGAGAGCAATGTGGTGAAAATCACTGGAGAAAAGATCAGTGAAGAAGAAGCAGCGGCGTATTTAAAGGAAAATTATACAAGTATTGTCAGCGCGCTCACGGCAAGCGGCGTTCAGACGGAAGGCCTTCGCTTCTCCGAAAAAGGGTATTCCCATATCCTCTATGAGGGAGGCGGCAAAGCCCTGGAGCTTCATCAGGATTTCCGCGACTACCTGGCATACAGCGGCGATAAGCTCGTGGCGATCCTGACACTGACCAAGGAGAACGGCAGGATCAGCAGTACGCCGGCTTTCGGCGGAGAGTGGTTTGGCAGCTACAGTGAATTCCTGAAGAAGCACGCCGGAGAGAGACTGCTTTTCCTGTATTACGGGATCGCGGAGGTGGTCCTGCTGCCGGACGGCAGCGCGGTCAACCCGATCGGTTATTCGGTGTCCCAGTATTTCGAATGGGTGAAGGACCCTTACGAGTGGTTTGATCAGGACGGTGCCGAAGCCGCGGTCTATGTTCCGTGACCGGCATTAAAGAAAAAAAAACGGAGCCGGCGCTGAAATGCCGACTCCGTTTTCTGCTGTATGGAAACAGGCTGCGCATGCCTACCTGCCGCCGGAACTGCCCTGCGGCTTTCTTTCCTCAACCTTGATGCCTGTTTTAGAGAAGGCAAAGCGCTGGCTACCGTACAGGCTGTAATAGCCGGAAAGCACGAAGGAGATCGTGACGGCGACGGCAAAGAAAGGAAGGCCTGCGCCCTGGAACATTTCCATGGCGATCATGAGTGAAGCAATGGGACAGTTGGTGGTGCCGGCAAAGAGTGCGATCATGCCGAGAGCGGCGGAAAGCGGCACGGGAAAGCCTGCAAGTGTCCCGAACAGGGCACCGAAACAGGCACCGATGCTTAAGGTGGGGACGATCTCACCGCCCTTAAAGCCGCCTGCTATGGCAAGCGCCGTGAAAAGCAGCTTCAGAAGGAAGGAGGCACTGGAAGCCTTTCCTTCCATGGCAAGGTTGATCAGTTCGGAACCGGCTCCGCTGTATATTTCTGTGCCGATGAGCTTTGTGAGCAGGACGATCAGGCAGCCGGCAGCCGCTGCGCGAAGAATGGCATTCGGGATCAGCTTATGAATGTGATCGGCGATGCTGTGAAAAGTCACGATCAGCAGGATCGAGAGGAGCGCGCAGAGCAGGCCGAGCACACTGACCTTGGAAAGCTCCAGCGCATTGGCCTCGGGAATACTGCCTAAGGCATAGATTTCCGGCTCCACACCCATGAGTCTGGCCAGGCCGGATCCGATGAAGGCAGAAAAAACACAGGGAATAAGGGCGACGTAGTGGAAGACTCCGATACGCACGACTTCGATGCAGAAAATCGAGGCGGCTACAGGGGTTCCGAAGAGGGCGGCAAAGACGGCGCTCATGCCGCTCATGACTGCGATGCGTCTGTCATCGTCATTAAAATGCAGAAGCTCGCCGAAACGGCGCCCCATCCATCCGCCGAGCTGCAGCGCGGCGCCTTCACGGCCGACAGAAGCGCCGCCGAGATGGGAGAGAATGGTAGAGACAAAGATTAACGGTCCGGTGGCAAGCGTTACGTCGTCACCTTCGGAAACCGCGGTAAGAACCATGTTGGTGCCGCGGTTTTTTTCTTCATGAAAAACCCGATACAGAAAAGCAATCAGCACCCCAATCAGAGGAAGCAGATAGAGGATCCAGTTGTGATCCGTCCGCAGGGAAGTGACGGCTTTGATGGCTTTGGCAAATATGGTGCCGAAGAGTCCGCCGGCTCCGCCGGCTAAAAGGGCAAACAGTGACCATTTGATCAAATATCGGATACTCTGCGTGATCGGATTGGTTTTCAGGGAATATTTCATGATAATTGTCCGATAATCCTTTTTAAGTATGTGATTGATAAAAATTTTACTGGCGGACAAAAAAACAAATGATGGTTTTTGCTTGCTGCCGTGCTCATCTTATTATATAATCAAAACCGGAGCGCCTGTCAATGGGGCGCGATTATGGAGAATAATATGGATTACTGGATCCCGTTGATACTGATTATCTTTGCCGGCGGTGTTGTGCAGACGATGGCCGGCTTCGGCAGCGGCCTTGTGATGATGCTGGTGCTTCCGCATCTGATGCCGATGGTGCATGCGGCAGCCGTCACTTCCATCACCGGCGGTTTTCTATCCGCTGCACTGATCCTGAAATACAGGGACAAGCTGAGGCCGCGTTTTGTTCTCATAACAGCGGTTCCCTATATGATCGCCAGTGTGATTATGCTGCAGTTCGTACAGCGCATCAATACGCGGACAATGGCGATCCTATTCGGCGCTTTTCTGACGGTAATCGGTCTGTATTATCTGATCTGGTCACACAAGGCGCACCTGCGCATCACCCCGGTGACCATGTTGGTCTGTCCGGTTGTTTCCGGCCTTTCCTCGGCTCTTTTCGGGATCGGAGGACCGTTAATGTCACTGATGTATCTGGAAAAGTACGAAACCAGAGAAGAATATTCGACGAATCTGCAGCTGCTGTTTCTGATTGCGGCTGTGATCAATACGGCCACGCGTGCAGCCAAGGGAATCATAACCGTCGGTCTGCTCCCTGCTATGGCGGCGGGAATTGCCGCGATTCTTGTGGGAGAAAAGGTGGGATTGCTTCTGGCCAGCAGGATGAAGCCGGATTTTCTGCGCAAGATGGTTTACGTGATGGTCTTTTTCTCCGGCGTGATTACAGTGATCAACAACCTGTGAGGCAGTCAGACTTAGCATCAGGGTTTTAGGACAAAAAGCAAGGGCGGCATGTCCCAGCATCATGTCGCCCTTTAAAGTATTAAAATGAAGAAGGAGGGAGCTGATAACCAGCTCAGATTATGAAAAAACTCTTATCTGCCTCAGAGGATACCCTAACCATATGTTGATAATGTGAGGGGAATGTAATTGTTTTAGGCATAAAATGTGAACAAAATATGAACGTCGCTCCAGCCTTATCTACAAGGCAGGAGCGGCAGGGAAGATCCTAAACCATCATCCACAGCCAGTACGGCGGCAGAAATACGCGCAGTCTGGCAAGGAGCGGAATGATCAGAGACAGATCCGTATAGATGGGACAGACAGCAAGCGAGGTCAGGAGCAAAAACAGACAGAAAAGACCCTGCCAGTTTTGTCCGGGAAGCGCTTTCAGGATCAGTCCGAAGATAAGCAGGAGCAGGATATAAAGCAGGAGCGGGAGCACGATATCCGGCCGCCCGCAGATAAGCGCGGCAGCGGATGCGGCAAGCCAGAGCAGAAGAGAGCGGATCAAAGCGCCGGGCAGAAGCAGATTCTGCACGGCTTTCTTTTTGCCTGTGCGGGCGGCCAGGCGGCGCGTTTCGTCATAGAGCGGTTCGGCCGCCACATAGAAAACCGAGGCGAACAGCAACAGAGAGATGGCGCCGGTAAAGAAACGTTCCTGCCTGTCAGTAAAGGCATTGACCCTGCCCTTCTCATTTAGAATTTCAAAGCTGAAAAGAGTGCCTGCGCCAATATTTTCATAATATGCATGCAGTATTTCTTCTTCAGACAGTCCGGACCCGTCCAGGGCGTCTGCCATGATATACGGGGCATAGACACTGAAGAGTGCGGCTGCGGCATGCTCCTGCCACAGATCAGGCAGGAGAGCATTCGGCGATTTGATGAAACGGATGAGGCCCTCGGTGCTGCCTTCGCGCAGTGAGGCGGAAAGACGGCCGGGGAGGATCAAACCGGCGTCGGCATCGCCGCCTGCCACAGCTTCGTAAACGGCTTCTGCGCTTTCTCTGCGAACAAAGCCGGCTTCGTCAAGCAAGGCGGAAAGCCTTGCTGCGTCCGCATCAGCTTCTTCGCTTACGGCATATACGGGAGACGGAACAGCGACGTCAGCTGCCGCCCGCCGCGCAAAGACCGGAGCGATAAGGACTAAGAGCAGGAAGACAGAAAACCAGGGGGTGACCAGAAGGCGCTTGAAGCTGAAAAACAGGGCTTTCATTCGGCATTTCCTCCTGTCCGGACGGGGCGAAGCGTAAGCGCCCGGAGCGTCCAATATGTCAGGCCCACGGCAAGGAGCATGGCAAGTCCCATGCAGAGCCAGTCAGCTTCTCCGCCGAAAAGCGGAGCAAGGAAGGCTGCGGCAAGGCCGGAGGGCGTGAAGCGTCCGATCTCGGTCAGAAGGGGACTCAACATGCTGCGGGGGACGATTCCGCCCGCAAGAAAGAGCCCTGCGGCAGAGACGGCTGTGATCAGCCCGAAGGAGGCGCTGCGGTCGGCGGTCAGTACGCACAGTGAAGAGACAAAGAGACTGACAAAAAGCAGTCCCAGGGAGGCGGAAAGGATCGTCAGAACCGTCAGCTTAAGCGGTATGAAGCGGCCAAGGCCGATCAGAAGAGCCGCACAGAAAACGAGCCGGAAGACAAACGGCAGGAGCCATTTGCCGAGAAAGAAGCTTTGCGGCGTGGCTTTTAATGCATAAAGCCTGGTCAGTATGGAGGGCTCATTATCCGCCAGGTACAGGTTCATGAAAAAGAGCCCGCACAGCATGAAGAAGAGCACGAGCCAGGCCACCGCATAGTATGCCGTGAGGGTGAGGGACGTGCCGTCATAAGGGGTGACCTCCGGAATAATGGCATCGTCATACAGGGAGAGTGCCGCATCCATAAGGCCGGTATTGCTTTTGATCAGGAAATTTTTTTCAAATTCACCGGACAGCTCGTGGCTCCAGATGAGCCGCTGGCCGGCAAAGACGCCGTACTGCCCTGCCGCAAGCAGGCGCTCCCCGAACAGGGCAACAGAGCCGACGATGTCAGCAGAGGCTGCTGCAGCTTCAGACAGAATGATGCGCCCCTTCGCTTCCCGGCCTACAGAGATATCGCTCAGATATCCTTTCGGAAGAACAACAATGGCGGCGCATTTGCCGTCATTTAACAGGGCAAGGGCTTCTTCTTCCGTGTCTGCGGTTTCGATATGCAGGAGGCTGTCAATATAGCTCTGCGCTTCGACCGTACTGATGGCAATGCGGCTGTAGAGCGAATCTTCATAGTCGACCAGAATCACTTCTGCACGTGCAGAGCCCTCCCCCGCGCTTTTCAGCACAGAAAGAGAAGCTGCAGCGATGACTGCAGCAAGCAGCAGGGATAAGACAAGCGCGGGGATTACCCCGCGCCTGAATAGGATTCCGTCTCTACGGAGCATGTGAGATCCTTTCGGGACATGTGTCCCTGTTTTAATACATGGCGTCTTCTATCGCATCCCTGAGGTCCATGACAGCATCGCTGATGTCTTCCAGCAGAGCCTGCAGACCGTCTTCATCAAGACTTAAGATCTCGGTGGTTTTCGAGATCGTCGGAAGCTTGGCACTTTCATTTAAGGTGATTGTGGTGCCCAGATCCTTGACGGTCATATAGCTGTATTCCAGCTTCTTTAAGGTGATCGTGGTGACCTTGTTCTTCTGGGTGAGCGTACCGGTCAGCTTGAGATTGATGTCACTGCTGGTAAGACGGATGTCGCCGCTTGTTTTGTCCCAGCTGAGGCTCGCTGTCATCGTGGTATCGCGGTCATCCTTGACCTTGATCTTGGCGCTGAACTGCTCCTTGGTGTCTTCTTCTACCGTGTAGGTGAAGCTCTGCTTGCTGTACGAATCCTTGATGCTGTAAGCAATGTAAGTGGGATTCTTCCAATCAGGGCCGCCTTCAAAGCTGAGGACCTGGCGCCCATCATCGTTCTTAAGGGTGAGCTCGGCCTTTACAAGCTGTCCGTTGGATTTGTTGATATAGCATACGCAGGTGATATCTAAGTCATCCTTGTCAATGTCAGCCATTTCGTCCAGACCGTCATCGATGGATTCAAAGAACTCATCAACAAAGTCTTCGGCGCTCTGATACTCATTTTCAAGCAGGGGACCATAGTTCTTGACGATGCCGTCGAAGAAGCTCTTCAGATTCTTGTCAGCCTTGGCCCATTTGAGGAGATCAGTCACCACGGCGGCTGTCTGTTTGCCGTCCAGAGTGATGGTGATGGCCGTGGTCTTGACATCCTTATCGCTGATGGAAATGGTCTCATTTTCCTTGCTGACTTCGGCATTCTTGTTCAGACTGTCGAGCAGGACCTTGGCAGCCGATTCGCCGATGGGCTTAAGCTGCTTTGCCAGTTCCTTCGCCGGGGCGATCGGACCGTTTTTCAGGCTGACCAGCCAGTCATACACTTCTTCCGGAAGCGCGCTGTCACTGTCGCTGTTAGGATCCAGGAAGGATTTCGGAAGATTCTTGGCAATGTTTTTGAGATCAAGGCTGTAAGGCGTCTTGCCAAGGAGCGCATCGCAGGCAACAGCCAGCTGATCTTCCGAAACGAGAACGGTGCCGTTTACGATCGATTTGTTCTTGATCTGCGCATCCAGCTCGAGCGCGGCTTTGCCGTTCTTGGCGTCGGTGTAGCTGGTCGCATTGATCATCACCGGGAGTTCCATGCCGCCGGGAAGAACCTCTCCCAGCTTGGACAGATCAACACTGATATTTACGCTGCCTGCTTCGCCGACACTTTTAAGGACGGTGTAGTTGTTGTTTTTCTCCATGGCCTCTACCGCTTTTTTCATGCTCAGAGCAGCCTTGTTGATGGGCTTTCCTCCGGCGATGGCACGGATGCCGAAAAAAGCTGCGGCGCCGATAACAAGTAAAGCGGCGATGAGCAGAAGCAGCTTCGGGAAACGCTTTTTCGGTTTTTCGGGTGCGGGCTGATAAGGCGGAACATTAGTCTGCTGAGGAGCAGGCTCCGCCGGGGTCGTAGTCTGGGGTTCGGTTACGCCAGAGTTGTCGAAATCGCTCATAGTAGTCTCCTTCTTCATGATTGTGAACAGGCTGCGCAAAGGGCGCGGTATGCACTGTTCAGTCTAATGGTTTCTTGTATCAGATCTCCGGATGAGCCAGAGAGATCAGCTTTTTCAAAAACCTGGGGAGCAGGGCTGCCCAAAAAGACCAGACGGTCGTAAAAGGCAGCAAATTCATCGACATCGTGGCCGACGTAGACGATGCTGCGCCCCTTTTTTTTGAGGTCCTGGATTAGTGCGAGCAGTTCGTCACGGTACTGGATGTCAAGGCCGGCGCAGGGCTCGTCAAACAGCAGGATCTCCGGATCGCCGAGCAGTGCGCAGGCAATGCTGACGCGTTTTTTGGTACCGCCGGAAAGTGCCGAAACCTTCTTTTTCAGATAGCGCTCGATGCCGAATGGGAGAGCTTCAGGCACGGTTACCCCGGCAAGACCGGCAAAAAACCGGAGGTTGTCTGCGGTGCTCATGTCTTCGAAGAGTGCAGTGCCCTGCGGCACGTAGCCGATGCGGCCTTTGACGCTTACCGTTCCCGATGCAGGCTTGAGCACTGCGGCGATCAGACTTAAAGCGGTCGATTTGCCGCTTCCGTTCGGACCGGCAAGCACCACGCACTCGCCCGGTGCAGCACTGAAGCTCAGGCGTTCAAGGAGCGGTTTGCGGTTATAGGAAAAGGTCAGGCCTTGTACGCTGAGCATGGTTCCTCCAGAGTATATTTTTAGTTATTATAATCTATCGAAAAGTGATTTGCAACGATTCTTTCGATAAAACATCTTTTAATTAAAAAGCAGAATACACCGCATTCAACAATGAGATTTCTTTAAACGCCAAAGAATTGTTTTTTCCACTGAGGCAAATCTTGCGGCAGCGTGCAGATTGTGTTATATATACTAAGAATACGAATAAGCAATGAAAGAGGTGTTTCCCAATGAATAAACCTGTTGTTGCCGTCTTTTTCGGCGGTATGTCTTCTGAACATGATATTTCTTGCCTCTCGGCCGTGACTGTGGCAGGCGGCCTGGACCGCGAAAAGTACGATATGGTACTGGTGGGGATCACAAAGGAAGGCAAATGGCTCCTCGTTAAGAATATCGATGCGATGAAAGATGGATCCTGGCGGGAAAGCCGGGAGAAGGCTGCTTTGCTGCCCGATGCAAGCGAAAAGAGTCTGGTGATCACGGCGGAAGACGGCAGTATGCGTAAGCAGCGCATCGATGTGGCATTTCCGGTGCTGCACGGACGTTTCGGTGAGGACGGGACGATCCAGGGCCTGTTTGAGCTTGCAAAGATCCCGTATGTCGGCTGCGGTGTAGCGGCCTCAGCCGTGTGCATGGATAAGCTATATACCAAGGTGTTAGTGAAGGAGCTTGGCATTGCACAGGCGCGCCACATATCCTTTACGCATGACGAACTGGAGCGGGACGCTCAGGCGGCCGCGGCCAGGATCGAAGCGGAGTTTGCCTACCCGGTTTTTGTCAAGCCGACGGACGGCGGCTCCAGCCAGGGCGTGACCCGTGTGGAGAAGAGAGAAGCGCTCTCCCCTGCGCTGAAACTTGCCGCTTCGGAAGGGACCCGCGTAATGGTGGAAGAAGCGATTGCCGGCCGCGAAGTGGAGTGTGCGGTCCTGAGCACGCCCGAGGGAACGAAGGCTTCCGGCGTGGGTGAGATCCGCGCAGCAGCTGAATTCTATGACTTTGAAGCCAAATACTCGAACCCGGATTCCGAGACCGATACGCACCCTGTCTTTCCTGAGGGCAAGGAAGACGAGATCCGTGCAGACGCCGTGAAGATTTTTGAAGCGGTGGGCGGCTATGGGCTTTCCCGCGTGGATTTCTTCCTGGAAAACGGAACGAACAGGGTGGTTTTCAATGAAGTCAATACCCTGCCGGGATTCACCTCCATCAGCATGTATCCGATGCTGTGGAGGGAAGCAGGCCTTCCGCTTGCGGAACTGCTGGATAAGCTGATCGAATCGGCGTACAGACGCTGAAGAACGAGGATTATAAAAAAACGCCGTCCCAGTGATATGTACCCTCTTTACTGG
>DJYD01000019.1 GCA_002449955.1 Lachnospiraceae bacterium UBA6987
AAAAGGCGCCCTTGCCGAAATCCTTCATCAGCTCATCCTGTCCGACTACGGTTTCCATATCCTCGGGCAGGTAGGTCAGCATGTCATAATTGATTCTTGTATTCACCATTCCGAATACGGACGGAATGAGCAGCAGCAGTGCAAGCACCAGGATCGGCACTCGAAGCTGTACAATCTTTTTGGATAGACGCATGGATGATCTGCTCTCCTTATTCAAAGTCAGCTGTTTTCAACAGCGTTCATACCATACACCCTCCCCGCGCAAAGCCAAACAGGCAAAAACAGTCTCGTGTCTGAATTTCAGACACGAGACTGTTTTTGCCCACCAGATCGTTTATTCCATGGGTTCCATCGTCAAACCCTGCTGCTTCATCGCCGGCTCGATCATCAGCTGAAACATGCGGCGAAAATCCTCGAGAATGTCATAGGTCATGCCGCTTTCCAGCCATCGGGTTACGGCGCCGTAGCACACATAAGCGTTGAAATGGATGATTGCCTGGCGGTCGTCCTCCGAAAGCGGTGTCTTTGCCAGGATCGAATTGACATAGCCTATACTGACGGATTCACAGTTCTTCATCAGATAGCGGTCGAAGATATCCCGGTTGACCGAGTTGTATACGTGATAAGCCGCCCGTTTGTGCTCGTGGAAAAAGGAAAGCGCTTCCGTCAAGCTCTCCTCCATGGAAGAGAAAGAGTTCTGCTCCCGTATAAAGCGGCCGATCTCCTCATCGATAACCTCTTCCACCAGAGAAGGAAGATCCGCATAATGATAGTAAAAGGAATTCCGATTAATGCCGCATTCCTTCACGATTTCTTTCACTGTGATCTGATTATATGGCTGCTCTTCCAGCAGCCGCAGGAATGTCGTTTTGATTTCCCTCTTCATGAGATCTGCCATAGAAGGCCTCCGATCGTTTTATTATCTCACCGGCAGGGTAACGTCAAAGCTGATCCTGCCGTCCTTACAGAAAGCGCGGATATTTCCTCCGTGCTGCTCTGTCACAGCCTTTGCGATCGCAAGCCCCAGGCCATAATGATTGCTCTCACTGTTTCTGGCCTCATCGACCCGGTAGAAGCGGTCAAAGAGATGCTGCAGTTTTTCCGGGGGGATTGCGTCCCCTTCGTTGCTTACCGCCAGGACCGCAGAATGAGACTGTTTCTTTAACGTGATCCCGATTTCCTTGCCTGTCGAATGTCTGAGTGCATTGTCTATCAGGATCGATACCAGCTGCGAAAGCTGCGTGCTGCTGCCGCTCAACGCAATGCCTTCTTCAATCTCACTGTTCAGGATCTTCCCCTTCTCAAAGGCCAGGCTGTCAAAAGCCAGCACTTCACCGGTCACTATACGGGAAAGATCGATCGTTTCCTGCGGAAGCTCCGCACTCTCCGCGCGGGAAAGATCAAGAAGCTGCTTCACTAACTCGCCCATGCGGTCGTTTTCGTAGCGGATGTTGGCAAGCCACTCGTTATCGCCAAGCTCCCGCGAAAGCATCTCCGCATTGGCGCCGATCACCGAGACCGGTGTCTTCAGCTCATGGCTTGCATCGGACACAAACTGTTTCTGTTTCCGGTCATTTTCCTCGAGCGGTCCGATGATCCTGCCCGCCAGCCAGAGCGAAAGGAAAAACAGAAAAGCCATAGCCCCAGCGCCCACAAACAGCACGTTGCGCAGCAGTGTCCGCATCCCGCTCTCCACCACCGTATTATCCAAGAAAACGACCAGTTCATAAGAACCCTGAGGGGTACCTTTCCGTGTCTTCAAATAGTTGAGGGCACCACGCTTTCCGTAGCTGTCTTCACTGTCCAGCACGTCCTTAGCCATACGGATCAGTTCTTCTTCGCTGTAAATTTCCTTGTCATTTTCGATCGCGAGCACGCTGCCGTCCTCCGCAAAAGCCACGGTATAAAACGTGAGCAAGTCGTCATCGTACGGCGGTTTCAGCTGCTGATCACCGCGTTCCCCGCCCGGTCTCCCGCCGCCGGGGAGTTCAGACCACTCGTCATCGTCCTCGTCATCGTCTTCGACATCATCCGCATCATCCTCCGGTTTTTGTCCCAGCCGATAGAAAGCGGCATGCTGGTACAGCATTTCCCTGTTGCTTCGCTGCAGATCCTGATAACTGGCAAGGAGCATCACAAAGATTGTCAGGCCAAACAGCAGGGCTACCGCCCCCATGATCGAGAAGACGATCTTTCTTCTGGACTTTTTAAACATCTTGTTCCCTCAATTCATAACCAAGTCCCCGGACCGCCTTGATCACGACGCCGGAGCCCACAAAGGCCAGCTTTTTCCGCGTAAACGACATGTACACTTCCACGTTGTTATACTCTGCTTCGCTGTCAAAGCCCCAGATCTTGACCGCTAACTGCTCTCTGGTCATGATTTGCCCATTGCTCGCAAACATATATTCCAGAATGCGCAGTTCCTTCTCGCTGAGCCTTACGCTCTGTCCCGTCTTTTCACAGCTGAGCGTGGCTGAAGCCGTATCCAGCAGCAGATCGCCGAAGCGCAGTCCTTCTTCCTGAAAGCCAACATTTCTGCGCCCAAGCGCTCTGATCCTCGCCAGTAATTCTCTTGTCTCGAACGGCTTTGTCAGGTAATCGTCCGCACCGCTGTCGAGGCCGGTGATCTTGTCATCCAGCTGGCTTTTCGCCGTTAACATCAGGATAGGCGTCTTCACACCGCTTTTTCTTGCCCTGCGGGCCACTTCGAATCCGTTCATCTCCGGCATCATCACATCCAGAACAGCGATATCGTATACGCCGCTCTTTAAGGCCTCAAGAGCCGAGCCACCGTCTGCCACATGATCTGCGTCGTATTTTTCTGCTTTAAGAAGGGCCACAAGAGCAGCCGCCATACGCTTTTCGTCTTCTGCCAAAAGGATCCTCATCATTCATCACCGCCTTATATCGGTATTATAGCAGAGAATCCTCCGCTTGAAAACATCACAGCTGATTCTGCGTCTCCGTATACGGAAGAACCGAGATTTCAAGGTTGCCGTTTTTCGTGCGAAGTTCGTCGATAAAGGCCTTTTCCTCTGCAGGATTCTTCATCTGGACCTTGTAGGACAGCCTGAACATGGAGCCCATACCGGTCGTCTTGACGCCTGCATTCTCCACTTTTTTCAGATAGTGGGCAAAGATTTCGTCAAAGGTCCCGTTGTATTCAAGTGATTCAGGGATCGTGATCCGAAGCAGCCTGTCCTCGGTCATATTTCTGTGTTCGAAAATGCTGATGCTGCCAAGCAGCAGGAACAGCGCGCCGAGGAACAGCAGGATGATGACGCCGTAGGCAAGATAGCCCATCCCAAAGGCAATGCCAGAGCCCATGGCCACCAGGATCGCTGCGATCTCGTCGGCACTGCCCTGTGCACTCCGGAAACGGATGAGCCCGAAAGCACCGCCGATCGCAACACCTGCACCGATATTGCCGTTCACGAAGGTGATCACCGCCGCGACAATAAAGGGAATAATTGCAGCAACCACGAAGAAGCGTTTTGTGGAGCGGATGCGGAAGCTCATGATCCAGGCATACAGGAAACCGGAGATCAGGGCCGCAGCAGCCATCAAAAAGAACTGTGTGGGTGTTACTGTTGAAGTATAAATCGAATCAAACATCGTATTTTCCTCTTTCTTAAATCGTCTGTGCTTT
The DNA here is from genome assembly GCA_002449955.1 of Lachnospiraceae bacterium UBA6987. Classification (GTDB taxonomy): domain Bacteria; phylum Bacillota; class Clostridia; order Lachnospirales; family Lachnospiraceae; genus UBA6987. Next base: position 3,653 of record DJYD01000019.1, read on the forward strand.
TACAAGCTGCTGGCGGAAGGCTTCGCCGTATTTGGAAAAGCTTCCGATCGTGATCCTGCCGCCGGAAATGATCTCTGTCAGCCATAGCGGCATTGCCTGCTGGACCTTGATCTCCAGGATCGTCCATCCCTTCTTTAACAGGGAGGTTCCGTCCATTGATTGTGTGAGAGTCAGATCCTTCACGCGGTAGCGCGGATTCTCGTCGATCGTGAGTCTCAGATCTCCGCCCGGTTCATAGTATGCAGTGCGGTCATAGATGATCAGGCAGGACGGAACCAGGGTCTCATAATAATCCCGGAAAGCCGTGATTTCGCGGTTGATCTGACCGCCTGCGCAGATATCTCCCTCCCCGGCAAAGAACTTCGCCACAAGGGGGATCGTTGTCTCGACCCTGCGCTTGTAAACAATGCCGTAGGCCTTTCGCTTGAGTTCCAGGAAAACCGGAGAGCTCTCATTGGCGATGCCGTAGGAACGCAGCCGGATTTTCTCCTTGAACGTCGGTTTTTCCATGCTGGTCCGGATCAGCCGGTAGTTCGGGGTGTCATAATAGAGTGAGGCAATCGAAGTTTTTCCGAATTCATCAACCTCCATATGACCTTTCAGATGTTCCCGAAAATAGGCTGTCTGCTCCGCATCTAACAGGTATTTCATTTCATACCGTTTCATTACCGTGATGGCCATGACAACCTCCTCACAGTGCAATGCGGAGCGTAAAGATCCCCTCTGCAACCGATGCGGCCGCGCGTCCTTTGTGTGCTTTTACGATATCCTTGACATAGGCAAGTCCCATGCCGGAATCCTCTTTAGCCGCATTGTCCAGTGTTGTAAACCGGTCAAAGATCTGATCGGCCGGTCCGTCCGGAAGATCCGTGTCATTCCGGGTTTCGAGGATCACCCGGTCCTTCGTACGTTCCAGAGAGAAGGACACCCAGGAATCAGCATACTTTAGTGCATTGCGGATCAGCTCAGCTGCCAGCATTTCCATCCCGGCAGGGTCTGCCTGAATCGCGATATTCGGCTGGATATTTTTCTCCAGGGAAAGGCCTTTCAGGGCAAAGCTGCTTTCAGCGGCGCTTAATGCCTTCTCCAGGACCGCTGACAGAGAAACCTCTTCCCTCTCGCTTTCCTCCTCATACACGCCGATCTTATCGAGCTTTCCGGTCAGCTCAAAGAGCTTGCCGAGCTGGCGGCGGACTGCGGCGGTCTGTTCATTCGGACCGCCGTCCCGTTCGATCAGCTCCAAGTTGCCGCTGATCACCGTTAACGGAATACGCAGCTCTTTATTGGCATTTTTCATGAAATTCTTCTGTTTTCTGTCCGCCTCTTCGAGGGGAGCGTAGATTTTCCTGCCGATTGCCGTGAGGACAAACCAGCTGCTGATCAGGAAGAGGACTTCACCGATCACCGAGATCATCAGGATGCGGTAGGAGGGCAGAAGCTCCCGGCCCTGATCGATCACCGTCACGTACGTCAGCCCGTTATTGCGGTAGACACGGTAGCGGTATGTGCCTCTTGTCCAGCCGGTATCTTCCTTCATGAGGCTCGCTGCCCAATCCCTTGCCTCATCCTCGGAAACCGCCGAGATCTGGTAGGCGATCGTCTGCGCCGTCTGCCCGTCCGCTGAGAACGCTACGGTAAAATAACGTACGGACGAGCGCATCTCGGGTGAGGACGGGCCCATCGGGCCAATCCGGAAATTTCTGTCTCCGGGGGTAAAAGCCGTACCGCCCTGCGCACTCTCTCCGCGGGCAAACATCCCCTGCTGCTCTGCGAGCATCGCCGTGATTCTGTCGGCATCTTCGCTCGCCATCGTGAAATTGATCCCGTTAATGATCCCGAGCAGAAGGGTCAGGAGGACAAAAATCAGGGCTACGGCATATGCACGAAATCGTTTGATTACTTTATTCATCTGTCCTCTCTCCTTTCTTTTCCTGCTTCTCCTGGCTCTCCTGCAGGGTATTCAGCGTTTCTTCTGCTTCGCGCAACATTCCTTCCGCCGCTGCGCAGATCTCCTCCGGAGTGAACGGGAAGGGCAGGAAATGTGCCGTCTGCCCATTCGCGTTCTGCCTAATACCTGTTGTCAGAATAATCAGCGGAATATTTCTTTCGTTTATCCTGTTAACTAACTGCTGATGATCCATTCGGGGAAGGTCTTCGTCAAGGATCACCAGATCGAACGATCCCGTTCCTAACAACGAGAACACCTGCGTTCCGTCAAAGGCGGTGACCGTCTCCCCGAAGCGGTCCGAGAGGATCCGCTGATAGCACGCCAACAGATCCCTGTCCGCTGCTGCCAGTAATACTTGTTTCATCATGCCCTCTTTTCTTGTTTGCTGCGGTCTTCACGGCTGTCCCGTCACGAGACGGTGACATCGCTGCAGCAGATGGTCCTGCCGTAGCTTGAGGAATTGGTAAAGGTATACTCCGTGCCGCCGATCGTCACACTGTGTGTGCCTGCCTCATGCAGGGAAAGCGAATAGCTGTTTACGCCGCTTCCGGCAGTGAGCCTTCCGTAGCCCAAGATGATGATCGTGCCGCCGTTCACCTTAACCGAGCCGTCGGCGTCGATGGCTGCTGCCATTTCGCTTGCCGGGCCTCTGGTGATAACCACGCCGCCGGTCTGCAGGTAGGTACCGTTGCTGTCGATGCCGTCCACGTCGCCGTTCGGGGAGACCGTGACGTCCAGATAACCGCCGCTCACATTGATCTGCGGGGTCTCATTCCCCTTGGTGGCGTTCACGCCGTCATCATTAGCCGCAATATAGCTGCTGCCGCCGGAGATATTGATCACGTTGGCTTCCAGGCCTTCGTAGGCACTGTCGATGTTCACGGTGCCGCCGCTGATGTTCAAAGCATAGTCCGCGTGGATGCCGTCTGCTCCGGATACGGTCTGCTGACCGCTCCAGCCGCCCTTTCCGCCGCGTCCGCCCCAGCCGGCGCCCATCTGACCGCCTGCTGTCTTGCCTTCCGGGGAATAGACATTTAACGTGATGGTTCCGCCGGAAATATTGATGATTCCCTGACCGGTGGTGCCGTCTTCGAAAGCCGTGCCGTAATCGGCATGCAGGCCGTCATCATAGCTCTGGACGGTCAGGCTGCCTTCTGTAATATTCAGTTCATTCTGTACCTTGATGCCTTTATAGGATGTTGTGGCCGCGTCGCTGGCGGTGTAGCCGCTGTAGGATCCGGTGTAGATCGTAACCGACGGAGCCGTGCCGTCTTCTCCGACTTCCATGACAAAATTATGGGCTGCCTGGAAACCGTCTCCTGCCGCATACACAGCAACGCTGCCGCCGCTTACCGTGATGTCGCCTCTTGTGACGCCGCTCTTATTTGCATCGGTGTTCTTCGTCTTTACGCCGTCACCGTTCGTGGAAATGGCGACGACTGTTCCGCTCAGGATCGTGACGGAATCATTGCCCTTGAGCGCATTGTCGTATGCGGTCACCTTCAGGGAAAGCTTCTGAATCTTCAGGTCCTTTGTGGTATGGATGCCGTTGTTGTAAGCGGCGTTTACGACCAGAGTCCCTGTCCCTTTGATCTTTAGGTCGCAGTCCGCATAGATCGCGCCGCCGCCCTGTGCTTCATCCTCTGCAGTCATGGCAGCCCGCTTGTCATTGATCACATTCTCTGTATCTTTCTTCGCGGAAATGTCCACACTGCCCGCAGAGACGACCCTGATCGGAGAATCTTTATCGTTATTGATCGTTGTGCCGGCCAGTTCCAGCACGACCTCATCGTCCTCACCGGCTTCCACAAGGATCTGTCCTTCCAGAAGGCCTGAGAGCGTATAGGTCCCTGCCGCCGTTATCTTGTATATATTCCCTTCCTGAGTGAAGCTTCCGTCCGCCGTCTCCAGGCTGAAGGCCTCCGTCGTCTCGCTGGCGTTCACTGCACTGTCGGTTACAGGATCCGGCGTGTCAGCCTGAGTGGCCATGGACTCTGTCCCGGATGTGCTTTCCTGTGCATTATTCTGTGCTGAACTGCCTGCTGTAGATGAGCTGCCCGCGCCGCCGCATGCAGCAAGTGATGCCGCAAGCATCATAACTGTCAAAATTGAAAGTGCCTTTTTCATGTTGTTTCCTCCTGCCACGGCGCTTTGCCATGTCTTTATCGTCTGTCTCTCCGCTTTCGCGGACTGTGTCTATTGCTTTGCAGGGTAGTCTTTTTCCCTGCTTATGGGGGTATTATGCAGGAGGAGGATTGAAGAAAGATTGAAGATTTTTCATGTACAAAAAAATCGAGGCCTGTGCCTCGATTTTAGTGCTTTTTTAAGATCCCCACGGCAGTGCTCCGCACTGCCTCGGGATGACAGTTAAGTGGAGCCCCTCGGAATGACATGGGCGGGGCGCCTCGGGATGACATGGGCGGGGGCCTGTTTTACTCCCCGAAGGCTGCCGGCTGCGCCGTCACGTAAGGGTCGCGCTGCGGTGCCTCCTGCTCCTTAGGGGCATGATAGAGCCGCTCCCAGGTCGCTGTCACCGTCACATCTCCCGTTGTCCGCGTGCTCAGGCTGCTCATCATATCCTCCACCGAACTGAACGAGGCATTTAAGCCCTTGTTGATCCCGTGCACCTTATCCCAGCCGATCATCCAGCCGGCAAACATATACCCGGCCCGCTTCGGGCGCTTAAGGCTCACGCCGTAGAGCACGTTGTAGCTGTCCGGATTCGCCGGATGATTCACGCCTCCGTTTAACGCATAAGTGATCGTATAATCCACGGGATAATACCAGAAGCCGAATTCCATCGCCTTTTCTGCCTGGGTGACCTCCCGCGGCATGTCGTACCATTCCCAGCTGCCCGAAATATCTTCTGTGATAAACGCATTTCTGCGATAAAAGCCATTTGGAAGGACGGAGACGGCATTGTCCGCGCTCAGGGTGAAGCTGCTTCCGTTCTTTGCCTCCAGGTAGGTCGTGGACAGGAAGAAGGCGCTCTTGTCACCGTTCTGGCCCTCGCCTTTCTCAAACCCGCCGGCCATGTGCCAGATCGTATCGGTATAATTCTTTATAACAGGCTTTGGCGGCTCCGGCGCTTTTTCCGTGACATTGTACGGCCGGAACACAAAATCGCTGTCGTCACCGCTGTTGAAGCGGTTCACAAAATAACGCACCTGTTCTTCACTGAAGCTGCGCTTGCCGATCAGACAGTTCGAGCCCCAGTTGCATTCGATGGTATAGCAGATGCCGTTTTCCACCTTATATATAAAGAGGGAATGCGTGGCCGTCGTCCCGTTCTCGCGCCAGCCATAGCGGATATGGTCTCCCGCCTGGAAATGAAAGCTGTCCGGGACCGAATAGTACTGCCAGCCGTATTCCGGACTCTCATTGAGCGCGCCGTAGCAGATATAGCCCATGTAGAGAGCAAAGCCCCAGCACTGGGAGAAGCCGTGAAAATTGTTGGAGGTGCAGCCGTTCACATAGAGATGTTCGGCGCCGGGCGTAACGGAGCAGGGCGAGCGCGTGATCTGCGTCAGGTAATCGCCGTTAGCCGTCTGCGCCTTCAGATCCTCTGCAAAGTAGTGGGCATTCCAGTAAGCCTTCTGCGATCCGTTCTCAGTGACTGTGTTCCAATAATTTTCCACGGTTCTGGTGACGTCTGCCGGCGTTGCCGCCTGAGCCATTTTCCCGGGAAACAGCGCAAAAAACGCCGTCCCGATAATGGCGGCAAAAAGGAAGATCAGATTTTTACGCATGGATTTTTTCATGAAAACTGCTCCGGATACGAAGAAAAGCCTGCTATTTGCATACAACTGCACCATAAGGCAGAATCCGGTTCAATAGTATCGCATATTTTTGTCGACTTTGCAAACGATTTCTTCCTGTAAAAGCTTTTTCTATTCATGTTTCCGCCTTGCGCCGCGCGGCTTCTTATGCTATAACTGGCGCATGGCCAGATTTTTCTTAAACCCCTTAGCCGCATCGCCGGCCTATAAGGAATGGAACGGAGCCCTCCGGGAAGGAAGGGCTCCTGTTTGCCTGTCCGGAAATGTGGACTCACAGATCATGCACCTGACGGCGGAGCTTACGGCTGATTACCCCAAAGTTTTAGTTCTCACCTATAACGAGATCCGGGCAAAGGAGCTCTATGAGGACGCGCAGGCTTTCCTCGACGCGCCGCCTTCGCTCTATCCCGCGAGAGACCTTCTCTTCTGGGGCGCGGACGTGGCCGGGTCGCTTCTTGCGAGGGAGCGCATGCGCGTGCTCAAGGCTTTGCTTGAGGAAAAAACCGCCTTTGTGGTGACCACTGCTGACGCGCTGCTCGACAGGCTTTCCTCACCCGCTTATCTGCGTAAAAATGTGGTTCGCCTGAAAACCGGCGGTGTGCACGATCTGAGTGAGCTGACAAAACAGTTAGTGGAGCTCGGCTTTGTCCGCACGGAAGTGGTGGACATGCCGGGTGAATTTGCCGTGCGCGGCGGGATCCTGGACCTTTATCCCTTAACGGAAGAAAGCCCTATCCGTGTGGAATTCTGGGATGATGAGATCGACGCCATCAAAAGCTTCGATCCCGGCAGCCAGCGCTCTCTCGAAAATCTTGACGAGCTTTCGGTGTATCCTGCGGTGGAAAGCGGCGATGAGCGCGGCTCTCTGCTGGACTTTTTTGACGGAAGCGACTGTCTGGTCCTGGACGAACCGGAGCGCATAAAAGACCGGGCAGAGGCAGTTTCCAAAGAATACCAGGAAAGCATGTTAAGGCGCCTTGAGGCAGCGAAGGCAGAGGGGGCTGAAGCGCCTCATTTCCCGGTCCTGCATGAGGTTAAGGATGTTCTCGCATCGCTTGATCAGACTCATACCCTCATCCTGACGGGTCTGGACTACCGGGATGATCCCATAAAGGCCGGGCTGCACGATCATGTGGACGCGAGGTCTCTGCCGTCCTACGCCGGCCATTTTGAGCTGCTGATCAAGGATCTGCAGAAAGCCAAAAAAGAGAACACCCGCACGGTGCTGCTCTGTGCTTCGCGCGCCCGCGCCGAGCGCCTTTCTCACGACCTTGCGGAATATGAACTGAACGCATTTTACGCAGAGGAAGAGGGCAAGGAGGTCATGCCGGGCCAGATCCTGGTCACCTACGGCAGCATCCACAAGAGCTTTGCCTATCCGCCGCTTCAGTTTTCCGTGCTGTCCGAAGGCGACGTCTTCGGCAAAAGGCGGGCAAAAAAGCGCCGCAGCTTTTCTTCCGGCGGCAAGAAGATCTCAGGCGCCGCAGACCTTTCCGTGGGCGATTATGTGATCCATGAGGATCACGGCCTCGGGATCTACCGCGGCATCGAGAAAAAGATCGTCGATAACATCGAGCGGGATTACTTTAAAATCACTTACAAGGACGGCGGCAATCTGTATGCCCCGGTCACACAGCTAAACCGTATCGAAAAATACGCATCGGCTGACGCCGACCCGCCGCCCACGCTGAACCGCTTAGGCGGGGTCGAGTGGACAAAGACCAAGACCCGCGTCAAAAAAGCGGTCGCGGACATCGCGAAGGACCTGGTCGAGCTGTATGCTAAAAGGGCGCAGGCAAAGGGCTACGTTTACGAGCCGGATACCGTCTGGCAGCGCGAATTTGAGGAACGTTTTCCTTACGAAGAGACCGAAGACCAGCTTAAAGCCATAGAGGCAGTAAAAAATGACATGGAAGCCGGAAAAATCATGGACCGGCTGATCTGCGGTGACGTGGGCTTCGGCAAGACTGAGATCGCTCTCCGGGCCGCCTTCAAGGCCGTGCAGGAAAGTAAGCAGGTCGCCTATCTTGTCCCTACCACCATCCTGGCCCAGCAGCATTACCAAACCTTCGCCGAGCGTCTGAAGGACTACCCGGTGCGAGTGGCCATGCTTTCCCGCTTCCGTTCCCCCGCGGCGCAGAAGAAGGTCGTGAGCGACTTAAAGCGCGGCGCCGTGGATATCGTCATCGGTACGCACAGACTGCTCTCACAGGATGTTGCCTTCAAGGATCTGGGTCTGCTTATCATCGATGAGGAGCAGCGATTCGGCGTTGCCGACAAGGAAAAAATCAAAAAAATGAAAGAGAATGTCGGCGTGCTCTCGCTGACCGCGACGCCTATCCCCCGCACCCTTCACATGAGTCTGATCGGGATCCGTGACTTAAGCCTTCTTGAGGAGCCGCCCATGGACCGCGTGCCCATCCAGACCTATGTGGCGGAATACAGTGATGAGATCGTGCGGGAAGCCATTGCCAGAGAACTTGCCCGCGGCGGCCAGGTCTATTACGTCTCCAATAAGGTCAAGAACATCGCCGAGGTCACGGCGCATGTGCAGAGTCTCGCGCCGGATGCCGTAGTCGCCTTTGCCCACGGGCAGATGAAGGAGCGGGAGCTCGAGCAGATCATGTACGATTTCGTCTCAGGCGATATCGACGTTCTGGTCTCCACAACCATCATCGAAACGGGGCTGGATATCCCGAATGTCAACACCATCATCATTGCCGACTCCGACCGCTACGGTCTCTCCCAGCTCTATCAGCTGCGCGGACGTGTCGGCCGTTCCAACCGGACCGCCTACGCCTTCCTCTTCTACCGCGGCGGACGTATGCTGAAGGAGGTGGCCGAGAAGCGTCTCCAGGCCATCCGGGACTATACCGATCTTGGCTCCGGCGTGCGCATTTCCATGCGCGACCTCGAGATCCGCGGTGCGGGGAACCTGCTCGGCGCCGAGCAGCACGGTCACATGGAGGCGGTCGGCTATGACCTCTACTGCAAGATGCTCGGGACCGCCGTCCGCGAGGTGAAGGGCGAGGCGGAAAGCTTCACCTTCGACACCTCCGTCGACCTTCCCATGGATGCCAACATCCCCTCGTCCTATATCCGGAACGAGAACCAGAAAATGGATATTTACCGCCGCATCGCGGAGATCGGAAACCGGTCTGACTACGAAGATATGCAGGACGAGCTGATCGACCGCTTCGGCAATTATCCAAAACCCGTGGAGCACCTGCTTCGGATCGCCCTGCTGCGCGCCGAAGCACATACGGCGTACGTGACGGAGATCAGCGGTGACAGCGAGCAGCTGCGCCTTTCCCTGCTGAAGGAGGCCCCCATCGACCCGCAGCGGCTCATCCGCATGGCAAAAGAGTCCCGCGGAAGCATCAGGCTTACCGCCGGCGAAAGTCCCCTTCTTCTCTGCCGCCTGCGCCCGGGCGAAGCAAACCGCGCCGACGCGCTCCTTGCCAAAGCCGACGAGTTAGTGCAGCAGCTGTTAACGGCAGAGGCGGGCGAAAACCTGAGAGGATAATAAGCCATCATTCTCCATTTAAGAAAACCTCTTACTAATGCCTAAAAATCACTTGACAATTTCCCGGTTTATCCTCTATCTTAAAATTGCAATTGAGTTCGCTGCAACAATGAAGAGGAGGCTGAGGTTATGTCAAGGCATAGTTTTTTTTCGCGTGTTCTGTCTTTTCTTTTGTCGATTATTCTTGTTCTGACCCTTTTTGACCCTGCTGCTCATGCAGCAGGATTTCCGGAAGATGAGACGCTTCAGATGCCGGATCAGGTCGTGATCGATGATCCCTCCGATATCGAGGACGAGTATGCCTTCCCCTATGAGGAGCTTTCTGAAGGCGATGATGAACACACTGATCTTGAGGAGGCAGAGATCGCTGCTGAGGAAGGCATAGTCTTTTCCCCCGAAGTGATCGATCAGGACATTTCGGAACCGGTTCCTTCACCGTATGATGAAGCAGTCACCGAGGCGTGTGATAACACGATCGTTTCTGAACTCCCCGAAAAGCGTGACACTGACACCATACAGTTTCGTCTTAGCGATGGCAGCATCAGTGCTGCCATCTATTCATATCCGGTCCATGAGAAGGATGCCGAAGGCGTCTTTCAGGAGATCGATAACCGTCTGACCCTGGAGAAGGGAGCAGACGGTTTTTCGTATTACAGCAGAAGCGGCCTTCATGATAAAGTCCTCTTCGCTGAGGTTCCTGAGGATGGACGGCTCATCACGATCGAGACTGAAAAGGGATATATCCGCTGGGGCCTGACCGGGATAGGGGAAGGCGTGAAACCGGCCGTCTTAAGTCCTGTCAGTATCCCTGAAGGTTATTCCCTTCTTGTCCCGAAGAGCGCTGGCGATCACCTGCAATACTCTGACATTCTTCCCTTTATCCATGCAGACTACAGGATCCTTGGCCAGACAATCAAGGAAAATATCGTCCTTGAAGCCCCGGAAGCATTGGAAGCCCTTGACGAAGGCCTGTTCTTCCGACTCGGCATGGAAGGCTACAGCGCAGTACAGACGGATGAAAAGACAGTTACACTGCTTGATCCGGACGGCATGGAAACCTATCAGATCTCTGCTCCCGTCATGACAGACGCTGCAGGTACTCACAGTACAGAATTATCCCTGTCGATCGAAGCTCAGGAGGACGGCAGCTTCCTGGTCCGGCTCCTTCCTGATCCGAACTGGCTTAGCAGTGAAGATCGCACCTTCCCCATCACCATTGACCCTTCCCTTGCGTATCTCATCGGCGGCTACAGCGGGATCAGTGCATCCACGACCTTTTCCTCTGTTCCCGGTTTTACAGAAACGAATTACCTGGAATGCGGCCGCTCCAATCAGTATGGAAACCTGCGCGGAGTATTTAAGATCAATACGCTGCCTTCACTCTCAGAGGCGGATACCGTGATCGACGCCCGCATCACCTTTGTCGTCGAGACCTACAGTGCATACGGATCTTCGCATCTTGGCCCTGTCACCGCCAATCTTCATCCGCTTACGGAAAGCGTGAATGTCGGCACTGTCACCTGGAACAGTCTGCAGGGGAAATACAGCAGCATCGTAACAGACAGCGAGACTGTCCTTCCAGCAGACATGAGCACGTCTGCGCATCCCAGAGTTACCTGGGATATCACGAAGACGGTCAAGGACTGGTACCTCTCCGGCAACAACTACGGCTGTGCCATGATCTCGGAGAATGAATCTGCTTCCACCATCCGCCTTGTTACCTTCTACAGCGTGACCAGTACGAATGACCAGACGATCCTCCCCGTCTTCCAGATGACGTACCTGAACCAGGAAGGACTGGAACCCTATCTGTCCTATCACAGCTCCGGCTCCGATACGATGGGAACGATCAGTGTCAGCGACTTCAGCGGAAACCTTGTCTATACCTATGATGACATCTCCATGAGCGGGGCCTACATGCCCATTAGCCTCTCCCATGTCTATAATGCGAGTCAGAAGGCCAATGCGAATCCGGTCGGTGCGAGCCACATGCTCTTCGGCAAGGGCATGCGTTTAAACGTGGGAATGAAGGTGACCACCTCCAGTGTAAACGGCTATCCCTATAAGCTGACCGATGCTGACGGTACCGTTCATTACTTCAGCTTAAAGAGCGGGACAAGCGGAGCTGAAGGCTCGGTCTATGTCAAGGAGTTTGACACGAATACCAAACTGACGAAGACCTCCACGGGCTATACCTTAGAAGACGGCGGCAACATCAGCTATACCTTCAACAGCTACGGATACCTTAAGACGATCACGGATATCACCAATGGTAAGACGCAGACGATCGGCTACGGCACGGGACAGCTTGCCAAGGTGACGGATGGCGGCGGAAGGATCGTAAGCTTTACGTATAACAGTGATGACTACCTGACCGGGATCACTGACCCCGCCGGCCGCACAACCACATATGCTTACGATGCCAACGGCTGCCTCAGCACGATAACCCGCCCTGACGGAAGCACCGTCACCCTGAACTACACGGCCAAAGGCGGCGGATACCTGATCAGCAAGATCACAGATATCGACGGTTCATCGGTTGAGATCACTTACTATAACAGTGCGCCCTACCGGGTCAAGCAGCTGTTGGAAAAGAGCAGCAGCGGCGGAGAAGGAAGACGCCTCATCTGGACCTATAACGCCGGGGAGACAACGATCACAGACCGCCAGGGCAGAAGCGAGACCATGCTGTTTGATAACAGCGGACACACGGTCTGCATCAGAGATAATGCCGGTGGGGCGGTAAGCGGGAACTATAATAATTCAAACGACAACAAGAAGCATGCCCTCATCTATGCCTCCTCCATGCAGGGAAGTGTCACCAACTACCTGGTCAATCATGGCTTTGAGAACAGCTCACTTAGCTGGGGCAACTATAATTCATCCAATACCGAGGGCAGCTATGCCCTGGATACCGGAACCGTATATGAAGGCACAAAAAGCCTGAAATTAATCAGTACCGGAAGCGCAGCCAGCTTCGGGATCTATGAAACAGCAGTGATCCCTGACGCTCCCGGAAAGAGCGTGACACTGTCTGCATACATCTACTATGAAGACTATACACCAAGCACTGGCGGCTTCTATTTCAACATTCGTTATAAGAATGCCGCAGGCTCCTGGGTGCATAATTACAGTCATCTGATGCAGAAGGTGACAGGCTGGCACAGGGAGAGCTGGACGATAAGCATCCCCGAAGACGCCTCGTCTGACAGTATTCAGGCAGCGATCGTCTTTTATAAGCAGGTGGGGACCTGCTATATCGATTCGGTGCAGTTTGAGGAAGGCGCCGTCTCCAACCGTTACAACATGCTGGAAAACGGACACGTACGCAATACGGCAGGCACGGCCAGGCCCGGCTACTGGAGCGGCTCAGGCCTTGAAAGCTCCGATGCCGTCATTGCGGAAGGACATGCAGGCCTTGGCTATCAGATGACGGGGAACAGCCAGACGGCAAAGTATATCTACCAGAACGTCCCGGTAAAGAACGGTGCCTCCGGTGATTCCTACGTCTTCGGTGTCTGGGCGAAAGCAGACTCCATAGCGAAGGTTGGCCTGTATAAGAACAACAACCGCTACTTCGCGGTCCGGATCCGCTTCATCAAGAGTGATGATACGTATACGGAAAGCTTCTTCAGCTTTGAAGCCAAGACCCCGAACTGGCAGTACCTGTCCGGAACGGCTACGGCATCCTCCGCCTATGTGAAGGTACAGGTTGCCCTGCTGTATAACTACCAGAAGAATACGGTGGTCTTTGATGATATCTGCCTTTTCCGGGAACGCTATGGCGACCGCTATACCTATGACAGCGAAGGAAGAGTCACGAAGGTGACGGATCAGGCGGGCTTGGTAACGAGCTATACTTACCTTGCCTCCGGAAGGCCGGAAGTGAGCAAGATCACGTATCCTGACGGAACAGTGGTGAATTACTCGTATAACACCACGAACCACCGCCTGACCAGTGTTACCGACAGCAGCGGCAGGGCTGTTAACTACAGTTACGACAGCAACGGCAATCCTACAGCGGCCACGACCACCACGGGCGGGAAGACGATCAGCAGCCCGGTGAATGCCTACAGCGGAGCCTACCTAAGCTCGGTAACCGATCCCTTCGGGAATGTCACTTCCTACAGCTATACGCAGAGTAAGGGGACCTTAAACAGTCTGACAAACGCGAAGAGCGTAATGACGAACTATACGTATAACGCGAATAATGACCTGCTGACAAAAGTGAAGACCGGAAGCAGCGAGGTGCGCTATAACTATACGAACAGACGCCTGACCAGCCTGGTGCACAACACGGTGTCAGCTTCATCAGGCGATGTGACGTACAACCTTCAGTATAACGCCTTCGGAACTCAGACGGCGGTGAAGGTCGGGACGCAGAGCCTTGTCAGCTACACCTACGCTTCGAACAACGGTGACCTGACAAAGACCCAGTACGGCAACGGCCAGTATCTGACACCGACCTATGATTCACTTGGCAGAGTGAGCAAGCTGAGTTATAATGGAAATGATATTTACGAGTATTACTATGGCAGCAATGGCAAGGTCGGTCTGATCAAGGACCTTGCGCAGGGGATAAGCTGGCGTTATGAGTACGATCAGGCAGGAAGGCCGATCTCCCTTACCGGACCGGGGAAGGAGCGGCATACCTATAATTACAGCAGCTCGACCGGTGAACTGATCAGTGATATCATTACGAATGAGCAGGGCTCCAGTACCTATGGGACGTACTACACCTACGGCCCATACAATGGCACAAGCGGCGAGCGGATGCTGCAGAAGATCACGATGCACGGCAGCCGGGTGAAGGTGCTGTATGACTACGATGACTTCTACCGTTCTGCGAAAACTGTACTTTTTAACAACAACTACACCCTGAATACCAGCTATACCTGGCGGGCAGGGAGCGGATCGAACCGCACTTCCTACATGCCATCCGGGCAGACGGAAGTGGTGAAAGATGCGAATGGCAACACCATTGCCACGAAGTCACTGAACTACACCTATGATGTGCTGGGCAACATCGAGACCATAGCAGAAGGAGGAACGCAAAGACAGAAGTATTACTATGACAGCTTAAATCAGCTGATCCGGGAGGATAACCTGGATCTGAACCAGACCATCGTCTACAGCTATGACCTTGGCGGAAACCTGACGAGTACAGCAGTTTATCCCTACCAGACGGGAGCAACAGTTACCGGAACGGCCACCACGACGAACACTTATACCTATGGCGACAGTAACTGGAAGGATAAACTGACTGCGTACAACGGAAGCTCCATCACTTATGATGCCATAGGGAACCCGACGAGCTATTACAATGGCTATACCTTTACCTGGCAGAAGGGAAGGCAGCTTGCGGGCGCTACGAACGGGACGAATACCGTCAGCTACACCTACAACAACGATGGCTACCGGACTTCCAAGACCGTAAACGGAACACTGGTTCAGTACACGCTGGAAGGAAGCCAGGTGCGGTTCGAAAAGAACGGCTCCCTGTACTTGTGGTATTACTATGACGCAAGCGGAGCCCCTGTTGCCTTTTCCATGCAGGGAACGCCAGTCCTGTACTTCTACCGGAAGAACCTGCAGGGAGATGTGACCGGCGTCTACAAAGGCTCTACAGGAGCGCTGTTAGTCAGCTACGTCTACGACGCCTGGGGCAAGGTGACAGCAACAGACGTCGCAGGCACCTCGGAGAGCGCGGATGTCCTCACTTATAACCCCTACCTCTACCGGGGTTACCGTTACGACGCCGAGACCGGCCTGTATTACCTGAACAGCCGCTACTACGATCCAGAAACGGGAAGGTTCATCAATGCGGATGATGTCGAATTGTTGTTAACAGATTCTGGATATATACGGCAGTATAATCTTTTGGCTTATTGCTATAATAATCCTGTTAACATGGTTGACCACCGTGGAACGATTCCCGATTGGGTTATTACGGGCGTTATACATTTACAATTAACTATAACGCCTCTTGGGTGGGCGAGGTATTATACGGCTAAGACAATTCTTTTTGGTGCGGGGAATGCTTTCTTGGCGGCTAGAGGCTATAGTGTGGCAAGAACGTTGTATAATCATGGAATGTGGGGATATGGGAAAGCTATATCACAGTCCACAAAAGACTTAATAATTCGATCTTTAAAAAACTCTTCATATTTCAACGAAACAATAAAGAAATCACTGAATGGATTAAAAAAATCTTCGGTTGATAAACTAAAAGTTTCTATGAATTTTACAAGCGGCGATTTATTTTATAGTATAGGTAAAATTGACTTTTATTTATCTGGTTCAAAGAAAAATGGGAAGTGGACTGTAACCATAACAGGAAGCGATATATATAACTTTGACAATATCAGGTCGTTCTCAAAACTATCTTTTGGGAATGCTGCAAATGACTTGGGATGGGCAATGCAAAAAATTGGGATGATTGTTCCGTTTACGTGGTCAATATCATTTTCATATACTTATTAAGGGGGAATGATATGAAAAAAGCAATATGCATGATTATGGCTACGGGGCTGGTTTTGATGCTGACAGGATGTAACGGAAAAATGTCGGGTATGCCGAAATACGAAACTAAAGAATGTTATTTCGGAAAAGGTTTCCAGGATTATACTGATTATTGTAAATACTTTTACAATGAATCAACGGTCAACGCGTTCAAGACCCATTTAAAATACAAGAAAGTAATGAGTTTTGACATCGAAGAGGTCAAGAGCTATTTTGAAGACTTTGAAGAATGGGTCAAATTCGAAGATTATTATGAAAAATATGATTTTGATTATTCAACACAAGTAAAAGAGGGAGATTATTATTATATTTTCGAAAAAAACGGTTATGCAAAATACCATAATTATGATGTTTATTATGTTGATATGAATAACTGTATCCTGTACTATATTCACTCAAATAATTGAATTTTGAGACTGTAAAGGAGCACCTGATGCTCAGAAATATCCATGACACTGGCTCTTCTGACTGAGATATACCAAGGGAAAAACCTTGGATTTTCAACAAAAACGACTTGATTATATGAGGAGGGAAACACACAGAAACAAAAGTATTACTACGACAACCTGAACCAACTGATCCGAACTTAAAACCAGGCACTATAACAAAACCAACTGATTTGTGATGCATCAGTCGATGGGTTTATGATGGGAGCCATAACAGGCGCGGTAACCGCTGCAGTGACATCGAATGCATGTTTTGTAGCAGGGATGGTAGTACTGACTGGACTCGGAAAAACGGCAATAGAAAGCATCCGGGCCGGCGATAAGGTATGGGCATGGAACGAGAAAACAGGAAGTATATCACTTAAAACGGTTCAGGAGACCTATGTCAAAGAAAGCAACGAACTGGTCCACCTGACGATTAAAGGCGAAGAGATCATAATGACTCCCGGACATCCTTTCTACTCTCCGGTGAAGGGATGGGTCAAGGCGATTGACCTTCGGGCGGGTGATATCCTTGTCCTGATGGGCGGAGAATATGTTACCCTTGAGCTTATCCAGCATGAGATACTGGAAAGCCCTGCCAAGGTCTATAATCTCAATGTTGATGAGGATCATACTTACTTTGTATCAGCTAATGGAGTGTTGGTACATAATTCATGTGGAGGCGAAACTAAAGCCGCCGAATATGGAAGAGAACAACATAAGAAATGGGATTATGGCCCTGGAGTTGAAAAAGAAACGCATATTGGTCCTGGAGCACGGGTAGATGGTTATGACTTGGCACATACAACCATATATGAATTAAAGCCAAATAACCCTAGAGCCATTAAAAGAGGCATGAAACAATTATCAAGGTATCTAAACCTTTTAGGAGACGAATGGAAAGGAGTGCTCGTTCTTTATGATAAATAAGCAGCAGATTATACTGGAAGCAAAAGAAAAACTAAAACAGTTAGGATTTCGTAAGAATAAGAATTATTGGTACCGTTACGACAATGAGTGGATTTGTTGTTTCTGCATACAAGGTTCCCAGTGGGATAGAGAAAACTATTATATTAATATCGGGATGGCTAATCGTCGTGAGTCGGGTTCTTTTCCTACTGAATTGAATTGGTTATGGAGACATAGATGCCGAGTAGACAATGAAGAATTAAATATTCCATTAGTTGCGGCTTTAGAGCAACTTGAAGAGTATTATAAAAACTTTTGTATAGATAAAGACATGAATAGGTTTTTGAAAGAAAACAACGCAAAGTGGGTTGTGCAGTTATGGGACATAGGGTAGTAGAATTGCAAATATCCAAGAAAGCATCTGAAATGAATTTGCACGATAGGGGACTAAGATAAATAAGACAGGGGACGGCTCTATGTCTTAAAGAAGGAAAGGGAAAAATGACAGAGAACCGTCTCCACATTTACGAACACCTATACCTATGGCGACAGTAACTGGAAGGATAAACTGACTGCGTACAACGGAAGCTCCATCACTTATGACGCCATAGGCAATCCCACGAGCTACTACAACGGATACAGCTTTACCTGGCAGAAGGGAAGGCAGCTTGCGGGCGCTACGAACGGGACGAATACCGTCAGCTACACCTACAACAACGATGGCTACCGGACTTCCAAGACCGTAAACGGAACACTGGTTCAGTACACGCTGGAAGGAAGCCAGGTGCGGTTCGAAAAGAACGGCTCCCTGTACTTGTGGTATTACTATGATGCAAGTGGAGCCCCTGTAGCCTTTTCCATGCAGGGAACGCCAGTCCTGTACTTCTACCGGAAGAACCTGCAGGGCGATGTGACCGGTGTTTACAAGGGCTCTACCGGAGCGTTGCTTGTCAGCTACGTGTATGACGCCTGGGGGAAAGTGACAGCGACAGACGAAGCCGGCACCACAGAGAGTGCGAACGTCCTGACCTACAACCCGTATCTCTACCGCGGATATCGCTACGATTCAGAGACGGGACTGTACTATCTGAACAGCCGGTACTATGATCCCGAGACCGGAAGGTTTATTAATGCGGATGGGTTCGTCAGTACGGGGCAGGGCATTCTCGGGAACAATATGTTCGCGTATTGTTTAAATAATCCCATAAGTTTACTTGATAAAGATGGCAATGCCCCAGAGCTCTGGCAGGCGTTTGTGAGTGTTAGTTCAATAGTATGCGGTCTTCTGTTATCAACAACTGGTGTAGCGGCGCCTATTGGTGCAACAATGGTTTCAGCGGGAACTGCTTCACTAATTATGGGATCATTAACTGAATCGTCAGGTGGATTATATGCTGATGGATGGAATGCAGGTCTGCTTGGAGGAGCTTTATCAGGTTTTGGGGTTGCATATGGTGGACAATATCTTGTTGCCGCATCGGAAAAGGCTGCTTCGAGTGGAGAAGTTTTGTCAAATATGGTAAAAGGATATTCTGTTTCGTATGCATTTGGCGTTACTGGTAATATGGTGAGTGATGCGCTAATTGAGAAGGATGATTATAAATTTGGGAAATCTTTAGTTGGTTCACTCTATTCTGGTATACCAAACATGATAGGAGCACTTGGTTATAGTGCGTCAACTGTAACAACATTAGCAGGAAATACCGCACCTTATAAAACACTTGCAATAGGAATATCTGCTAGCACACAGACAGTGTCGGATGGCTTGAATTATTACTTGCCTTATGCAGTAAAAAAGGTGCGGAATAATTATATGCGCATAAAACAATATAGATACCTTCAAAGCCGATTGATTACTGAGTTGGGATGGTGAACATGAAAAAGAATCAAATTTGTTTTTTTCAAAGATCAATTTCCTTGCCTTATGTTCTCTTGGTCCCTGGCTTTATTATAATCGGTCTGGGGGGAGTTTTATGGATCAGTAAAAAATATCTAGGAGAGGCGTTTTGGTCTATATTAGTGCTGATTGTTGTTTTAGAAGCTCTAATTGTTCTGCTATCACCAGATATTTTTGCGCGGGTGATTATTGATGAAAATGGAATGCGAAGCAAACTGTTTTGCATAACATTGTGGAGTATAGAAAAACCGGAAGATGTAATACAATTAAGCAAACAATTCAATTATATGCGAATAATGTCATATAAATTGATAATTCCGCCTAAAGAAAAGAATGATATGAATGTCAGAGATAAAAGGCCGAGAACAGTTTATATAGAGGTCTCCGAAAGAAGTACACATTACCTCGAACGGTTCATTGGTATGAAGAGATTTAGACATATGCTTTTCAAAAACACTTCCGCTTTTTGAGTGGTGCTTATTTGGACTGCGACGGTTTTCTGACACTGGCCGCCAGGCGAACATATGGGTGTTTTATTTGCTTTTCTGGCTTACCTTGTGGCATTTTTTTTAAGGAACAGAGAAGGGCTCATATGGCCGGTTGTCGTCTTTTCTGGAATTAGTTTTTTCAATTTATTCATGTACAATTTGCCTCGCGTTTCATATAATGATTCAGAAATCGATGTGTTATCCTTCATGTATAAAAGGAAAAAATTCTCGTATGAAGATATCAGCGGTATAAAATGGGGCAAGAATGGGGACTATGTCTTATACTTAAGAGATTTTAAACTATATGTTGATGAAACTGCTATAGGAAATATCGAATTCCTCAGACAAGTCTTTCAGAGAAGAGAAGAACAGCTTCACCAAAGAATACCGGAAATGAAAGACAAGTTGTTCCATGGGTACTTTGTTAATGCAAGGGAACTGCTGATTGCTTATATGCTTGTTCCTGCTTTTCTAACAGTGTGTTTCTTTGCAATTCTTTTCAAGGGTGAAATAGGAAAGTATCCGGAGAATATGAACGCCATTTCAATGCAATTTGATACATGTATTGCAGAGAAGGAAGAACTCCTACTATCGAATAATACCATATCTTTAAAAACCAGAAAGTGCGATGCAGACACGGCTGTTAGCATCATGGGAGCTGTTGAGCAAAAGAAAACTCTGACAATCAACTATGTAAAGAGCAGTGAATCCTTAAAAAGGAAAGAGGGGATTGATGGGATCATCTGGTCGTTGTCTGATGGACCCGATTTGTTAATATCTGCAGAAGAAACGCTTAGAGTCAGGGACGCGTCTGTCATACAAATCATGTGGTTATTGGGCGTAGCGGCGTTTATTGGGTGGATACTATTATTAGCTGTTTGCTATGTTTTAAATGATGCTCCACGGTACAAAAAGCTTGTAAAGATATTGGTAAAAAAAGAAAACTGGCGATTCTGACTGGTGACTTCGAAGACTGTACTTTTAACAACTATACCCTTAACATCAGTTACACCTGGCGAGCGGGGAGCGGATCGAACCGCACTTCCTATATGCCATCCGGGCAGACGGAAGTGCTGAAAGACGCGAACGGGAATACCATAACTTCAAAATCGCTCAGCTATACTTACAACAACGACGGCTACCGGACCTCCAAGACCGTCAACGGAACCCTGGTCCAGTATACGCTGGAAGGCAGTCAGGTACGATTCGAAAAGAACGGCTCCCTGTACCTGTGGTATTACTATGACGCAAGCGGAGCCCCTGTTGCCTTTTCCATGCAGGGAACGCCAGTCCTGTACTTCTACCGGAAAAACCTGCAGGGTGATGTGACCGGTGTCTACAAGGGCTCTACCGGAGCGTTACTTGTCAGCTACGTCTATGACGCCTGGGGGAAAGTAACAGCGACAGACGAAGCCGGCACCACAGAGAGTGCGAACGTCCTGACCTACAACCCCTACCTCTACCGGGGTTACCGCTACGACAGAGAAACCGGACTCTACTACCTGAACAGCCGCTACTACGATCCTGAGACCGGAAGATTTATCAATGCGGATAGCATTTTGGATTTGAATCATGGTAATCGTGGAACTAATCTTTTTACTTATGCCGTCAACAATCCCCAATCATATAAGGATAAAGCTGGGACAGATGCGATTCTCATTAATGATTTTGGTGAGGAAGGGATGCCTGTTGTCGGACATGCTAGATTGTTTATACAAGATGAGGCTGGTAATTGGTACTTTACAGAGTTTGCAGGAAGAAACAAAGGTTTCGTGTTTGAGATGAATTTTCGTATATCTTTATACCTCAAAACTATGATAAAGATGGTAATTTGTTATGATTGGAAAAACGAGCAGAAAAGCATTTGTTATAATTATCGTCATATTTGTTGCTTATTATTATCTTGAAGGCTTGCTGTATGCGTCCATGTTTGGACCGTTAGGAGAGTATGAAGACAAAGAATATTATGAGAAGAAACGTTTCTGTAATTTCGACAGCGGAGAAGAACTGGATGAATTGATTGATGAACTTGGCTTTGTCAGAGAAGAAGAGTTGACGAATGTGTACATTAGCGACTTCTCTGGACGTTGGAGCACACGCAATTTGTCATTTCAACGCTGTAATATTGTTTTACTTGAGTATCAAATGAATGAGAACCGTACTCGGCAGGTGGTTGATTATTTGGTTCATAATGACTTTCAACGCGAGTTTTGTCCTGGAAAAAAGGATCATGAAACGTTTTTTGGGGATTTCCAGTTTTACTACCGCGTTGAAAGTAATAATTTGCAAACGCTTGTGGCGGTTAACCCGATAGACAATAGGCTGCGGATAACTTGTTTTCACTATAACCTTGCTCACCATAAATTCGGTAATGAGTATGCTTTTCTTTTTAGCGAATTGAATAACAGAATTACGGCGACGCCTTCTGCTGAGTCAAATCTGTATAACCATATATTGTATGCAACGAGGGAAATATGGACAACGAAGGGGCGACGATGAAGAGCACGGTTTCGTATAATAGAAAACAAGGCCAAAACCGCTTACCGATAATTCTTATTTGCTCTTTTTATCTTGTAGGTGTTTTTTTGAAAAGAGGTATTCTGTATCATCCCTCTGTTGGAAATGGTATTTATAACGGATGGCTAAGTCTGGATTTTTACAAGATTCAACAAGGAGAATGGTGGCGGCTTTTATCGTTTGTTCTCAATCCGCCGGGATTAACGACTCTATGGTCCGTTTTATTTATTGCTTATACGTATATTATCGGACGAGAAATCACAGAATTGATCGGCTGGAAGAAGATTACACTATATTATTCCATATCTTTTGTAGTGCAAATTGCTATCGCAGCGTTTTTTTATTTCTGCATGAATAGAGTTATTTGGATGGATTTGTCCTTTTGGGGATGGTCATTGTTTCCAGTTTTAGCCTGGATAGAACCCAAGAAGAAGGTGTTCCTGCTAACACCGTTTTCCATGAATATCGTTAAGCTGTTGATCATACCTGGAGTACTTTTGATATTGAGAATTCTTGTTGGTAATTATTCCAGTCGCATCAACTTGAGCGGGCAGATGATTTCAATGATTTTGTTTTTGATCATTGAGATCAGAGATAAAAAGATAATCACCATTGAATCAAGACGGTCTGAATCGGCTGACTAGGTCCCACGGCACAAAACGCTTGTGAAAATATTGGTAAAAAGAGAAAAGTGGCGATTCTCACTGGTGACTTCCCCAATAGACATGACTGGAATTCATTATATTCAGACAATTCTCTTTATCAGACAGGAACAACGATGGCTACCGCACTTCCAAGACCTGCCTCTACTACCTGAATAGCCGCTACTATGATCCGGAGACCGGGAGATTCGTCAATGCGTATGAAGATGTCAGCACAGGGAAGAACTTGTTGGGAAACAATATGTTTATCTACTGTATAATAGTCCAATTATTTATATTGATAATACCGGAAAAGACGCTATTATATTATACAGCAAAGAATTTTTCGGGCATGCCTTTTAAATACTAAAGCAAATTATTATGAAAAGATATAAAAACATATTAATTACATCTCATATTATTTCGAATCTTCTTATCCAAATGACCGTTGTTGCTGCCATTGTTTTTTATTATGACTTTGATCAAACAATAGGAAAGCTCTATCATTTATTTGTTTGCATTGTATTAATTGCAGACACTGTCATCTCGTGCATATTGCTCAATAAGTGTAAAGAAAGCCTGAATACAAAGCGGCTTGTTTTATTACAGGGGAGTGATTGGCCGATTGCAATATTGGGAATAGCTTCTATATTTGTGTTTAAGTATTCCAACAACTACTATCTTGGGTTTTATACAGCGGCAGTGGAATTGATCTGGATGCTTGAAAGAATCGTTATTCTTATCATAATGCTGCCAAAGCAAGATGCTGCCATAAGCAATGATGAAGTAATTGATCTGCTAAGTGCAACAAACCACCACATTGCACAGGAAAAAGGGATCGAGTTAGCAAAACAACTATCATCTTATTCCCTTCTCATTATGCCTCCTGGGAGAAAGAACACATGGGAAAACTGTGCAAAAGTCTTGCAGGATAAGAATGATATAGAATTGTTGCCTTATCTTCCTGATCTATTTTATTGGGCTTCTACAGGGGAACCCGGAGCTGTAACGATTTATAATCGTCTTATACAGTATTCACTGTGTGTTGATTATAACGAGACTTTGACTGAATGCATTGAAACCGCCAGAGCAAGGAAAGACGAATATGGGGAACAAGTGCTGAATCAGCTAAAATATGAATACAAAGAGAAACAGAAAGGTGTCTTAGCCGCTCATAAAAAAATGCTGTAAGGAGGAAAGATTGCCATCTCACCGGTTACAGAAGAAAAAGATTCTTTTGTGAAATTTTCAAAAGCACTTGCAGTCACGAAAGAAAGCTCATATAATATAACGGTTAATGCTAATATGGAGGTTGTGTTATGAAACACGTTTCCCGCATCGCAGCACTCATTCTTGCCGTTCTGGTCTTCTGCACCGGCTGCGGCAGCAGTGTTGCGCCTGACAAATACAAAACGACAGTTGCCGCCACCTACGGCGATCAGACGACCTACCTGGACGAAGCCAATTTCTGGATGCGTCTGAACCAGTGGGGCACCGAATCCTATACCGGTGTGATGTACCGCTATTACTACGGCATCACCGATATCTGGCCGATCGCCAGCGGCGTACGCACGCAGACCTTTGAGCAGACGCTGAAGGAGAACACCATGGCTGAGATCCTGCAGACCTATATCCTGCTGGAGCATGCCGGGGATTATGCTTCCTCTGCCCTGACCGATTCTGACAATGAGAAAATAGCTGCGCTGATTGCCGATATCCGCGACGGATATGCTGACGAGTTCTTCACGCTTGCAGGCGTGGCTGACGGAGAGGCCGGCGACGCGCAGATGAAGGCCTATTTTGAGAAACGTGTGCAGGCTTATAAAGTTGCCCGCGCCGTAATGGACCAGGCCCAGGTTAGTGTCAAGGACGAAGACTGCAAGAGCTTCCGTATCGCCTATATCCTTGTTCCTGAAGAAAAGGAAACAACGACGGAAAGCACCGCTTCCACCGAAGGCAGCGCCTCTTCTTCAAATCCTGTAGGAGAAGCTTTGGCCAATGTGATCCGCTCGAACCTTGTCGCCGGCAAGACCTGGGATGAAACCAAAGAAGCCTGGAAAGATCTCACCTCAAATGAAGTGACCTATGCCTACACCGAGGAGTCCACTTCCATTTTCTTTACGGAAGGCAAGGACATGAAGACCGGTGATTCCAAGGTTTCCTACAAGGAAGGCACCGGCTGGTACGTTCTGTACTGCGTCAGTGATGACGATGCTGAAGGCGCTAAGACAAGACGCGCCACTCTCGAATCCGAGCAGCAGACCGAGCACTTCAACGGCGTCTACAAAACCTGGCAGGATGCTGCCAAGGCATTCAAGGTTGCCAAGGAATTCAAGAACCTCACTGTTGAATCCGCTTATGTAGCCAAGACAACGACAGCCGCCCCGACCACTGCGGCGCCTTCGACGGCTGCCCCTGAGAGCACCGAAGCGACCACTACAGCTGCTGTGGTGGACAAATAATTCCATACGTATCATAGCTGATACAACGAAGATCCATCCTGTATGCGCGGGGTGGATCTTTTTTTTGCAGAGCTGTTCCGGGCCTCCCTCTTCCCGGAACAACTGTCCGTATGGCGCGGACACGGCGGAATTTCCGTCCGCGGAACATTGACAGAAAAGCCTCTCCGTGCTATGCTTAAGGGCAGAAAAGTTCCGTTAATATGTGTTTTTATCATTCGTTTCGGCTGCCTTGCAGCAGAAAGGGGTATCTTTATTATGAAACAGCTGTTATCCGGCAATGAAGCCATTGCCAGAGGCCTCTGGGAAGCCGGGCTGAAGATCGCCAGCGCCTATCCGGGAACACCCAGTACCGAGATCTTTGAGAATCTCCCGCAGTACCGCCGCGACGTCTACTGCGAATGGGCGCCTAATGAAAAGGTCGCCCTCGAGGTCGCCTACGGCGCCGCCATTGCCGGCAGCCGGAGCGTGACCGCCATGAAGATGGTAGGGCTGAACGTGGCCGCCGATCCCTTCTTCACCGCTTCCTATCTCGGCGTCAAGGGCGGCTTCATCGTCGTCAACGCCGACGATCCGTCCATGCACTCCTCGCAGAACGAACAGGACAACCGCTACTATGCGAAGGCCGCCAAGGTCCCGCTGATCGAGCCGTCCGATTCGCAGGAATGCAAGGATTTCGTGCGCCTGGCCTACGAGATCTCGGAGAGATTCGATACGCCTGTCCTCTTCCGCACCACGACCCGCGTCTCTCATTCGAAGAGCCTGGTCGAGCTCGGCGAGAGGGAGGAGCACGCGTTTACCCCTTATCAGAGGGATACCCGCAAATACGTCTGCACGCCGGCCAATTCCTACGCAAAGCGCCCGCTCGTTGAAAAGCGCCTTGAGGAGCTGGCAGAGTTTGGCTATGACAGCCCGCTCAACCGCGTGGAGATGAAGGGCACGAAGATCGGCGTCATTTCCGCTTCCGTTGCCTATGAATACGCGAAGGAAGTCTTCCCGGAGGACGCCTCCTTCCTGAAGCTCGGCCTCACCTTCCCACTGCCCATGCGGCTCATCCGTGAGTTTGCGGAAAAGGTCGAGACCCTTTACGTTGTCGAGGAGCTTGAGCCCTTCATGGAGGAGCAGATCAAGGCCGCCGGCATTGCGTGCACCGGCAAGCAGCTGACCGGCACCATGTACGAGATGAACACCTCCCTCCTGCGCGAGCGCATTTTCGGCACTGAGCCGGAGGTGAAGATCCCCGAAGTCACGCCCGTGCCGCGTCCGCCGGCCCTTTGCCCCGGCTGCCCGCACAGGGGCTTCTTCTATGCCATGAGCCGCAGGAAAAACGTGGTCCTGACCGGCGATATCGGCTGCTATACCTTAGGCGGCACGCCGCCTCTCAACGCGCTTGACTCGGTCGTCTGCATGGGCGCGGGCTTTACGGTCGCCATGGGCATCAGCAAGGCTTTCGAGCGCGAGGGCGTGACCGACAAGCTCATCTTCGGGTGCCTCGGCGATTCTACCTTCTGCCACAGCGGCCTGACCGGCGCGGCAGAGATCATCTACAACAAGGGAAATGTGATCCCGGTGGTCCTCGACAACCGCATCACCGGCATGACCGGCCAGCAGGATAACCCGGCAAGCGGTTATACCCTGCTCGGCGAGCCGTCTGACGATTTCAACATCGACAGGGTCCTGGAGGCCATGGGCTTCATCGTCCTGGTTGCAGATCCGCTCGATCTTAAGGCCATGAACGAGACCATCGACAGGGCGGTCGCCCTCCGGAAGGAAGGAAAGTTCCCGGCAATTATCACGCGCAGGCCCTGCGTGCTCCTAAAGCGCGAGCCCACGCCGAAGAGGCTCTGCACGGTCGATCCCGAAAAGTGCCGGAGCTGCAAGATGTGCCTTGGCTGCGGCTGCCCGGCCATTGCTCTCAAGGACGGCAAGGCCTTCATCGATGCGAATCAGTGCATCGGCTGCCGCGTTTGCGCGCAGATCTGCCCCTTCGGGGCCATTTCGTGAAAGGGGGCTCCAGGATGTCCAACGTGAAAAGCATACTCATCGCCGGCGTCGGCGGACAAGGCGCGATCCTCATCAGCAAGATCATGACCGAAGGCCTTATGGAGGCCGGATTTGACGTAAAACAGTCCGAGGTGCACGGCATGGCCCAGCGCGGCGGATCCGTCTCCACGCAGGTGCGTTTCGGCGACAAGGTCTACGGACCGGTGTTCGGGAAAGGCGAGGCCGATATCCTGATCGCCCTCGAGCAGATGGAAGCCGTGCGCTACGCGCCGTTCCTTAAGCCTGACGGCGTGGCTGTCATCAATGCCTACAGGCAGGAATCCGCGGCGACCGCCGCCGGTCTTTTCACCTACCCCGAGGGCTGTATCGAAGCCATGCAGAAGCAGTTCAAATGCATCATCGTGCCGGCAAACGAGATCGCCGAAAAGCTCGGGAACCCGAAATGCATGAACGTGGTCCTCTTCGGCGCCTGCTGCGGCCTGATGGATGCCCCGGGTATCGACTGGGAAGAAGTCGTCCGCAAGACCGTTCCCGCGAAGGCGCTGGAGCTGAACCTAGCCGCCTTCCGCGCGGGACGCGAGGCCGCACAGGTGTAATCATATGAATTATCTTCAGGAATACCGTTCCAAGTTAAAGACCCCCGAAGAAGCCGTCCGTATCGTTAAGGACGGCGACTGGGTGGACTATACCTCCAACCTCGGCTTCCCTCCTCTTCTTGACGCCGCCCTCGCCGCCCGCAGGGACGAGCTGCATGACGTGAAGATCCGCGGGAACCTGATCTTCGGGCCTATCCGCGCCGCGGAATGCGACGAGACGCGCGAGCATTTCTGCTACAACAGCTGGCACTTTTCCGGCTATGAGCGGAAGCTCTCCGACCGGGGCCTGTGCTACTTCATCCCCATGGTCTTCCGCAGCAACACCCTGTACTACAAGCATTTCCTGGACGTGAACGTGGCCATGATGGCGGTTCCGCCCATGGACGAGCACGGGAATTTCTCCCTTTCCTGCGCGACCGGCGTTGCCCGCGGCATCCTGGAAAAGGCGGATCACGTGATCTTAGAGGTCCGGGAGGATCTGCCTTACCTTTACAGCGCCTTCGACGGCACCATCAACATCTCCGAGGTGGACGCCGTAGTCGAGGGGCCGCACGATCCGCTGCCCGATCTTCCCACGCCGAAGAAGGCTCCCGAGGATCTTGCGATCGCAAACCTTATCCTGCCGCATATCAGGGACGGTGCCGCGCTGCAGCTCGGGATCGGCGGCATGCCGAACGTGCTCGGCGAGCTCATCGCAGAGTCTGACGTGAAGGACCTCAGCATGCACACCGAGCTCTGCGGCGACGCCTACATGGTGCTCGACCGCGCGGGCAAGATCACCAACACCCGCAAGAGCCTCTACCGCGGCAAGGGTCTGACCGGGATGGTCTTCGGCTCCCACGAGCTGTATAAGTGGGCCGACCACAACCCGAACCTGCTCGCCGCGCCGCTTTCCTATGTGAACGACGTCCGCACGATCGCACAGTTTGATGACATGATCTCCATCAACAACTGCATCGCCGTGGACCTCTACGGTCAGGTGAACGCCGAAAGCGCCGGCATGCGCCACATCAGCGGGACCGGCGGACAGCTTGATTTCCTGACCGGAGCCGCCATGGCAAAGGGCGGCAAGGCTTTTATTGCCATGACCAGCACCTATAAAGAAAAAGACGGGACGCTCCGCTCCCGCATCCTGCCGCATTTTAACGGCGAGATCATTACCGACCCCCGCAGCCAGGCGTACTACATCGTGACCGAATACGGTGCCGTGAACCTCTGCGGACGGACCACCTGGGAACGAGCGGAACGGCTCATTTCCATCGCACATCCGGACTTCCGCGAAGACCTGATCCGGGCCGCGGAAGCTCAGGGCATCTGGCGCGCTTCGAACAAGCGCGGTTAGGAGAGACATGTACAATCAGAATTGTTATGAAATGGGCACGGCCCCTTCGGCCATCCGCAAGCTCTTTGCCTATGGGCTCGAAAAAGCAAAGGAAGTCGGTCCGGAAAACGTTTTTGATTACTCGCTCGGCAATCCCAGCATCCCGGCACCGGATGCCGTGAACGAAAGCATCCTGAAACTGATTCATGAATCCGATTCGGTAAAACTCCACGGCTACTCCATGGCCGGCGGCATTGAAGCCGTACGAAAAGCGGTCTCCTCCGATCTGACGGTCCGTTCCGGCCATCTCATCCGGCCGCAGAACGTCTTTATGACCTGCGGCGCCGCACCGGCCCTGCTGACCGTCCTGCATGCCCTCTGCCTCGGTCCCGAGAGCGAGGTCATCGTTGTCGCCCCTTATTTCCCCGAATACAAGACCTTCGTCTTCGCCTCCGGCTGCAAGCTCGTGATCCTGCCGCCCGATATTCCGGACTTCCAGTTGAACATGGAGCTTCTGGAGCAGTACATCAACGAGAATACGCAGGCCATCATTCTGAACTCTCCGAACAATCCCGCGGGCACCGTCTACACCGAGCCCACGCTGGATCAGCTCGCGCGCCTGCTCTACAAGAAGGAATGCGAATACGGCCACCCGATCTACGTGATCTCGGACGAGCCCTACCGCGAGCTGACCTACGACGATCTGTACGTACCCTACGTTCCGGCCTACTACACCGACACCATCATCTGCTATTCCTACTCGAAGTCGCTTTCCCTGCCCGGCGAACGCATCGGCTACATCTGCGTGCCGGACGTGTGCACGGACAGCAAGGAACTGATGGGCGCTGTCGCCGGCGCGGCAAGGATCATCGGCCACGTCTGCGCACCGACCCTCTTCCAGCAGGCGATCGCCATGTGTAACGGCGTGCGGCCGGATCTCACCGCCTACAATAAGAACCGCCTGCGCCTCTGGCACGCGCTTGAGGAGATGGGCTATGAATGCGCCCGCCCTGACGGCGCCTTCTACCTGTTCGTGCATGCGCCGGGGGATGATTCCGCGGCCTTCTCCGAATACGCAAAGACGCACTACAATCTGCTGATCGTGCCGGGCGACAGCTTCGGCTGCCCGAGCTATTTCCGCCTCGCATACTGCGTGGACTACGACATGATCGAGCGCTCTCTGCCGAAATTTAAGGAACTGATCGAGACGTATAAAAAGGCGTAAGCTTCAGCCGGGGCACTTTCCGGCTGCCGCGTGCAGAGCCGCAAACATGAAAAGGCGTGACAGACTGTCACGCCTTTTTGCTGCAGAGCCTTCATGAATGACAAAAAAGCACTATGCACCGGCACCGTTTTATGCTACAATGCTTCCCCGTACAGAAAGAAGAGGTTGGCTTATGTCTCAGGAAATCAACAAACAAGCGCTCGAACCTGCGCAAAACCGTATGGGTACGGAACCGGAAGGAAAACTGCTCTTTTCCATGGCACTGCCCATGACCATATCCATGCTGTTCCAGGCATTATACAACGTCGTCGACAGCTATTTTGTTGCGCAGCTTTCACAGGATGCCATGAACGCCGTCAGCCTGGCCTTTCCCATGCAGAGCCTGCTGATCGCTTTCTCGGTCGGCACCGGCGTCGGCATGAGCGCTCTGATTTCCCGCTCCCTTGGTGAAAAGCGGCCGGAGCGCGCCCGCGAGATCGCGGGAACCGGGCTGTTTCTCTTCGGTGTGACGGCTGTTTTCTTCTGCATCATCGGTCTTCTGTTTTCCCGCAGCTTCTTCACCATGCAGACCGACAACGCGGTCATCGTCCGTTACGGCGGCGATTACCTGGGCGTCGTCATGGGCATCTGCTTCTTCCTGTACGCACAGGTTGCGATGGAACGCATGCTCCAGTCGATCGGCCGTACGGATAAATCCATGCTGATCCAGCTCTCCGGGGCCTTGATCAACATCATACTCGACCCCCTCTTCATCTTCGGTTATCTGGGGCTTCCGCGTCTTGAAGTTTTGGGTGCCGCGGTCGCAACCGTGATCGGCCAGGGCATCGCAACGATCGTCGGGATCCTGCTCAACCTGAAATACAATCCCGTCCTCAAAGCCGCTTTCGGCATGATCCGCCTGCGCGGACGCATCGCTGCAGATATCTACCGCATCGCTTACCCTTCCATCCTGATGCAGTCGATCGGGTCTCTCACGACCTTTGCCATGAACCAGATCCTGCTTGGCTTTACCGAGGCGGCGACCGCTGTCTACGGCGTCTATTTCAAGCTGCAGAGCTTTGTCTTCATGCCGGTTTTCGGGATGAACAACGCCATGGTGCCGATCATCTCCTACAACTACGGCGCCGGCAAGATGAGCCGCGTCCGAAAGACCTACCGCATTGCCATCGCGAGTGCCGTGACCTTCATGTCCCTTGGCGCCGCCGCGTTTCTTCTGCTGCCGGGCCTGCTACTTGGCATCTTCAATCCCACAGAGGAAATGATTGCCATCGGCGTCCGCGCCATGCGGATCATCTGCCTGCATTTTCCTCTTGCCGGCTTCTGTATCATTGCCGGTTCGGTCTGTCAGGCCATCGGCAATCCCTTTCACTCTCTGCTGATCTCCATCTGCAGGCAGGTTCTCGTCCTGCTTCCCGTCGCCTACCTCTTCTCACTGACGGGTGTGCTTGATAATGTATGGCTCGCCTTCCCGGCGGCCGAGCTTGTCTCCTTTGTCTTAAGCTTCATCTTCCTGCGTAAAACGATCCGCCGGGCAGAAGCCAGAATCAGGAATTGATTGGCAAAGAGTCCAATCCGGCACTTGCGAAACATTTCATTTGATGTTATAATGTAAAATACTCTTTTTATATAATAGAGGAAATGTTTCATGAAGGATCTGTTCAAGCGCCTGAAGGCCATCTGCCTTATCATAGTTTTTGTGCTCGGCACCGTGTTTTCTGCCGGGCCTGTTTCTGTGAGCGCCGATCCCGGAGGAAGCCCTGCCTCTGATCTGGCTCGTCCGACTCCGGACGGTACCATCTATAACACCATTCAGCATTTTCTGTATCATGTAGCGGGCCGGGATCCCTATTCCTTCTACGATACGCTCCCCTGCACTGGCGAGCTCAGGGAATGCATTGGCTATCTGCTCGACGCCTATCAATCGCAAGGGGTCGACCTTATCGGGCGCTTCGGCCTGCACCCCTCGGCTTCCTATCCCTATGCCAATGTCAGACATTTCTGCGCACAGCTGGACGCCCAGCTTTCTGTCGGCGATACCGTTTCCGTACCGGCAAGCGGCGGGTCCATCGGTTTTCTTTTCCAAAAATACAACAATGCCGACGCCGCCTTTGACGCCGGTGCATTTGATATTGCCGGAACGATCGGCCTCCTGACCTCCCCCAGTGAAAGCTACGGGCACTGCTGGATCAGCCTCGGCCCCTTTGCCAAGGCGACCTCAGAGAGCGATATGCAGGCATTTCTCGAGGACTACTATAAGCTTGGATCCGGAACGCTTGACGGGACCATTGCCACCGGTGACGCGAACAAGATCTGGAAAGCGTACGGCGACTACGGCACCTGGCGTGTCCACGCCGCCCGCTGGTCGGAAAATGTACACGGCGGCTGCATCGTTGACAATGCGAGAGCAAGCGATTCCTTAATGGACGCCCCCTGCTACGTACTGATTCCGACCTCGGATTCCACGCCTGTAATTGCACAGGGGAACCTGCAGATCAATCTCCTTTCGGCGCTTCCGGCCATTACTGCCGGCAATCCGAATTATTCCTTAAGTGGCGTGACCCTTGGCATCTATGCCGATGCCGCCTGCACCAAGCAGCTCGCTTCCGTTGCGACGGATGCAAACGGCGCTGCCACGGTCTATCATCTCGCGGCCCAGACCTGTTATGTCAAGCTAAAGACGAAGGCGGCAGGCTACAGCACGCCTAATCCCGCATCCGCAGCTGTTCCGTCCGGAGGGACCGGGAGCCTGACCATTTCGCTCACGCCCTCCGTCATTTCCACCAAAATCTCCATCCAGCCGCAAAGCGGCTCCGCGTCCCTTGCCGGTGCTGCATTCACGGTCCGCTTTTATGCCTGCAAGGATGTTAACGGCATCTCCGACAGCACACTGAAAGCTGCCTGGACCATGACCGCAGCCGCTGACGGCGTCAGTTTCGGCGCCGGCGCCACTGTCGTCAAAGCACCGGAAGGCACCGACGGCTTCTATAAGGATGCTTCCGGAAACCTGGTCTTCCCGCAGGGCTGGATCGCCATCGAGCAGACAGTCGCGGCAAGCGGCCAGTCCCTCGGAGGCAGCTGGACCGTAAACGGGACCACCGGAAGCGGCACCTCTCCCGCAACCGGGAAAGCCACCGTAAGCGGATCAAACGTCCCGGTCATCCTGTTTACCGCTTCCTATCAGACGCTGCAGAGCAGTGTCAGCGACGGAAAAACAGGCTACCTTGTCGTCATCTCGCCCTCCGGTGATATTCCGGACAGCATGAAGCCCAAGTATAAAATCACCGACAGCAAACGCATAACCGGCCTTTCCTTCGGCACCACCAAGTCGCAGTTCATTTCCGG
This sequence comes from Lachnospiraceae bacterium UBA6987, assembly GCA_002449955.1. GTDB lineage: Bacteria > Bacillota > Clostridia > Lachnospirales > Lachnospiraceae > UBA6987. The sequence goes on from DJYD01000019.1 coordinate 37,255, forward strand.
CATGGGACTTTCAGCACTGATGAGCTGCAAAGTACAGGACGCTGACGGCAAGGAAAAGGATGGCGGCGCATTAATGAAAACCGGTGATACCGTGCAGGTCTATGACCGGGACGGCAAGCTGTATTTCGAAGGAACAGTGCTGCTCTACGGCGATGTGAACGGAGACGGGTATCTTCGTATGAGCGATCTGATCAAGATCCGCAACCATATTCTCGGCACCAATCCCCTGAAGGGACTCTACCTGGAAGCAGCAGACTGCAACCATGACAGTTATATCCGTATGAGCGACCTGATCAAGGTCCGCAACCAGGTGCTCGGCACGGCCACGATCGTGCAGACACCTTAACCCATTTGTCTTATCACATGCTGAAACGCCATCCGGGGACCATTAAGAACTTCGGATGGCATTTTAACGGAAACGAGGTTTCTCTATGACCTTAAAAGAACTGCCCCTTGGAAAACCGGCCCTGGTCAGCCGGGTCGGCGGCGAAGGCGCACTTCGCCAGCATTTTCTTGACATGGGGATTATCCCCGGCACCGAAGTCACTGTCGTCAAATACGCCCCCATGGGCGATCCCATGGAGCTCAGGCTCCACGGTTATGAACTGACGCTCCGGCTCGATGATGCCGCCCGTATTGACGTGGAGGAGGTTCCCGCCGTAAGTCCCGGCCGCGACGCCCCCGCACAGAAAAAAGAAAAGAAAGCCCTGCATCCCGGTCTTGGCGAAGAAGGCAAGTTCCACCCGAAGGGCAGCGGTGATCCGCTGCCGGAAGGAACACCGCTTACCTTTGCCCTTGTCGGCAATCAGAACAGCGGCAAAACCACCCTCTTCAATCAGCTGACCGGGTCGCGTCAGCACGTGGGGAATTTCCCCGGCGTGACCGTGGACCGCAAGGACGGCGCCATTCGCGGCGTGGAAGGGAGCCTGATCACCGATCTTCCCGGCATCTATTCCATGTCGCCTTATTCCAGTGAAGAGCTGGTTTCCCGCGACTTCGTCCTGAAGGAAAAGCCGAAGGCGATCATCAATATCGTGGATGCCACCAATATCGAACGCAATCTCTACCTGACCATGCAGCTCTTGGAGATGAACGTGCCCATGGTCGTCGCCCTGAACATGATGGACGAAATGACCGGCAACGGCGGCTCCGTGGATGTGAACCGCATGGAAGAAATGCTCGGCGTCCCGGTCGTGCCGATCTCCGCCGCGAAGAATCAGGGCGTGGATGAGCTGATCCGTCACGTGGTACATATCGCCAAATACCAGGAAAGGCCGCTCCGCCAGGATTTCTGCGGCCAGGAGCATGGCGGCGCGGTACACCGCTGCCTGCATGCCGTCATCCATCTGATCGAAGACCATGCGGTAGCATCCGGCCTCCCCGTCCGATTTGCCGCCTCCAAAGTCATCGAAGGCGATAAGCGCATCATCAGCCAGCTGCAGCTTGATGACAACGAGCGGGAAATGCTTGAGCATATCACGCTGCAGATGGAAGCCGAACGCGGCCTGGACCGGAGCGCGGCGATCGCCGACATGCGTTTCCTGTATATCGCCAGAGTCTGCAGCCAGTGTGTGACCAAGCCGCAGGAAAGCCGGGAGCATCTGCGCAGCCAGAAGGTCGATACCTTCCTTACCGGCAAATGGACCGCCATCCCCCTGTTCATCCTGATCATGGGCTTAGTCTTCTTCCTGACCTTCAATGTGATCGGTGCCTTTCTGCAGGATCTCCTTGCCTCCGGCATCGAAGCCCTGACTGCCCTAACCGACAGAGCGCTGACAGCTGCCGGTGTGAACGCTGTCATTCATGATCTGATCATCAAGGGAATCTTTGAAGGTGTCGGGAGCGTGCTCAGCTTCCTGCCGATCATTGTCACCATGTTTTTCTTCCTGTCCTTACTGGAAGACAGCGGCTATATCGCCCGTGTTGCCTTCTTTATGGACAAAATCCTGCGCCGCTTCGGGCTTTCCGGCCGCAGTATCGTTCCCCTGCTGATCGGCTTTGGCTGCACCGTACCGGCCGTCATGTCCACGCGGACGCTTCCCAGCGAACGGGACCGCAAGATGACCATCCTGCTGACACCGTTTATGAGCTGCACCGCGAAGCTCCCGATCTATGCGTTCTTTGTGAATGCCTTCTTCCCGAAAAAGGGCGGTTTTGTCATGGTCGGACTTTACGTGACCGGCATTCTGATCGGCGTCCTGATTGCCCTTGCCTACAAAAAAACCCTGTTCAAGGGGGAAGCGGTACCCTTTGTTATGGAACTGCCGAACTACCGGCTGCCAAGCCCCCGCAACGTCCTGCAGCTGCTTTGGGAAAAGTCCAAGGACTTCCTGCAGCGCGCCTTCTCGGTGATTCTGATCGCCACCATTGTTGTCTGGTTCCTGAAGAGCTTTAACTTCAGACTGAACCTTGTCAGTGATCCGCATGACAGCATGCTGGCGCAGGCAGCCGGCCTCATCGCACCGCTCTTTGCACCGCTTGGCCTTGGCGACTGGCGCATCGTCACCTCCTTCATCAGCGGTTTCCTGGCCAAGGAAAGCGTTGTATCCGTGCTTGAAGTCCTCTTCGGTGCGCAGGGAGGCGTAAATGCAGCCATAAGCGGTCTGAGCGCCGCCTGCATCCTGGTTTTCAGCCTGCTGTATACCCCCTGCGTGGCAGCGACCGCATCGATCAAGCGCGAAATGGGCGGCAAATGGGCGCTGTATGTGGTGTTTGGTCAATGTCTGATTGCCTGGCTTGCCGCCTTCCTCGTCAGACTGATCGGCCTTGCCATCGGTTTGGCGTAAAGCATGAGCAAAGACGGGAGGAAGCATCATGAATCCGATTGATATTCTGCTGATCATCCTGATTGCCGGGGCCGCAGCACTTGCGCTGCGCTCGGTGATCCGCAAAAGAAAAAACGACGGCTGTTCCTGCGGATGCGCAGGCTGTCCGTCGTCCTGTAAAACCTGTTCCTCAACGGATAAACCGCCTGTTTCAGACAAATGAAAACCATTGTCTCAAACAATTGTCATGGGTTTTAATGAAAGCCGGGTTTTTATAGAATAAATATCCTTTCTGCACTGGCTAAAGCTTAATCACTGAACTTTTACCGATCTGAAAAGATATAGTTTATCAATAACAAAAATTAAAGGGGGAGGCACATTCTTACGAAGTGCCGCCCTCAGTCTGATTTCTTTTTATGCGGTAAAGGACGCCCATCTCCTCTTCTTTGACACGGATGAGGCCGCCTTTGTTCAGGGGGCCAAAGCCCTCTTCCATCGCTCTGCGGAAGACCGCAGCCGCAGCAGCTGTCATGGGCAGAGACACCGCCTCTGCCTCTTCGGTTTCCTCTGCATGTGCCAGATCCTTGAACGCTTTCTCGACCGGATATCCGTCGGAAAAGCTGCCTTTCAGGATCCTGGGAATAAAAAATTCCGAAGCATAACTTCTGCCGGTCCCACTGTTGATGACCTCCCCGATCTTCTCCGGATCAAGTCCCAGCCGCACCGCAAGCGGCAAAAGCTCGGCAATGCCAGCCACATTGATATCGTAGGCGGTGTTATTGATCATCTTAGCCGCCTGGCCGCAGCCGGAATCCCCCATATACAGCACGGTCGTTCCGATCATGTCCAGATACGGTTTTACCTCGTCAAAAGCCTCCTTCAGGCCGCCGGCCATGACGGTCAGTGTTCCGGCGTCCGCACGTGCCTTCATGCCGGAAACCGGCGCGTCCAGGAAGGCACCCACGCGTTCTTCAAAAGCAGAGGCAATCATTCTGGCGCAGTCCGGTGAGGTCGTGCTGCAGTCGACCACGATCGCACCGCTTTCCTGCAGCACGTGGATCAGGCCGCCCTCTCCGAGCGTCACTTTCTCCACGATCCCGTCATCCGGAAGGCACAGGAAAATGATGCCGCAGTCTGCCATCTCCGCGTAGGAAGGCACGACCGTAAAGCCTTCCTCGGAAAGGCTTTTTTCTTTTTCTTTCGAAGTAGTGCAAACCGTAAGGCTGCCGTGTTTTTGCAGCAGATTGCGGGCCATCCCCAGTCCCATTGTTCCTAATCCGATAAAACCGATCTTCATAACATGCCTCCGTTTCTGTCTGCATTATATCGAAAATGCCCCGGCTGCACAAGCCCCGGCACTTAGCAAGTTGGCTTCGGCTCCCCCCCCGCAGGTACCGCAACTGAAGAATTAATGTTTTTTAATTATTTCGGTACCGAATTATTATTGACAGGTGGAAGAGATTCGTATATATTCATTTATGTCGGTACCGAACTATTTAAGCCGACCAAAAACATGTCACAGCAAGAAAGGAGACTGAACAATGATTAATGAAGCCGATCTTATGCAGAAAATGGAAATGTTTGTCCGTATGAACCACCACGTGCGTCACGAAAACACCTGCGGTCCGAAGCATATGCCTCACGCCCCGGAAGGCTGCCGCATGCCCGGCGGTCCCCGTCACATGCCGATGGGTCCCGGACGCATGCCGATCCCCCCTCACCGTCCGATGCTTGGCCGCGAACGGCTGCTCGTCCTGATTGGGAAGAGTGAAGGCGGTATCCATCAGAAAGACCTGCTGGAAAAGGTACACATTGGCGCACCCGCTATGAGCGAGCTGGTCAACAAGCTGGAAGACGACGGCTACATCGTCCGCACCGTCGATCCGGATGACCGCCGTGCCACTCTCCTCACCCTTACCGAAAAAGGACAGGCCCGCGCCGCCGAAGTCGAAGACGAACGAGCTCTTCGCTTCAAAGAAACATTCGCCGCTCTGACAGATAAAGAAAAAGAAACGCTCTCAGCGCTTCTCGATAAACTCATGATCCGCAAAGCCTGACCCATAGAAAACCCCCTTTCCGCAAATGCGGAGAGGGGGTTTTCTTATCGATCCGGTCAGCCTGCAAGGGCCGCTCCGAATGCCTTACATTTCGCCAGTCCGTCATCATCAGGCATGTCATTGATGATCAGGCTGTCTTCCGCCAGCTGCATGCCGGCCGCCTTGCAGCGGTCCTCCCAGCTGCGCATCCACTCGCCGTCTCCCCAGCCGTAGGAGCCGAACAGTGCCACGGTTTTTCCGTTCAAGGCAGCTTCGCAGTCCGCAAACATCGGCTCAAATTCAGCTTCTTCAAGGGTTTCTGCTGCCCTGCTCCATGAACCCCTTGACATCTTCCGGCGGATATCCCAGAAAAAGTCCGATTTCATGAGGAAAGCTGCCGTTCGTTAAACCCTCTTAATTCTTTTAAAAAGGATGTGCGGTCTTCTACCGGACAGCTGAATAAATTGCCTGTTTTTAGTCCGGCTAAAGTCGGCGCACCGTATGTGATCAAATATTCTTCCGGCATAGTTTTCCACCGATCCGTTTTTTCTCATCTCTTTTTCAGACTGTTTCAGATCTAATCTTTCGGCTTTTCTTTACAAATCCTCCGGACACGAGTAAAATAAAGGAACAATGCGATAATCAGAAAGGACAAGAACCTATGCAAGTGAATTCGAGTGCTTATCTCGCTTCTCAGAAGTCTCTGTACAAAAAGCTTCTGGACGCGTGTCTGGCGAGGTACAGCTACGCCTCTGTCCTGGCGGCGGATGTGGACGCAAAAGATTACAGCGTTTCCCGCGCCGGCATCAATCTGGCTGAAAATAACCGTTTCGGCAAGCGCGGTTTTGTCGTCCGCGTATACGAAGGAGAAGGCTATGCCGAATACAGCGGCAACGAGCTTTCCGAAGAAAAGATTCCCGACGTTCTGGCCGAGCTTGAGCGCAGCATCCGTAAGGCCGCAGAGCATTTTACCCGCTATCAGACGGCCGTCGCCAAAGATGAGCCGCTGCAGTTTGCGAAATCCACGGAATATGCCGTCGATCCGCACGAGTTGGGTGACGAAGCGATCCTGGACCGGCTGTCTGCCGTCCGCAAATCCGCTTTTGATAAGAAAGCCGATCTGATCGACTGCGCTGCCCGTTTCTCTTTCCAGTGCTACCATAAGCTCTTCCTCTCCCGGAACCGCGACCTGGAGCAAAACGTTCTCTGGACCGCTGCCGCGCTCAGCGTGACAGCCCGCCGCGGGGAAGAGATTAAAGACGCCTACGAGAGCATTTCCCTGCTCGGCGGCGCGGAGCTTCTTGACGAGCTTCCGGCCCATCTGGACAAGGCGATCGCCACGCTGGAAGATGTCCTGAAGAGCGAACCGCTCGTCCCCGGCATCTACGAATGTGTCTGCACGCCCGAGGTCACCGGGATGATCGTTCATGAAGCCTTCGGACACGGTGTGGAAATGGATATGTTCGTGAAGGACCGCGCGCTGGCCGCCTCCCACGTCGGCAAACCTGTGGCCAGCCCGCTGATCACCATGCGTGACGGTGCCGCCACTGGCTACGAAGACGTCGCCACCTTCTTCTTTGATGACGAAGGCAACACGGCGAAGGATACCCTGATCATTGATAAAGGGACCCTGGTCGGCGGTATCTGCGACGAAGTCAGTGCCGCGCGCCTGGGGGTTCAGCCCACTGGCAACGGCCGCCGCGAAGCCATCGACCACAAGGTCTATACCCGCATGACCAACACTTATTTCCTGGAAGGAAATGACAAGGTTGAAGACATGATCGCTTCCGTAAAGGACGGTCTCCTGCTTGAGCAGCCGACCAGCGGCATGGAGGATCCCAAGAACTGGGGTATTCAGTGCATGGTCAGCTTCGCCCGGGAAATCAAGGACGGCAAGCTTACCGGCCGCATTTTCTCACCGATCGTGCTGTCCGGTTACGTGCCGGATCTCCTGAAGTCCATCACCATGATCTCCGGCACCGTGGAGCACGCCGGCGGCGGCTACTGCGGCAAAGGCTGGAAGGAATGGGTCAAGGTCTCCGACGGCGGCCCTTACATCAAGGCCACCATTCGTCTGGGTTAAGGAGGAAAAGCCATGTTTGAACGTATTGAAAAAGCCCTCAGTGCGGCCGGCGTCTCCGTCTGGAATATTGCGGCCTGCCATACCAAAACAGCCGAGCTGTACTTTATCAAAAAGAAACTGGATCTGCCCCGCTTCAATGATATCCTGCAGTATGAAGTCACCGTCTACCGTGACGCGGAGGAAAACGGCAAGAAGCTGCGCGGGCAGTCTGTGACCTACATCGTCCCCGGCATGACCGACGAAGAGATTAACCGCAAGATCGCTGACGCCTATTTTGCCGCGCAATTCGTCAAAAACCCCTTCTACGAGCTGCCGGACAAGGTCACGGCGGAGCATAAGGAATCGCCTTCGGATCTTAAGGATCTTCCGCTCGAGGATATTGCGGAGAAATTTGCCGAAGCTGCGCTTGCCGCCGATGACGACGGCGCCGCTTTCCTGAACTCGATGGAGGTATTCATTTACCGCAAGAACTACGAGATCAAGGCCTCGAACGGTCTGCATGTCTCCTATGATACCGACAGTGTATTCGGCGAATTCGTGACCCAGTGCAAGGAGCCGGAGGACGTGGAGCAGTACCGTCAGTTCCGCTACGACAGCCTGGATGTGAAGGCCCTGTCTGAAAAGATCAAAGAGGGCCTGCGCGATGCGCGTCTGCGCGCCGCTGCAAAGGAGATGCCCGTTTCCGGCACCTACGATATCCTGGTCACCGGGGACAATATTCCCGAGCTCTTCGATTATTACATGATGCGTGCCAATGCTGCCATCCTCGTTTCCGGCTATTCCACCTGGAAGCTCGGTGACAATATCCAGGGGGAAAACGAAGGTGGCGAACGCCTGGATCTGACGCTTGTCGCCGATGCGCCGTTCAACACGGAAGGCGTGCCCATGACTGACCGGAAGTTAGTGGAGGGCGGCTGCCTGAAGACCTATCACGGGGCGACGCGCTTCTGCCGTTACCTCGGGATCGAGCCCACCGGTAATTATCAGAAGTTCCGCGTGGACAACGGCAGCATGCCGCTTGAAAAGATGCGCAGAGACGGCGTGCTCGAAACCGTTTCCTTCTCCGATTTCCAGATGGATTTCTTTGATGGACACTTCGGCGGTGAGATGCGTCTCGCACTGCTTCATAAGGACGGTAAGGCCGTTCCGGTATGCGGCGGCTCCGTAAATGGCAGCATCCTCGACGTTCAGGGCAAACTCATTTTCTCCAAGGAACGCTACAAGAGCGGCTCCTATGAAGGCCCTTACGCCGTTCTGATTCCCGGCGTCCCGGTTGCGGGCGCCTGAACCTGATGATCCCGGGCGCCCCTCGTGGGCGCCCGAACCTTAAGCGGAGGCACTATGTATGCATTTACCTGTCCGCATTGCGGCGCCGGCGTCAGCTATGATCTGACAAACGGAGCCGTAAACTGCGAGTTCTGCGACAGCGTGATCACGCCGGACGAGTACGAAGCCTATCTCGACAAAAAAGGGCAATATCAGACAACGGAGCTAAGCTGCCCGCAGTGCGGCGCCCGCGTTTTAAGCTACGACAACACGATCGCCACCTTCTGCAGCTACTGCGGCTCCTCAGTCCTGTTCGACAGGCGCGTAAAGGAGGAGCAGAAGCCTGACGGCATCATTCCCTTTGCCTTCAAGCAGAAGGCTGCAGTGAACCGCTTTCGCGAGAAAACGGACCGCCTCCTGCTTGCCCCCGACTGGATGCACGAGGAAGGGCAGAAGAAGCTGACCGGCATCTACATGCCCTACTACGTCTATTCCGCGGGTGCGAGCGTGCCGATTTCTGTCAAAGGAGAAAAAAGACGGCATCTGGGCAGCCGGACCGAGGTCAGCGTCTATCAGGTCGACGGGACCCTGGAAAGCCGCTATGAAGGCAACCGCTTTGATGCGGCCGTCGCCTTCCCTGACGCCCTGAGCGAGTCGATCGACAGCTATGCCTGGACCAAAGCGGAGCCCTTCCGCCCCTCCTACGTTGCCGGCTTTTATGCGGACGGCAGCGACGTGGATCCCGGAGAATACGATCCGGTCATGGCGGGGCTCGTCAGCAACGACATCAATTCGACCTCGGACGTCTCCTGCGAAGGCATGACGCTCAACTTAAACGGTTCCGTAAAGCCGGAAAATATATCCCTGGGCAGGCAGAAGGTCCTCATGCCGGTGTGGCTGCTGACGCACCGATCCGGAGACCGCATCTGCTATGCCGCCGTCAACGGGCAAAACGGCGATGTGGCTGCGGATATCCCGCTCGACCGCGGGAAATACGTGAAGGTCAGCCTCATCGTCGCTGCGGTCATCGCGCTTGTCCTGGATCTGTTCCTGACGATCAAGCCGGTGCCCTTCCTCTGGATCTCCATGATCATCACCGGGATTTTCGGGCTTCTGCTCGGCCGTCTCACGCAGGAAGTCTACGTGCGCGAAAACCACCTGGATGATATCGGGCGGATCGGCTATCAGAGCTTTGCAAGCGCTGTGAAAGGCCTGGGAAAGGGAAGAAAGAGTACCAAGGCAAAAGGCAATCTCTTTAACAGTGTCGTTGCCTGGGGCTTCCTGATCTTCTTCCTGTGGCCGAATCTTGCCGAGCTGTTCGAATCACTCTTCCCCGGTTCCTTCCTGGTGCAGTATGACGTGCTGTTCTGGGCCGTTATCATCTGCGCTGCTCTGTTCGGAACCCTCTCCGGACTGGTAAAGGCCCCCGCATCTTCCTCTTCACCCGGCCGCACGACGCGCTGGCAGTTCAGCAAATCGAAGGCTGCAACCTTTTCCGTGCTCTGGAAGATCTGGCTTGCCCTCGCGGGCGGCGCCGCCGTCCTCATCTCGGGCACCGTCGTGGATACCTGGTACTATGCGGCCGGCCTTATCAACATTCTCGTCTCGGTCTGGACAGCCTTTGATGTGCTGCATAAACAGAACATCCTGGCTTCGCGCGACATTCCGATCTTCACCATGAAGAGAGGAGGCGACGAATGAGTACAAAGAAGAACAAGAAGAATGGCCTTATCCGGGCAATCCCGAACAGAACGCTGAACCTGCTGCTTGCCGCGGCCGTTTTGCTCATGCTGCTGCCGTTCGGGCGCGATCTTTTCCTCTTCATCAAAGAGCGGAATTCCCATGAAAGCATCAACACCGACGCCTCCCTGATCACGGTCATGGACGATGCCGACATTCTGTCTGCGGATGAAACCGAGCAGCTGAAGGAGGCCATGCTGCCCGTGACGGCATACTTCCCCGTGGCCTTCGTCACCACGGATGATACCGGCGGCACCTCGGCAGCGGCCTATTCGCTCAGGGTCTACAACAACCTGTTTGACTACGGGGGCGGCATCCTCTTCCTCATCGATTTTGACACCACGGACTCGGACGGAAGGCAGATCTATCTCCGCGCGACGGATCAAAGCTCAAAACTGAGCGTTTCCAAGTGCAACACCATCACCGACAACGTCTATACCTATGCCAGGGACGGGGAGTACTTCGAGTGCGCAAGGCAGACCTTCCTTCAGGCGTATGACGTCCTTGCCGACCGGGCGATCCCCGAGCCCATGAAGCACATGAGCAACCTGTTAATCGCCGTATGTTTCGCGTTATATATCGTGTTCCGTATCGCAAACAGCCGTACCAAGATCAAGACGCCCGGCGAGATTTATCTCCTGGACAACAACGTCAGCAAGAAGATGGAGCTTAACGATTCCCGCGTCCGCTTAGTTAAGCGCTATACGGTGACCAATGCGTCCTCCGGCGGCGGAGGTGGCGGTGGCTTCTCCGGCGGAGGCGGAGGCGGCGGGGGCGGCGGCTCCCACGGCGGCGGCCACGGATTCTGAGCGCAAAAAAAGAAGGGACTGTGTCTCTTCTTTTTTTGTGTTCTTTATGCCAGCGATCCCATCGGATCCCAGGGTTCGAGGAGAATGGGTTTTTCCGCGAAAGCCTTCAGGACTTCTTCGGGCAGATACTTCTTGTTGACCACGATCTGGTAGAGATATTCATCGAACCAGGCATCCGTCATCACATAGTAGCCGTCTTTTCCGGCGTCCTTGCCCCAGCTGTTCTCGACTCTCCAGCGGTTCGGCTTTCCATTTTCGTCCAGATTCACGCCCTGGAAGACCATGGCATGGGTCATCAGGCTGTGTCCGTATTCCAGACGCTCCGCCTTGTTCATGCCAAATGTCGTGTCAAAAAGGCTTCCTTTATCGAAGATCTCCATCGACATCAAGCCGCCGTCCCGGACGGACGATTTGCCCACGTCGCAGCCAAACCACACCGGCTCGCCGTCCTGCATCTGGCGGATCGCGGCCTTCTTCAGCTCATCCACAGGGAGATTGACGTATTTCACCTTGCGGCCCTCGATCACATTTCCGAGGAACTTCACGCTGTAGCTGTGATAATAGGGCTTGTCCTCCGTGGGAGCGTTGATGAGGCTGATGTATTCCGACAGGTCCATGTCCACATATTTGCGGAAGAATTCCTGCGGCGTGAGCCCGCAGTCGCGGATGAACTTGTCGTCCTTGTCCCGGACCTCCAGGTCCACGGTTTTCGGCGGCACGCCGAGGCACACACAAAGCATGCTGTAGATCGTCTCCGTCATTTCATCCTTCATCTCGCGGAGCTTTTCCATGCCTGCGCCGGCCCCGTAGGCAGCACGCAGTCTGCAGGCGTCTTCACGGAGCTTTTCGGTCAGGGTGAAATTCATCTGCATGCTCTCGCTTGAAGAGAAGGTTTCCGGCATGCAGGCCTTCGGCACCACACCGTATTTGTCGATCAGGCTGCAGATCATGTCCCACTGGCCGCCGTCCTGCACCGGTGCCATGAGCAGCCACTGCATCAGGCGTCCGCTCACCGGTTCATCCAGCGTTTTCAGGATGCTTTCCAGGAAATAGTTGGCTTTTTCCAGCTTGTCCCAGAACATCGTATAGGCCTGTGACAGCTCGAAATCCTTGAGATTCAGCTTCTGTATGATGCGGAAGCGCATGGTGTTTAACGCCGCGAACATCCAGCAGCGGCCGCTGCGTTTCTGGTTGGTGATGCCTTCCTGCGGCAGGGAAAGCGAAAAGGCATGCAGGTCCGTGCGGAAGGCCTCGGGGCGCTTCGCGCTCTCATTCACGCCGACAGCCGTGACGGCATCCATAGCCACCCGGTTGCCGCGGTCGGCCAGAAAGGCTTTTTCCTGCTTCTTCAGCCAGGTCTTCGTGATCTTCTCGCTCATCGTTATTCTCCTTTTTCATGGACCTCTCTCACCCCTTCGGGGCTCCGGAAGGCTTTACAGGGGACGGGTCACCTCATACAGCCAGGCCGCGACTTCAGACTTCAGATCGTCCTTCAGCGCCTGATAGACGTGTTCATGATAGGCGTTCACGGCTTCGATCTCAGGCCTTGTCATCTCGTCCTTGTTGACCGGTGTCAGGTCATAAGGGCAGAGCGTCAGGCTCTCAAACTTCAGATATTTGCCGTATTCGGATTCGCCGTCGGCCACGCACAGCAGTTCATTTTCGATGCGGATGCCGTATTCGTTGTCAATGTAGATGCCGGGCTCGTCGGTCGTGACCATGCCGGGCACGAAGGCAGGACGCAGGGCCTTGTTGTCCGGGATGGAGATGCGGAAGGCGTTCGGTCCCTCGTGCACGTTCAGGCAGAAGCCCACACCGTGGCCGGTCCCGTGGCGGTAATCGATGTGCTCATCCCACATCGGCTGACGGGCCAGCACATCCAGGTGGCAGCCGCAGATCCCCTCAGGGAAGATGACTGTTGCCAAGCGGATATGGCTGCGCAGGACAGCGGTATAGTGGTGACGTTCCGCTTCGGAAAGCGGTCCCATGGCCATGGTCCGGGTGATGTCTGTCGTTCCCTCCAGATACTGTCCGCCGGAGTCCACGAGGAACAAGCCCTTCTTTTTCAGCATGTCAAACTTCTCGGGCGTTGCGGCATAATGCGCCATCGCGGCATTCGGCCCCATCGCAGCGATCGTATCAAACGACAGATCGAAGGCGCCCTGCTCGCGGCGGCAGTTTTCCAGATAGTCGGAGGCGTCGATCTCGCTTAACGATTCGATATCCGGATGATGCGCCAGCCAGTACAGGAAGTTCACCATGGCCAGGCCATCCTTGTGGTGAGAAATGCGCAGCGCCTTCTGTTCCGTTTCATTTTTCACGCACTTCATCAGCGTGGTCGGGTTCGGCGCCGTGATCAGCTCCACGCCCTCCTTCACAGCTGATTTGACGTAAGAGCAGACGCCCATGCCGTCCACAAGCAGCTTCGTTCCGGCCGGAATATGCCGAATATCTTCCCAGACCGCCTCATAAGGTCTGAGGGTTACGCCGGCAGCTGCCACAGCTGCGCGCACATTCTCCGGCAGTGCTTCCTTCGTCACATACCAGGTCACGTTTTCCTCTGTCATCAGAACAAAGGAGAAGACGACCGGATTGCGGGGCACATCCGCACCGCGGACATTTAAAAGCCATCCGATATCGGAAAGGCCGGTAATCAGATGCATCGTGGCCCCCTGTTTTTTCATTTCATCCCGCACGCGTGCGATCTTGGACGCTGCAGACTCCCCGGTAATTTCTTCCGGAAGCAGGAAGGCTTCATGGAATTCCTGCGCCGGGCGGTCTTCCCAAAGCTCGCCCACCAGGTCACGGTCCGCCTTGACCTTCACCTGCTTTGCCTCCAGGGCCTTCTCCCAGGCCTGCGCCTGACCGAGCGGCACGATGCGCCCGTCAAAGCCGAGGGTCCCGCCTTCCGGCATTTCCTCTTTCAGGAAATCCTGCAGGGATTTGACCCCGGGAAGGCCCACCTTATACAGATCGATGCCGGAGCCCTTAAGCTCACGCTCCGCCTGCAGGTGATAACGGCCGTCTGTCCAGAGACCGGCTTTGTCTGCCGTCACTGCCGCCACGCTGGATTCACCGGTAAAGCCGGTCAGGAAGGTCAGGGTATTGAAATAGGCACTGTAGTATTCCGAGCCGTGAAAATCGCCGCAGGTCACCACAAAAATGTCGATTCCCTCCTGCTTCATGTGCTCCCGCAGTACCTCTACCAGTTCTTTCTTCGTCATATGCGTTCCTCTCTGTTCATTCACAAATGTGTTCCATACCCATGCGCAGGATCGACGCGATGTGGTCATCCGCCAGGGAATAAAAAACGGTCTTGCCTTCCCGCCTGGTATGCACCAGATTCATCTGCTTCAGAATGCGCAGCTGGTGTGAGATAGCCGGCTGTGTCATATTTAACAGCTGGGCAATATCACAAACGCAGGTTTCCGAGCACAGCAGCACATACAGAATACGGATGCGGGTCGAGTCAGCAAAGACCTTAAAAAAGTCCGCGAGCGAATACAGATCGTCTTCTTCCGGCATAGCCGCAAGGACCTGTTTTACCAGGTCCTCGTGCACATGCAAATATCCGCAAAGCTCGATCGGTTCGCTTTTTTCGGGATAATAGCTCATATTTCCTTCCTCAGGAAAGTACCGTCACATTGTTCGGATCGCCGATGACGCAGGTTCCATCTTCGATCTTCACCTTTTTCTCAACGATGCAGTTCTCAAGCGTCACGCCGTCTCCCACGTAGACATCGTTGAGCAGCACGCAGTTCCTGACATGACTGCCGTCGCCCACATAAACCTTCTTGAACAGGACGGAATTCTCAACGGTTCCGTTAAGGATCGTCCCGCCTGCCACCAGAGAATTGCGGACTGTGGCGTTATCGTTGAACTTGGCCGGCGGGAAATCATCCACCTTCGTGGAAATCCGCGGATAATCATAGAAGAAGCATTTGCGCAGCGCCGGATTCAGCATGTCCATGTTGCATTCAAAATAGGACTGCGCGGAGGCGATATTCTTCCAATAACCGTCCATGACATAGGCTTTGATGCGTTCCGCCTCGAGATTCTTCACCAGTACGTCGCGGACAAAATCGTATTCGCCGCGGCGCTTGCATTCCTCCAGAAGTCTGATCAGACGGAGCCTGCGGATCATGTAGATGCCGCAGTTGATATACTGGCCGGCTGCGCCTTCTTCCTTCTCATGCCAGGCCGTGATGCGGTTCTCGCCGTCCACCTCGATCACGCCGAAGCGCTCACTGTCTGTGTCTTCCTTCTCCCGGCAGACCACGGTGATCTGGGCGCCGCTCTCCACGTGCTTTGCCATCACATCGTCGAAATCCAGCTTATACACGCCGTCGCCCGAAGCGATGACGACATAAGGTTCATGACGTTCCTTGATGAAATCCAGATTCTGGATCAGTGCGTCAGCCGTACCGCGGAACCAGTTGGTGCTTTCCGGGGTAATGGTCGGATTTAACAGGTACAGACCGCCCTGCTTGCGGCCAAAGCCCCACCAGGAGGGTGCATTCAGATGTTCATTCAGCGAGCGTGAACTGTACTGCGTAATCACGGCCACCGTATTGATCCTGGAATTGGCCATGTTGCTTAAGGCAAAGTCCACGGCACGGTATGCGCCGGCCACAGGCATGGCTGCCACCGCGCGAATATCCGTCAGGCCCTTCATGCGGTCAGAACCGCCGCCGGCCAGAATGATGCCTACTGCTTTCATCTCTTTCCCTCCTTCTTCAGGATGTAGCCGCCGGAAGGAAGTGCCCCATCCGGATAATCTTCTGCTTCGGTGATTCCGCTGATCGCGGTATTCTTGCCGATCGTCACACCCTCGGGGATCACACTGCCCGCACCGATGACCACAAGATCGCTGTTGTAGACCTTGGCGTCCAGACGGCTCGGTTCAAAAGCCCCTTCACCGAGGCGTGCATTTTTGCCAATCCGGGCTCCATCCGCCACGATCGCCTTGCGGACCACAGCGCCTTCTTCCACGACGGCGCCGTTCATCAGGATCGAATCAATCACCTTCGCTCCGGCACCGACCCGCACATTCGAGCCCAGCACCGAGCGCTTCACCTTGCCCTCGATCTCACTGCCGTCACCGATAATCGAATGAGAGACCTGTGCGTCGGCGCCCATATAGGCCGGCGCGTGAGATTCGGCGCTGGTGTAGATCTGCCAGAATTCCTCGTAAAGATTGAACTCAGGCACGAGATCCGTCATCTCCATATTGGTCTCCCAATAGGTCGTCAGCGTTCCGACATCTTTCCAGTATCCGTTAAATTCGTAGGCATAAACCTTGCCGGTCTCACGGAACAGATAAGGGATCACATGCATGCCGAAATCGCAGCCGGGCACGTGTTCCAGCTCAGTGAGCGCGTTCCTCAGCGTCTGATAGTTAAAAATATAAATTCCCATGGAAGCAAGATTGCTCTTCGGGTTAGCCGGTTTTTCTTCAAACTCTGTCACCTTGCCCTGGTCATCTGTCACCAGAATACCGTAGCGGTGCGCCTCTTCCCAGTCCACCGGCATGACGGCGATGGTTGCTTCCGCGCCGCTTTTTTTATGGCGCTCCAGCATTTCACCGTAGTCCATCTTGTAAATATGGTCGCCAGAAAGGATCAGAACGTAGTCCGGATTGTAGCTGTCCATGAAATTCAGGTTCTGATAGATGGCATTGGCTGTACCGGTGTACCATTCACTGTCACCGGACTTTTCATACGGAGGCAGAATTGTTACGCCTCCCACCTGCTTGTCCAGGTCCCACGGGATGCCGATCCCGATATGCGTATTCAGCTGCAGCGGCTGATACTGCGTCAGAACGCCTACAGTATCCACATCTGAATTCACACAATTGCTCAAGGGAAAATCAATGATGCAGTATTTGCCGCCAAATGCAACGGCCGGTTTAGCCACTCTCTGCGTCAGAACGCCAAGGCGGCTGCCTTGTCCTCCGGCCAGCAGCATCGCAATCATTTCTTTCTTTACCATATCGTCCTCCTAACAGTCGATGATCAGGTGGTTTCATTATAGCACAATTAACAGAAAATGAAAAGATAAGCTTAGACTTTACGGACGGGTGAAAAATGGATATAATAAAGACAGTTTTGATTCCCCGAAGGAGGTCCACCGTGCGTTTTCTTCATACTGCTGACCTGCACCTCGGCGCGCAGCCGGATTCCGACCGGGCCTGGGGCGCAGCCAGAGCTGATGCTGTACGCACTCAGCTGCTCCGCATCGTCGATCTGTGCATCAAGGAAGATATTGATCTCCTGCTGATAGCCGGAGATCTGTTTCATGCGCCGCCGACAGAGCGGGAATTAAAGGACGCCAATTATCTTTTCGGAACGCTGCCCCGCACCAAGGTAGTCATGATTGCCGGCAATCATGACTTTATCCGCCCCGGCTCTGCTTACGCACGCTTTAAATTCTGTCCGCAGGTGAGCTTTCTGTCTTCCCCGGAGATGCAGTCGGTGTTCTATCCGCAGTGGAATCTGGAAGTGCACGGCTTCAGCTATGACGCGCAGGAGATTCCCGAGCCGCGGTTAGACAATCTGATTGCGCCCCGCGACGGCCGCCGCCATATTCTGCTTGCGCACGGCGGAGACGCAAGGCACGTACCGTTTAAGCCCTCAAAGCTGCTTGCCGGCGGCTGGGACTATATTGCGATGGGCCATCTGCACAAACCGGCCCTTGCCCAGGAAGGAAGGCTCGCCTTTCCCGGCTCTCCGGAAGCCCTTGACCACACGGAGACCGGATCGCATGGCTATTATCTGGGCACCCTGACCAAGGATTCCTTCCATCTCGAATGGAAGGTCCTGTCTGACTTTACATATACGAATATCACCATCAATATGACGCCTGAGATGACCGCCTCCGGCCTGGAGAGCCTCATCAGACGCCGCGCGGATGACCTGAACCGTGAGATTCTGAACATTCGCCTTGCGGGCCGCCGGGATCCCGCCTTTATTCCCGACCGGGAAGCCTTGCTCAGGATCGGCGGCATCTATGAGATCACCGACGAGTCCCAGCCGGACTATCCGCTTGAGGCTTTCCGGAACAGACCGGCCGGCGATCTGCTTGGCCAGTTCGTCCGCTATTTTACGGAGGACGGCAAAAAGGATGATCCGTCTGCACAGCGGTCCCTGTACTACGGTCTGGATGCACTCATGAAAACGGCGGCATCCGGAAAGGAGGCCATCCGATGAAGCTGAAGAAATGCTATATCCGTCAGTTTGGTTCCCTTCGGGACCGGGATTTTATCTTCGAAGACGGCATCACGCTGATCAACGGCAAAAATGAATCCGGCAAGAGCACCCTGCACACGGCTTTTGCCGCCCTGCTTTTCGGCATGGAAAAGGGCAGGGGCCGCGCAGCCGTCACCGGAACGTATCGCGCCCACCTGCCCTGGTCAGAGCCGGATCTTTACGGTGGGTCTATCGTATGGCAGCGGGGAGAGCAGATCGTGAAGGCTGAGCGGGATTTTTCCCGCACGCCGCCGAAGGATCTGATCACCCTCGAGGAAGTCGGCAGGGTGAAGCGCATTGCCCCGGAGGAGGTTCCCTTCCCGGACGGACTGACGCCTTATCTGTTTGCCAATACCCTCTCCTTCCGGCAGCTTGGCGCCGCCACCGGCGACGGGTTGGCCGCAGATTTAAAAAACCACATCATGAATTTAAAGAGCAGCGGTGATGAGAATATCAATGTCTATGCGGCTGTTCAGGACCTTAAAATGCGAAGAAAGGCGATGGAGCGCCGCATCGACAGTGCGGCGGAAGCCGAAGAAGCCGCGCTTGACCAGACGCTTCTTGAGCTCGAGAGCCGCACGCTTGAAGGCGGCAACTACGATCGGTTAAAGAGCCAGGCCGATGCCCAGGATGCACGGATACGCCTCTTAACCGCCGAGCGTGAAAATGCAGACCGCAGCCTGAAGCAGAAGGAGGCGCTGCTCACCAACATGGGCACGGCTTCCCGGGAAACTGTCGAGGAGGATCTGCAGAAAAGCACTGTTCTCTGCGAGCAGCTTGAAGCCTATGAAACCGATTACGGAACGGAGAAATCCGATTCCGGCCTGCAGGGATTTTTATCCCTCGTCCTGATTCTTCTGACCACGGGCTCCCTGATTCTGATGAACCGGGTGATCCAGACGGGAAGCCGGCTGTTTTTGCTGCTGCCGCTCTTTGCCTGCGCGCTTCTGGCTGCAACCTTCTTCACCCGGATCTCCCGCCGCAGTGATGCTGCCGCAGCAGACGCGAAGAACCGCACAATTCTCCGGGAAATGCTCGCCTCTTATCTCCCGGACTACACGGCGAAGGGCACCATAAAAGAAGCCCAGGAGCTAAAGGCTTATCTGGAAAAGGTCCTGGACCTTTACGATTTTCTCTCGGAAAAACGCAGCATTTTTGAGAAAGATACGGAAGAGCTCGCCTCGCTCTCGGCTTCCCGTGAGGCCTTAAATGCCGCCTTAAATGAACAGCTTGCCCTCAAGGTGAAGCGCGAGCAGTGGGAACTGGCCATGCGGGAAACCATGGCCAGGAAAGAAGCGCTCCAGCCGGTTCTGCAGGAAAATGAACGGCTTCGCAGCGAAATCGCCGCCATTGCCAGAGCGTCCTCCGCACTGACGCTTCTTGCCGAGGACGCTTCCCATCACTTCGGCGAGCCGCTGACCGCTGAGGCTTCCGTGATCTTTAAGGAAATCACCGGCGGCGCCTATGACGGGCTGCTTGTGAGTGACGACATGGAGCTTTACGCCCTGTCTTCGGGCAGAAAAATAGCGCCGGGAGCACTTTCTGCCGGCGCTATGGAACAGTTGTATTTTGCCTTCCGCCTTGCTGTCATCCGCTGTCTGTGGCCTCACGAAGAGATGCCGCTATTCTTTGACGACAGCTTCGCTATGTATGACAGTGAGCGTCTGGAAGCCTGCCTGAATTGGTTAAGCAGGAATTATCACGGTCAGGTTTTTCTTTTCACCTGTCAGGACCGTGAGCAAAAAACACTGGACAAACTGGGGATTTCCTATCACTTGTTTGAATTATAAGCTGCGGTTTTGGTTTTTCTTCTCTTCCTTGCCGCTTTTTCCTTTTCCATGCGCTTATGCCGTTTTTCCCGAACGGCTTCTTTTCGCGCCTTCAGTTCTTCCACATCCTTCTCCGTAGCCGGCTTGATCGTCTTGACCACGAAGATCCTGTCGCCGCGGGTCTTTCTGATGCGGATCTTTCCTTTGACATTGCCATGGATCGGGCACTGGATCAGTGCATAGTACATATTGCCCGTTGCCGAAGCGAACCATTTCATCCGGTGAAGGACAGGCAGGCCGCATTTCGTGCAGCGGATCGCGGTTACCGTCTTGTCATTCATCGCCTCCTCTTTGCTGTCAAAAGCCCGGGACACATACTTGTCATAGGTTTTGAAGCTGAGAAAGATCTCTTCTTCCTTTGTCTCCGGCAGATGATAATAGTCCACGGATTTGTATTCAAGGACCGGCTTGATATTCAGCTTTTTCATCACCTCTGCGGTATACCAGGCATCTTCATAGGCACCGTGGAAGGCCTTTGTCTCGGGAATGCCGAGCGCCTCCACCGCTTCCTGCAGGGCCGGCCGCTTCTTTCCGTCCTCCAGGGACAGACTGTAAAGCTTCTGCAGGTCGTAATAGAGAAGTGGTTTGGGGAAATCATAGCGGATCTTATAATATTCCAGATTCCGCTGCAGTTCGAAAATATCCGACGGCCCCCAGGTTACAAAGATGTAATCCTCGCCGCACCATTCCAGAAAGTGGCGGGCAGCCGGTGAAAAGGTCTTGGACTTCTGCAATTCCTTCATGTCCAGATGGACGATTTTCTGTGTCTGTTTGTTCATCTCCCGGTAGACAAGCGGCTTGATGGTCTCGTGAAACTCATCGATCGTCTTCCGGTGGGCATTCAGTTTGATGGCGCCGATCTCCAGAATCTCAAAGGGGATCCTGGGATTCGGACGGCAGCGTCCTGCCGGCGCCTGATTCCATTCCAAATCAAATACGATATAATTCATAACTCCTTCTGTCCGGCCTCCCGTTTAAGAGGCCAAGCCTCGCAGATGTCCCTGCAGGCATGGGATTTAATCCGTCCAGGACGGTTTGCGGGTCTGACGCAGCGCAGCTTCCACAACCTGTGTCAGGAGAACGGCGGTGGTCACTGCACCGACGCCGCCCTTCAGGGGCGTGATGGAGGCCACTTCCGGCTCCACCTCATCGTAATTCACGTCGCCGGAGAACCTGCCGGTTGCGGGGTCTAAGGACACCCCGACATCCAGGACGATCTGCTCCTTCCGGACATAGCTTTTATCGACCATGTTTGCCTTTCCGATGGCCGTGACAAGGATATCCGCCCGGCGGGTTTCCTCACGGGTATCCACGGTTTTGCTGTGGCACACGGTCACGGTGGCATTTTCGGCAAGCAGCATCATGGCAAGCGGCTTCCCGACGACCAGAGAGCGGCCGAGAACGGTAACCTTTTTCCCTTCAAGACTCACGCCGTAGTATTTCAGGATCTCCATGACAGCCCGCGCCGTGCAGGGGGCAAAGCCCTGCTCTCTTCCGGTAAATACGCCGGCAAGCGACCCTTCTGCCGCCCCGTCCACGTCCTTTTCCGGATTGATCTCACGGCAGATCGCATCCTCATCCACGCCCGCCGGAAGCGGCCGGAACATTAAAATCCCGTGAACGCTGTGGTCCTCGTCCAACTCCCAGACAGCCGCACGAATATCGTCCTCACTCGAAGAAAGCGGAAGCACGCGGCTCTCCACCTGGATCCCGATGCTTTCACCCTTCCGGATCAGATTCCGCTCATAGCGAAGATCTTCAGGATTCTCACCGACCCTGAGTATGGCAAGTTTGGGGGTATTTCCCTTGGCTTTTATTTCTTCGATACTTTTCGAAGCCTTCTCAAGGATCGCCGCCGCGACCGGAAGACCGCTCAAAATATGGTCCATTGATTCCTCCTCTTGTCAAAATCAACAATCTGTTGCTTTTGCTGGTGATGTGCCGCGCAAAAGGCAACACTTTGTCCATCATCGTGAAATCCCTTTTTCCTGGGTTATAATTTTCTGAGGAAAGGGGGAATACCTATGAGACTGCGATTAAAAGAAGCTCGTCTGCGCAGCAGCCTGAAGCAAAATGAGTTGGCGGATCTGATCCATGTTTCCAGGCAGGCTTATTCCCTTTACGAAAGAGGAAAGCGACGCCCGAGCTGGGAAACCATGATTGCCCTCGCCAAAGCGCTGAATGTTTCGACCGATTTCTTACTCGGCCTGAGTGAAGATCCCAATCCGTCGCTCAAACTTGACCCCCGTGAGCAGGAGATCGTCAGAACCTATCACAGGCTCGATGAGCGGGGCAAGGGCATGATCGATATCACCCTTCAGGAGCAAAGCCGTTATATTGTTTCTGCGGAAGATGGGGGAAATCAGTCTGCCTGAGCCGGTTTATTTCCCAGCGCCTTCCACTTCAGATAACCACCCATGAACTTATCAAGATCCCCATCAAGCACCGCGCCTGCGTTCGCTGTTTCAACGCCGGTGCGGTGATCTTTTACCATCGTGTAGGGCTGCAGCACATAGGAACGGATCTGACTGCCCCAGGCGATGTCTGCCACCTCACCGCGGATGGCACCGGCTTTTTCCGCATTCTCCTGCTGCTTCAGAATAAAGAGCTTGGCCTTTAACATCTGCATGGCCTTGTCCTTGTTCTGGTACTGCGAGCGTTCATTCTGGCACTGCACCACGATACCGGTCGGATAGTGCGTGATACGGATAGCGGAAGAGGTCTTGTTGACCTTCTGGCCGCCCGCACCGCTCGAACGGAACACATCGATGCGGATGTCGTCATCCGGGATCTCGATATCCAGATCTTCTTCGATGTCCGGCATGACATCGCAGGACACGAAGCTCGTCTGGCGCTTTGCCTGTGCATTGAAAGGCGAAATGCGGACCAGGCGGTGAATGCCGTGTTCGGAACGCATATAGCCATAGGCATTATACCCGTTGATCTGCATGGTGACCGATTTGATCCCGGCTTCGTCGCCGTCCTGCAGGTCCAGAACATCCACGGTATACCCCTTTGCCGCAGCCCAGCGGGTATACATGCGGTAGAGCATCTCGCACCAGTCGCAGGATTCCGTGCCGCCCGCGCCGGAGTGGAGGGTCACGATGGCATTTTTGTCATCGAACTCACCGTTAAGGAGCGTGCTCATGCGCAGCGATTCCAGCTCCGAACCGAACTTTTCAAGCATCCGGCCGATCTCAGCCGTCGTCTCTTCATCGTCCTCCTCGTAGCCCAGCTCGATCATCATGCCGATGTCTTCATATTCCTGTTCCAGCGCTTTGATCTGTGCGACCGTATCCTTCGTATTCTTTAACTCGGTCGTGATCTTCGCGGCTTTTTCCGCGTCATTCCAGAAGGTCGGTTCTTCCATCATTTTCTCGAGCTCGAAAGCCCGGTTCTGCTTTCCGGTCAGATCCAGGGAAGACTTAACCTCCTCCAACGGTTCCTTTAGTGTCCCTAAGGTTGCTTTGTACTGGTCAAGTTCCAGCATATGATTCTCCTGTCAGTCCAGTTTCGGGGCGCCGGGGCGACCGTGACACTGTTTGTATTTTTTGCCGCTGCCGCAGGGGCAGGGTGCATTCGGGTAGATCTTGATCTCTGCGCGCTTGACCGGTGCCTTGGTCACGCTTTCGTCGCGGTTGGTCCCCATGGCCTTTGCGACCTGCTCGCGCTCGACCTTCTGTTCCTGACGAATATGCATCAGCGCCTGGACGGTGTCGTCCTGAATGCCGGCCGTCATGGCTTCAAACATATCGAAACCCTGCATCTTGTACTCGACAACGGGGTTCTTGTTGCCGTAGGCCTGCAGACCGATGCCCTGGCGCAGCTGTTCCATATCGTCGATGTGGTTCATCCAGCGGCGGTCAACGGAGCGCAGCAGGACCACGCGCTCGATCTCACGCATTTTCTCGGGATTGCCCACCATGGCTTCCTTCTCTTCATAGAGCCGGACCGCCTGTTCCTTGACATACTGCTTCAGATCATTTTTCTTCATGTCCTTCACGATGTCGTAGGTCACGGGGGCAATCGGCACGATCGGCAGCAGAGACTGGTTCAGTTCTGTCAGATCCCATTCATCCGGGTGTGCATCCTCCCCGATGCAGGCATCGACCATGCCGTCGCAGACGTCACTGATCATGTTCATGATCACGCCGCGCATGTTCTCGCCGTCCAGCACCTTGCGGCGCTCGGCATAGATGATCTCACGCTGTTCGTTCTTGACCTGGTCGTATTCCAGCAGCGCCTTGCGGATGCCGAAGTTATTGCCCTCGATGCGCTTCTGCGCACGCTCGATGGCGCTCGAAAGCATCTTGTGTTCGATCGGTTCATTGTCCGGCACATTCAGGGAATTGAACATGTTCAGCATCTTCTCTCCGCCGAACAGACGCATCAGATCGTCCTCCAGGGAGATGTAGAAGCAGGATTCGCCGGGGTCGCCCTGACGTCCGGCACGGCCGCGCAGCTGATTGTCGATGCGGCGGGATTCATGGCGTTCCGTACCTACGATCTTCAGGCCGCCGGCGGCTCTTGCCTCGTCGTCCAGCTTGATATCGGTACCACGGCCGGCCATGTTGGTCGCGATGGTGACGGCGCCGTGGCGGCCGGCATCGGCTACGATCTCCGCTTCCATTTCATGATAGCGCGCATTCAGCACATTCAGCTTGACGCCGCGTTTTCTGAGCATCGCCGCAATCTCCTCGGAAGATTCGATCGTTACGGTACCGACCAGAACCGGCTGTCCCTTCGCATGGGCCGCAGTTACCGCCTCCACGATCGCATGCAGCTTTTCGCGCTTGGTCTTGTAGACCTGGTCATTCAAATCCTTGCGGATGACTGGGACGTTCGTGGGGATCGCAATGACGTCCATGCCGTAAATATCACGGAATTCCTTTTCCTCCGTCATGGCCGTACCGGTCATGCCGGCCTTCTTCTCAAACTTGTTGAAGAAGTTCTGGAA
>DJYD01000011.1 GCA_002449955.1 Lachnospiraceae bacterium UBA6987
TAAAAATCTGTGCATCTTGATTACCTCCTGAACCGCATATAGCGGAAGTATTTGCAAATCGTCAGCTTATATTCTCTCAAATCATCTGCCGGATGGCAAGGTGCGAGGTTGTAAAAAATAACGCAAGCGGGCCCCGTCTCCAGACACCGGTTATTTACGAGAGAAGCTGGTCTTCAGGCTGGTGTCCTACTTGGGGGTAGCATATCAATTGATTACAACTCCGTTTTTTTTGCTTTCCAGAAAAGCCATTGCACCTGCGTGTGGACCGCATCCGCAACCATCCCGTCCGGATCAGTTGTCCGCATTAAATAAGCAAGTGTTTTCTGCCTGTATTCCTCTGACTTATCGCTTTGCTGATAATACCGTTTCCACATAAGATCGCTCTGTTGCTCAGGCGTCCGCCGGTCTGCCCAGTCATACGGAACGGTGACGGTCTCCGGATGATATCCCAGTTCCCTGGCCATCTCCGTCAGCTGTGCCATCGTCGTATGCTGAAGCTCCGGTTTTTCTTCCCTTGTCTGCGCTTCGGAAAAACCGACCGCTTCCAGTATCTGACGGCGCAGCACGGCATCCGAATCCGTAAAGCCGGCGATAAAGCACCAGCCGCAGGACAGCAGATTCAGCTTTTCCAGTGTCTTTTTGTCGTGGATCGCCGGTGACATTGTGGAAAAACAGAAGTCAAAACGCGGAAGAAACGCCTCCGCATTCACGTCCGCCTCATCAAAATCGCAGCAAAGGATCCGGCAGGAAGTACCCGGAAAAGCTGTTTCCATATTCTGCCGGGCAAAGGAAAGCATCTTTTCCGAAATATCCGTCAGTGTGACCTCACAACCGCGTGCGGTCAGCATCACTCCATATTTCCCGACGCCGCAGCCCACATCCAGCGCCCGGCAGCCGGGAAAGATCATCCCTTTCTCCGTCCAGAATTTGAAGCATGCGCGGATATAGGGATTGATGCCCAATTCATAAGTCCGCTGAAATTCCGCTGCGGCATTATCCCATTGTTTTGCTTTATCCTCCATACCATCCTCCTGTTGATGTCAATTTTAACAAAACAGACTGCGTTTTCAACCCCCATGGGGGGTTGCGGCCTCATTTTTCTCATGATAAAGTGCATTAAGATCAAAAGGAGGTTTCCAAGTATGAAAAAGAATAATCGCATCTTTGCTCTTGCCATGGCCTGCCTGATGCTGCTTGCGGCCTTGACGGGCTGCGCGTCCAAAGGCGGTGAGAGCACTGCTCCTGCCACCCAGGCTCCGTCTACTCAGGCTCCCGCCACCCAGGCTCCCACCACCCAGACGCAGGCGGAGGAAACTGCTGTACCTACTACGGAGGAACTGCCGGCGACCCGCATCTTTACCGATTCCGTCGGACGGGAGGTGGAAATCCCGACGAACATCCAGCACATTCTGCCCTCAGGCAATATGGCCGCGATGTTCATGTGGCCGCTCTGCTCCGATAAGCTTGCGTCCCTGGCTTCCGCCTTCTCCGACAGCGCTTTAAAATATTACGGACAGCAGTATAAGGATCTGCCTATCACCGGCGATCTGTACAAGACCGGCAGCAAGATGAACGTGGAGGAAGTCGCCCGCTTAAATCCGGATATCATCATCGACTTCGGCGAACCCAAGGCGACTATTACCGAGGACCTCAACAATCTGCAGGAACTTCTCGGCATCCCCTGCGTCTTTATTGAAGGATCGTTCTCCAATTCCGGCAATGCCTACCGCATGCTCGGCGACCTGCTGAACATGAAGGAAGAGGCGGAAACTGTTGCCGCCTACATCGAGGGGATCTTAGCTCAGACCGACAAGGCTTTTGAAACGCTGCAGAAGAAGACGCTTGCTACAGCCAGCAAGACCGACGGTGCCGGCGCCGGCTGCATTGCCAGGGGTACGTATTTCGACGAGATCTGGAGCTACATGGGCATCAACGTCGTGGAAGTCCCGGACGGCAAGATGTACGGCTCCACCACCGTCAGCCTGGAACAGCTGCAGACCTGGGATCCGGAATATCTCTTCCTTTCCACCGCGGAAGAATACGATATCGTCATGAAGGATCCTGCCTGGTCTGAACTTAAGGCCGTCAAGAACGGAAACTGCTACGTTTCGCCCAATGAGCCGCAGAGTTTTGTCTCCTATCCGTCTGTCAATCGCTATATCGGCATCATCTGGCTGGCTGAGATCCTGTATCCGGATCAGTTCGACTGGGATCTTAAGACGGAAATCGTCCGCTTCTATGATCTGTTCTATCATTGCGAATTGACTGACGAAATGTACAACGAATTAACGGGCGGGCCTGGCGCAATGCCCAAGTAAAGAAAGGACAAGGGGGGGCTGCTGAGCCCCCCTTCTGCTGTTTTTTATGTCTCTGAACCGTAAAAAATCGATTCCTTTGCTCGTGTTCATGTTCCTGCTGCTGCTTGTCACGGCAGTTTTTTCCCTTTTGATAGGCCGCTTTGACATCAGCATCCGGGAGTGCTTTGGGATCCTTCTTTCGAAGATCTTTCCGATCGAGCCTTACTGGACCAAGGTACAGAATAACATGCTGACCTTAGTCCGCCTGCCGCGTATCGTGATTGCGATCCTGGTCGGCAGTTCTCTGGCTGTTGCCGGCACATCTTACCAATGCATTTTCCGCAACCCCATGTGCGCACCGGATATTCTGGGCGCATCCACCGGGGCTGCTTTCGGCGCTTCTCTGGCGATCCTTCTCGGCAAGAGCAACATGACCATCACGATCTGGGCCTTTCTCTCCAGTATGGTCTGCGTGCTGCTGGTCCTTTTTTTCAGCCGGCTTTGCCGCGGCAATCAGATCCTGAACCTGATCCTGGCCGGTATCATGGTAGGTTCCATCTTTTCGGCGGGGAATTCCTATATCAAAATGATTGCTGATCCCAACAACACCCTTCCAGCCATTACGTACTGGCTGATGGGATCTCTGTCAGGCGCTGATACGAAAAAGATGTCCTATATCTGGATCCCGCTGCTGATCGGCATGGTTCCGATCTTCCTGCTGCGCTGGAAGATCAATATTCTGACGTTGGACGACGATGAAGCCAAGACCATGGGAATCAACACCCGGCTGACGCGCACCGTCGTTATTCTGGCGGCAACACTGCTGACGGCAGCCAGTGTCTCCGTCAGCGGCATCATCGGCTGGGTCGGTCTGGTCATGCCGCACATCGCACGGAAACTCGTGGGCGACGACTGCCGCATCCTGATTCCGGCATCAGCCCTGATCGGCGGCATTTTCCTGCTGCTCGTGGACGATCTGGCCCGCAACCTTTACACCATCGAGCTGCCGCTGGGGATCCTGACCTCGCTGATCGGCGCACCGTTCTTCCTGTATCTGATGATCCGGAGAAGGGAGTGAGGCATGTCAATCGAAGTCAAAAACGTCCGTTTTGCCTATTCCCGCGGTAAGACCGTGCTGGACGATATCAGCTTTCAGATCCCGGACGGCGAGTTCGTCTGCCTGCTCGGCCCGAACGGCGTAGGAAAATCGACGTTATTCAAATGCATTCTCCGTCTTCTTACCGGATATTCCGGGGAAATTTTCATAAGTGGAGTGGATTCCGGCAGTCTCAGCGCAAAAGAACTCTCCCGCCGGGTCGCCTATATTCCGCAGTCGGCCGCCGCCATCTTTAATTATACCGTAAAGGATACGGTTCTGATGGGGACCACGGCCACGGTGGACGGCCTGCACTCTCCCGGCAAGAGAGAAGAGCTCTGCGCTGATCAGGCGCTGGAACTTTTAAATATTCAGGATCTCAAAGACCGTATGTTCACCCGCATCTCCGGCGGTGAGCGCCAGCTGGTCCTGATCGCCCGTGCGCTGGCTCAGCAGGCCAGGATCCTCCTGATGGACGAGCCAACCGCCAATCTGGACTACGGCAACCAGCTTCGTGTACTGGAGAAGATCAAAGCACTTTCCCAGAACGGTTATACGGTGCTGCAGTCCACCCACAATCCCGAGCAGGCCTTTTGGTACGCGGACCGGGTGCTTGCGGTCCACGGCGGGAAGCTGATCGCGGACGGTGCGCCGGAAAAGGTCATGGACTCCGCTCTTTTGAAGACTCTTTATCAGATCGACGTCAGCATCGAGTCGCTTCACGGCGGAAAAGCCCACGTCTGCCTGCCGAAGAAGCTGCTTTCATAAGGAGAAAGCCGGGATGAAAATGATAACGGTAGCCGGACCGCCTTCTTCCGGCAAAACCTCCGTGATCCTGCACGCCCTGGCTTCGATCTCAGGGCAGAAGGCAGCGGTCGTGAAATTTGACTGCCTGACGGCTGTCGATAAAGAACAGTACGAGGCGGTGGGGATCACCGTCCGGGTCGGATACGCGGGAAAGCTCTGCCCGGACCATTATTTCGTGACGAATGTGCCGGACGCCTTCGACTGGGCCGTACGGAGCGGCTTCGATCTGCTTATCACAGAAAGTGCCGGCCTGTGCAACCGCTGTTCCCCTTATATCCACGGTATTCCGGCGGTCTGCGTCATCGACAACCTGTCCGGTATCCATACCCCCCGCAAGCTGGGGCCTCTGCTGCGGATGGCAGACGTGATCGTCGTTACCAAAGCCGATCTCGTTTCTCAGGCCGAGCGTGAAGTCTTCGCATACAATATCCGGAAAATGAATCCCCGTGCCACTCTTTTGCGGGTCAACGGCATGACCGGTCAGGGCGCTTTTCTGCTGGCCAAAAGCTTTGCCCTTGCACCGGAAAAGGAAACGCTGAGCGGCCTTTCCCTGCGCTTTACCACCCCCTCCTCCGTCTGCGCCTACTGTACGGGGGAAAAGCGGATCGGCCTGGAATATCCTCTTGGCATGACCCGGCCTATGGAGTTTGATCTATGACGGAAGATGAACTGTACCGGCTGCCGCTCGGGGCCCTGATCGAAAAATACCCGGCCTGCCGGGATTTTTTGAAAAGCTACGGTCTTCTGACCCTGGATGCGTCTCTCCCTTTCCCGCAGGCCCTGGAAAAGGATCTGCCGGATTCCTTCCGGGAGATGCAGCTGTCCGCTTCAGATCTGGCAGACCTGCTGGTTGCTTTTCACACCTCCGACGCCGATGCTCATATCCGTGTAAGCAGTCTGGAGATCGTCGGAGGATCGGACAAAGACGGACGGCCCGAAAACATTTCCGTCATGCTTTGCCCGGGTGACGTTGTCAGTCTGGTCGGTCCAACCGGTTCGGGCAAAAGCCAGCTGCTGGCTGATATCGAATGTGCAGCCCGGGCAGATACGCCCAGCCGGCGCCGGATCCTATTTAACGGCACGGAGATACCGGATGCCCGTCGATTTTCCTTTGGCAGCCGCTTGGTAGCACAGCTGACGCAGAATATGAATTTCGTTATGGACGTTTCCGCAGAAGAATTTCTGGAGATGCACGCTCTGAGCTGGATGCTGTCAGATACTGCACCGATAGTGGATCGCTGCTTTGAGATGGCCAACAGGCTTTCCGGAGAGCGTTTCCGGAAGGATACCCGTTTGACCCGGCTTTCGGGCGGGCAGGCCCGTGCGCTGATGATCGCGGATACCGTCATGATCAGTCCTGCGCCGATCCTGCTGATCGACGAGATCGAGAATGCGGGCATCGACCGTCTGGAAGCAATGAAGCTTCTGACGCAGGGCAAAAAGATCGTATTGCTCGCCACGCATGACCCCCTGCTGGCGCTCTCTGCCGGAAGACGGATCATTCTACAGAACGGAGGTATCCGGGCTGTTTTGGAACAGGATGAAACGGATCGGGAGAATCTAAAAGAACTGAGCGAAGCTGACCGGCTGAACACAAGCCTTCGTCAGGCGGTCCGAAACGGAGAAAGGAACGGAAAAGATGTGGGAAATGTATGACAGACTGATCGACGGCATACCGGAAACGCTGCACGTGAAACGCGTGGTAGCCGGAAGCTTCTGGACGGTGGTGGAAAGCGAACTGGGCGTCGGAACAGCCGTTACGCTGCGCACGCTGTCCCGTCCGCCCGTGGGGCGCTTTTCGCCGGAAGGTGCACCTTTGAAGCAGGTCGCAGCCCTGTCGAGATCCTGGAACATGGTGGAGGCAGGCATAGGCGTTGCGGCCCTGAACGCCTATTACAATACACCGGAGATCGCCGCGAAGAACGGGACGCTTTTTGCTGAGGGTGACGATCGTCTGAATGACCCGTATATCGCATACCGAAACTATGCCCGAAACAGGCATGTCGCCTGTATAGGCAGCGATTCCACGGTCGTAGACTCACTATTAAAGGACGTGGCGGAAGTCACGATGTTCGGGGATCAGTTCGGTGCGTATCCTCTTGCGGCTGCCGACTACCTTCTTCCCCTGCAGGATCTGATCTATCTGCCCTGTCATTACGAAATAAGCAAGGATCTTCCCCGCTTTCTGCGTCTTTGCCGGAAGGCCGTCTGCATCGTCTGCGGACCGTCGGTCACGATGTCACCCGTCCTTTTCGACGCAGGTGCTTTCGATCTGGCCGGTTTGGTCATTACCGATGCGGACATGGCATTTGAAGCCGCCTGCGGCACGGCCGTCAAAAAAATGTTTGCTTCAGGCAAAAAAGCTTCTCTGCGGAAAAAGCCGGTATCCGAACTGCTGTCAGGTTGTCTGTGAGCGCTCTGTTTTGTCCGATTTGTGCTGCGTTTCCGGGAATCATCTTCAGATATCCAGCGCCTTTCGGCTCAAAAGGATGAAATGAATTCTAAACGTCTGTCTGCCGAAAAAGCTCCTGCTGCAGGAGCTTTTTCTTGTCTGATGAAAACCACGCGATAGTCGCGTGGTTCCAAAAAGCTTAAGCGATGAGTCAGATAGAAAAACTCCTAAAGTGTATAATAAAAGCGTGACCTGCCAGTTACGCGAAATACACATTAGGAGGACAGTCATGCCAGAGCAAAAGACTGACATAAAAAGTTTAGCACATACAACGTGGAACTGCAAATATCATATAGTATTTGCGCCAAAATATAGAAGCCTGACATGCATTAAGGGCTGAGGATACATATGCCGGAGACTTCAGAGCCAAAAACTCTGGTCCAGCATCGGTACCCTTCCTTTAGTGCAGTCATGGCACAGGAAAGACCCATCCCGGAATATGTGTCCTCCGTACCTCCGCAGCAGGCGGAAAGGATGGAACAATATGGAATGGAATAACGGAAGGGAGCAGAAAATCTTCAACGAAAAAACGGCCGTTCAGAAAAAGCAAATGCGGAAGGCAGGAATGCCGGAAGAAAAGATCGAGGAGATTTGCACTTATGATCGGAAGGCGCATAACCGGAATCGTGCTTTTGCAGAGCAGACAGTTAGTCTGGACGCCATCATAGAGAAGCAAGGCTTTAATGATGAGTGGGGTATGAAACCTCTTCTGGAGAAAAACATGCAAGCATTGAGTGTAGAGATGGAGATTGATCACAACAGTACTTTCTAGTGGGTCAATGAACTGGAAGATCCCGCATTACTGGAAGCAGTTCTTTCCCTTACGGATCTGCAAAGGGAGCTGATAACAAAGATTGTATACAATGGATACTCTCCGACAGAGGTCGCAAAGCTTTGGGGAGTTTCCCAATCAACCATAAGCAGTTGGTGGAACAATATCTGCAATATTATTGCAGAGTACAGGTTCGGCAAAGCTGGTAAAAAGCAGAAGAAATGATTCGCTGGCCTCAGCGAGAAATTGCCTGATCCACCAAGGACAATCATTCTACAAAGCAATAGAAAACCCGGTCAGATTTTGTAAGGATATCCCTCCGTCTGATCGGTTTTTTCGTCTTTTGACGTTATTTGTGTTCGTTTTTTGAGTCCAAACCTGAGGCCAAAGCTAAGTGAAGGTGTGAAAAACCTCCTATTTTCAACGTTTTTTGAGTGACCCTTCAGATTCAAATCCCTCCTTTTCCGCTCTCAAAAACCGTGGATCTGTCCGCGGTTTTTTGCTTGACATCGGGGGAAAAAGCGAGTATATCTATTCTGTAGACATTCCTCGATAGCTCAATGGCAGAGCACTCGGCTGTTAACCGAGGTGTTGCAGGTTCGAGCCCTGCTCGGGGAGCGCGATGAGCCCGCCGGAAGGCGGGCTTTTTTCGTATGCGGAAAGAAGACCGGGATGCCTCTGCGGCGCCGAACGAGCCCAGGAAACCCCGAAAGAGATTGACAAATTGACAGGTAAGTGTTACTTTATAGACGGCATTTCTGAAACACGGAACATAGGGATAAAAGGGGTCTTTTCAGAGACTCCGCCCTCTCTGCGCGAATGCCGTTATTTTATGCACTGAAATGCCCTCGGCATTTCAAATAAAAAAGAAGAAAGAAGAAAGATTATGAAAAAGCTTCTTGCGATCCTGCTGAGCTGCACGATGATCATCGGTCTTCTTTCTGCCTGCGGCGGCAACGGCGGAACGAACGCTTCCACCGAAGCCCCGAGCGAGCAGAGCGAAGTGGACAAGATCATTGCCCAGGCTCAGACCATGACTCTCGAAGAACTGGCCAAGAAAGCCATTGAAGAATCCAATGGCAAGACCTTCTACGGCGTAGGCAACTCCAGCCGCGGCAAATCCGCGCTGCCTCTGTTCATCGAGTACCTGCAGACCATCGATCCCAGCTACAAGATGGAATTCGAATGGCAGCAGCCCAAAAACAACAAGATCTTCGATCAGCTGACTGCTGACTCCCTGAAGACCACGGGTACCTTTGCGATGACCCTGATCCAGGACGGCAACCAGATCGAAAGCAAGATGGTACAGCCCGGCATCCTGAAGACCTTCATCCCGAAGGATTGGGCGGACGCCAACAAGACCACCGCTGACGCCTACAAGGGCTTCCTGCCGCTGCAGACGCTGAACAAGATCTTCGAATTCAACAACACTGGTTCCAAGACCTACACCAACGTCTGGGATTTCGTTGCTGAAGGCGAACACGGTCTGTTCATGGACATCGACTCCGAAGTCGTCGGCAAGAACTTCCTGCTGACCCTGACCAAGCCCGAATACGCCAAGATGCTGAAAGAAGCCTATGATGCTCTGGATGCCTCCAAGAAGGCGTATATCGACACCGCTGTTGCGGCTGTTGAAAAGGATGCCAAGGACCTCGGCCTTGACGAAAACGGCAAGTACTCCCTGGCCTGGATCAAGCTCTGGGTCGAAAGCTACAACGCCCAGCCCGATGACGGCCCTATCTGCAACACGCTGGTTGCGAAGTCTGCGACCGATCAGTTCGGTCTGCTTGTTTACTCCAAGCTGCGCAGCGTTGAAGAGTCCGATCAGGTCTCCAAGAACAACGTGACGGTCGCCGCCTATCAGGACGGCTACACCGGCTTCGGCGGCTACGGCTACTGCCACTACCTGTTCCTGACCAAGAACAGCCCGCTGCCCTGGACTGCCTGCGCGTTCATCGCCTACATGACCTGCACCGTCGACGGCTTCTCCGCATGGGGCAAGGATATCGGCGGCTACTCCTCCAACCCGACCGTGGCGGCCGGCACCGAGGAGAAGTATCATCACTCCACCAGCGGCGGCACGGATTTCCCTGTGCTGAACGACAAGGGTTATGACTGGTGGAAGGATCGTCTGGTCATTGAAGATCCCGAATACTGCGCGAGCGTTGCGTTCTCTGTCGGTTCCTGGATCGAAATGCTGACGAAATATACGGCCAAATAATTTCTGCGCAAGCGGATGACGCGGGGCGCCGACCGAACGGCCGGCGTCCTGCTTTTTTCCCAGATCAGTCTGATACGCATTCCAAAATCATTCCGGAGGGACATATATGAATACCAGTTCGAATCCCTCGAAAAACCGCTTACGGATCTTCTTCAATCATCTGAAGTCCTTCTTCGGCAAGCCGCAGAACACGATCCTTGTGATCATGGGGATCGTCTGCACGATCACGACCTTTGCGCCGATCGTTGCCATCGTCGAGGACACGCTGAAGATCCATGTGGGGTCGATCGACCAGTACCTGACAGGCAAAACGGAAGGCTTCACCTTCATCAACTACGTCGACCTGTTCACCAGCCGCATGGCCAAGGCGAATCTGTGGACGCCGCTGCTCAACACAATCGTCATGTCGGTGCTTTCCTGCCTGGTAGCGATCCTCTACGGCGGATTTTTCGCCTTCCTGGTCACGAGGACCAATCTTCGCTTTAAGAAATACCTGAGTTCGATCTTTATCTTCCCGTACATCATGCCGCAGTGGACG
>DJYD01000026.1 GCA_002449955.1 Lachnospiraceae bacterium UBA6987
CAAGATCTTCCCGGACAAGCCCGTCACCACAAAACCGGCTGAAACCCGTATGGGTTCCGGCAAGGGCACAGTGGAATACTGGGTCGCCGTTGTGAAACCCGGCCGCGTGCTTTTCGAGATTGCCGGTGTTCCGGAAGAAACTGCCAGAGAAGCTCTTCGTCTGGCTATGCACAAGCTCCCCCTGAAGTGCAAGATCGTCAAGAGGGAAGAAGGCGGTGAAGACAGTGAAAACTAACGATTATATGAAGACTCTTAACGCGAAGAGCGCTGCCGAGCTGGAAGCAGAACTGACGGCGGCAAAGAAGGAACTGTTCAACCTGCGGTTCCAGAACGCGACCAACCAGCTGAACAATACCGCTCGAGTAACTGAAGTCAGACGGAATATTGCCCGCATTCAGACCGTGCTTCGGGCCAAGGCTGAGTAAGGAGGATCCGTAAGATGGAAGAAAGAAACCTGAGAAAGACTCGTGTCGGCAAGGTCGTTTCCAACAAAATGGATAAGACCATCGTGGTCGCGATCGAAGACCATGTGCGTCACCCCCTGTACGGCAAGATCGTCAAGAAAACCTATAAACTGAAGGCTCATGATGAAGAGAACACCTGCGGCATCGGCGATACCGTGCGTGTCATGGAAACCAGACCGCTCTCCAAGGACAAACGCTGGAGACTGGTAGAGATCATCGAAAGAGCGAAATAAGGCGGGAGGAAGAAGCTATGATTCAACAGGAAAGCAGATTGAATGTTGCTGACAATACCGGCGCGAAAGAGCTCCTTTGCATCCGCGTTATGGGTGGTTCCACCCGTCGCTATGCCAACATCGGCGATGTGATCGTAGCGTCCGTCAAGGATGCTGCCCCCGGCGGTATGGTGAAGAAGGGCGATGTGGTGAAGGCCGTTGTCGTGCGCACGAAGCACGGCGCACGCCGCAAGGATGGCTCCTATATCAAGTTTGACGAGAACGCCGCTGTGATCATCCGCGAAGACAAAACACCCCGCGGAACCCGTATCTTCGGGCCGGTCGCCAGAGAACTTCGTGACAAGCAGTTCATGAAGATCGTCTCCCTGGCTCCGGAAGTACTGTAAGGAGGAAACGAACATGTCTATGTCTAAAATCAAAGTCGGCGACACCGTTCGTGTGATCACCGGTAAAGACAAGGGCCGCGAAGGCAAAGTCCTGAGCATCGATCATGCCAAAGGCCGTCTGACAGTCGAAGGCGTGAACCTGATCACCAAGCATGCCAAACAGAGCGCCCAGAACCCTAACGGCGGTATCATCCACAAAGAAGGTACCATCGATATGTCCAATGTAATGCTCGTGGTGAACGGCAAGCCCGTCCGTGTCGGTTTCGAACTGAAGGACGGCAAGAAGATCCGCGTGGCCAAGACCGCTGACGGCAACGTCAAGGTCGACTAAGGAGGTATAGCGTGAGCAGCAGATTAAAAGAAATGTATCTGAGTGACATCGTTCCTGCGATGGAGAAAAAGTTCGGCTATACCAACACCATGCAGGTGCCGAAGCTGAACAAGATCGTTGTCAACATGGGCGTCGGCGAAGCGAAGGACAATGCCAAGCTTCTCGAAAGCGCCATGAAGGATATGGAAATCATCACCGGACAGAAGCCCGTCATGACCACTGCGAAGAAGTCCATTGCGAACTTCAAGATTCGTGAAGGCATGAAGATCGGCTGCAAGGTGACCCTGCGCGGCGACAAGATGTACGAATTCCTGGATCGCCTGGTCAACCTTTCCCTGCCCCGCGTGCGTGACTTCCGCGGCGTAAACCCGAACGCCTTTGACGGCCGCGGCAATTACGCCCTCGGCATCAGGGAACAGCTTATCTTCCCTGAAATCGAATACGACAAGATCGACAAGACCCGCGGTATGGACATCATCATCGTAACGACCGCCAATACGGATGAAGAAGCCAGAGAACTGCTGACCCTCTTCAATATGCCGTTTGCGAAGAACTAAGGAGGCGACACCATGGCTAAAACATCAATGAAAATGAAACAGAAACGTGCTCCGAAGTTCTCGACCCGTGCCTACACGAGATGCCGCCTGTGCGGCCGCCCTCACGCCGTCCTGAAGAAATACGGCATCTGCCGTGTCTGCTTCCGCGAACTGGCTTACAAGGGTGAAATCCCCGGCGTTCGCAAGGCAAGCTGGTAAAGAAGGAGGATTAGTGAAATGGCAGTTATGAGCGATCCTATTGCGGATATGCTGACCCGCATCCGCAACGCCAAT
This sequence comes from Lachnospiraceae bacterium UBA6987, assembly GCA_002449955.1. Lineage (GTDB taxonomy): Bacteria > Bacillota > Clostridia > Lachnospirales > Lachnospiraceae > UBA6987. The sequence goes on from DJYD01000026.1 coordinate 2,245, forward strand.
ACGGCAAAGCATGATACTGTAAGCATTCCCTCTTCCAAGATCAAGGCCTCTATCGCCGAGATCCTGCTGCAGGAAGGCTATATCAAAGCTTATGAAATTCAGGAAGAAGGCACCCGGAAGAATATCCTGGTGACCCTGAAATACGGCAAAGACAAGAACGAAAAAGTCATTCATGGTCTGTCCCGCATTTCCAAACCCGGCCTGCGTGTGTATGCCGGCGCGGAAGAAATGCCGAAGGTCCTCGGCGGTCTGGGCATCGCCATCGTCTCCACCAATGAAGGTGTGATGACCGATAAGGAAGCCCGCAAGAAGAACGTCGGCGGCGAAGTTCTTGCCTATATCTGGTAAGTATCCCATTATATTGGAGGTTTAAAGGCGAAATGTCACGCATCGGAAAAATGCCTATCGTGATCCCCGCGGGCGTAACCGTGGAGGTCGCAGAAAATAACAAAGTGACGGTAAAAGGTCCTAAGGGGGAACTGACAAGAGTTCTGCCCCCCGAAATGAAGATCGAAGTGGAAAACGGTGAGGTCAAGGTCTCCCGTCCCAACGATCTGAAGAGAGAAAAGTCCATGCACGGTCTGACCCGTACCCTGATCAACAACATGGTCAAGGGTGTGCACGAAGGCTATACCAAGACTCTTGAAATCAACGGCGTCGGCTATCGTGCTGCCAAGGAAGGCAACAAGCTGACCCTGACGCTCGGTTATTCCCACCCGGTCGTAATGATCGATCCGGAAGGTATCGAATCGGTTTGCGAGACCGCGAACAAGATCATCGTCAAGGGCATCGACAAGGAAAAGGTCGGCCAGTACGCCGCCGAGATCCGCAGCAAGCGCGGTCCGGAACCGTACAAGGGCAAGGGCATCAAGTACGCGGATGAAACCATCCGTCGTAAAGTCGGCAAGGCCGGTAAGAAATAAGGAGGTTCGTTATGGTAAGCAAAGATAATCGTAAAGATAATCGCATCAAAAAGCACCAGAGAATCCGCAACCATTTCTCCGGCACTGCTGAAAGACCTCGTCTTGCGGTATTCCGCAGCAACAGCCACATGTATGCGCAGATCATCGATGATGACGCACAGAAGACCTTAGTGGCTGCTTCTACGCTGGAATCTGCAGCGAAGGCCGAACTGGAAAAGACCAACAATGTGGAAGCGGCGTCCTACGTCGGAACCCTGATCGCGAAGCGCGCGCTTGAAGCCGGAATCACTGAGGTGGTTTTCGACCGCGGCGGCTTCCTGTATCACGGAAAAATCAAGGCACTGGCTGAGGCGGCTCGCGAAGCCGGCCTGAAGTTCTAAGGGAGGTAAGGAGAATGAAACGCAATATCATCGATCCGAGTACGCTTGAACTTACGGATACTCTCGTAGAACTGAGACGTGTTTCCAAGACGGTCAAGGGCGGACGTAATGCCCGCTTCGCAGCGCTCGTCGTCGTAGGCGACGGCGCCGGCCATGTAGGCGCCGGCACCGGCAAGGCCAAGGAAGTTCCGGAAGCCATCCGCAAAGCCAAGGAAGCTGCTACCCGTCACGTCGTAGAGATTCCCCGTGATGAGAATGATTCCATTCCTCACGATTTCATCGGCAAATTCGGCAGCGCCACGGTGATGCTGAAGAAGGCCCCTGAAGGCACCGGTGTTATCGCCGGTGGCCCTGCCCGTGCGGTGATGGAAAAAGCGGGTATCCGCAACATCCGTACCAAGTCACTGGGCTCCAACAACAAACACAACGTCGTGCTTGCGGCTATCGAAGGCCTGACGAGCCTGTATACCCCCGAAGAGATCGCCCGTCTGCGCGGCAAGTCCGTGGAAGAGATCCTCGGTTAAGGAGATAGGAGGAAATTATCATGGCAAAGATGTTAAAAATCACGCTGGTCAAATCCCCTATCGGCGCGGTCCCCAAACAGAGAGCTACGGCGGAAGCGCTTGGCCTGTCCAAGATGCACAAGACCGTGACTCTGCCGGATAACGAAGCCGTTCGCGGAATGATCTGGCATGTGAATCATCTGGTAAAGGTAGAGGAGGTCGAAGAATGAGCGCATTAAATCTTTCGAACCTTCAGCCTGCTGAAGGCTCTACGCACAACGATTTCCGCCGCGGCCGCGGCCACGCCAGCGGCAACGGCAAGACAGCCGGCAAGGGCCACAAAGGCCAGAAAGCCCGTTCCGGAGCACCTCGTCCCGGATTTGAAGGCGGCCAGATGCCTTTGTTCCGCCGCCTCCCGAAGCGTGGGTTCACCAACATCAACTCCCGCAAGGAAGTGGCAATCAATCTTGACGCGCTGCAGAATCGTTTTGAGGATGGATCCGTCATTACTGAAGAAGCCATTCTGGAATCCGGTCTGGTAAAGAACCCGTTAGATGGCATCAAGATCCTTGGAAACGGCGAACTTACCAAGAAGTTCACCATTCAGGGCCTTGCGGTCAGCGAAGGCGCAAAAAGCAAGATCGAAGCGGCAGGCGGAACGGTCGAAGCCGAGTAAACGGAGGGGCCTATGTTTAAAAACATTGCCAATGCGTTTAAGGTCGCCGATATTCGCAAGCGCCTGCTCTTCACCATGCTGATGGTGCTTCTGGTGCGTTTCGGCTGCCAGATCGCGACGCCCGGTGTCAACATTGAATATATCAGAGCGCTGTTCGAAAGCATGAACAACTCCTCGTTCAACTTCTTCAATGTGATCACCGGCAACTCCTTCGCGACCATGTCTGTATTTGCCCTGAACATCTCTCCCTACATCACGGCATCCATCGTTGTACAGCTGCTCACGATTGCGATCCCGCGTCTGGAGGAGCTGTCCAAGGAGGGCGAAGAAGGCAAAAAGACAATTAATAAGATCACGCGTTACCTGACTGTGGCACTTGCACTGATCCAGTCCGTGTCCATGGCCATCGGCTTCGGCAGCGGCTACCTGAACAATTATACCTGGTATAATGTAGCTCTGGTCGCTATCGTGATGACATCCGGTTCTACAGCTCTGATGTGGATCGGCGAGCGCATTTCGGAAAAGGGCGTCGGCAACGGTATCTCGATCCTGCTGCTTGTGAACATCCTGTCCGGTCTGCCGGGAGACTTCGGTATCCTCTACAATACCTTTGTGAAGGGTAAGAACGTCACCGTCGCGATCCTGAGCGCGATCCTGATCCTGGCTCTGATCTTTGCCCTTGTGGTCTTCACGGTCTACCTGCAGGACGGCGAACGCCGTGTTGCTGTGCAGTATGCCAAGAAGGTACAGGGACGGAAAATGGTGGGCGGCCAGTCCTCCAATATCCCGATCAAGGTCAATACGGCCGGTGTTATCCCCGTGATCTTCGCAAGCTCGTTGCTGTCCCTTCCGGCGATGATCGCTGCATTTGCCGGCAAGGATATCAGCCAGCCCAAGACCTTCGGCGGCCATGTGATCAAGGCCCTCAGCCAGAATTACTGGTGCAATCCGAAGGAACCGATCTATTCGGTTGGTCTGCTGATTTACCTGTTCCTGCTCGTGGTATTTGCTTACTTCTACACGTCCATCACCTTCAATCCCAATGAGGTGGCGAACAACATGAAGAAGAACGGCGGCTTCGTGCCCGGCATTCGTCCCGGCAAGCCGACCAGCGAGTACCTGAACAGAATTCTGAACTACATCGTGTTCATCGGTGTCTGCGGCCTGGCAATCATCGCTGTGATCCCCATCGTGCTGACCGGTCTTACCGGTGTCGGAAGCTCCCTTTGCTTCTTCGGCACTTCGCTGATCATTATTGTGGGTGTCATCCTTGAAACGCTCAAGCAGATCGAATCGATGATGACTGTCCGCTCTTACAAGGGCTTCCTGAACGATTGAGGCAAGCAGCATGAAACTCGTACTTTTAGGCGCGCCTGGTGCCGGTAAAGGCACACATGCAACGCATCTGTCTGATGATTATGGCATTCCGCACATCTCTACCGGCGACATTTTCCGCGCCAATCTGAGAAACGGAACAGAGCTGGGACTGAAGGCCAAGAGCTATATGGATCAAGGCCTTCTGGTCCCGGATGAGCTCACTGTCGATCTGGTTCTGGACCGTCTGAAGCAGGATGACTGCAAAAACGGCTGGATCCTGGACGGCTTTCCCCGGAATCTTTTCCAGGCGGAAGCGCTGACCAAGGCTCTCGCGGACGAGGGAGACGAGATCGATTATGCGATCAATCTGATCGTGGATGATCAGGAGATCGTGCGCCGTATGAGCGGCCGTCTGGTCTGCTCTTCCTGCGGTGTGAGCTACAACACCAATGGACTGATGCCCAAGGTGGACGGTGTCTGCGACCGCTGCGGCGGCCCTGTCGTGAGACGGGCCGATGATGAACCGGAAACGGTTTTAAAACGCCTGAATGTCTATCATGAACAGACAGAACCCATTGCCGCTTACTACCGCGGCCTTGGCAAGGAAGCAAGGGTCGACGGAGCGCTTCCCAAGGATGAAACCTATGCGCTTCTGACCGGACTTCTGGGTGATAAAGATGGCTGTCACAATTAAGACAGAACGGGAAATCGAATTGATGCGAATTGCCGGGCAGTATCTCGCGGAGGTTCATGAAGAACTGGCCGCCGCGCTTAAGCCCGGCATGAGCACCAAGGACGTGGACCGTCTCGGAGAAAAACTGATCCGCAAGCGCGGATGCATTCCTTCGTTTCTGAATTACAACGGCTATCCGGCATCCATCTGTGTATCGGTCAATGAAGAAGTGGTACACGGGATCCCGACCGACAAGCGAATTCTGAAGGACGGCGACCTGGTCAGCCTGGACGCCGGTCTGATCTACAAAGGCTTTCATTCGGATGCCGCCCGCTCCTATGTGATCGGAAGCGGTGATCCGGAGAAGCAGAAGCTTGTCGATGCGACAAAGGAAGCCTTTTTCCGAGGGATCGCTGCAGCAACGGACGGTGCACATCTGCACGATATCGGCGCTGCAATCTCCGACTACATCGAGCCGCTTGGCTACGGCATCGTGGAAGATCTCGTAGGACACGGCATCGGGAGACACATGCATGAGGCCCCCGAGGTCCCGAATTTCCGACAGAGATCACGCGGCATCCGTCTGCGGAAAGGAATGACTATCGCCGTTGAACCCATGATCAATATGGGGACATGGATGGTGGATTTCCTGGATGACGGATGGACCACCCTCACAGCGGACAGGAAACCGTCTGCACACTACGAGAACACGATTCTCATCACCGATGGCGCTCCGGAGATTCTTTCGCTCCCCGGTGGCCGGACCTCAATTTAAGGAGATATTGAATGTCAAAAACCGATGCGATAGCGCTTCAAGGAAAGGTTCTGGAAACGCTGCCGAATGCCATGTTCCGTGTTGAACTGGAGAATGGTCATGAAGTTCTGGCCCATATCAGCGGTCGGCTGCGTATGAATTACATCCGAATCCTGCCCGGCGATAAAGTGACGGTCGAGTTGTCCCCTTATGATTTGACAAAAGGCCGTATCAGCTGGCGCGATAAGTAAAAAACTGCTTGCACAAGATCTTTGGATGTGCTACATTTACAGGTGCGCATTTTGTGCGCCCATGCAAAAAGGAGAAAAAAACCATGAAGGTGAGATCTTCCGTAAAGCCCATTTGCGAGAAATGCAAAGTCATTAAGCGCAAGGGCAGTATCCGTATCATTTGTGAGAACCCCAAGCATAAACAGCGTCAGGGTTAATAATTAATTGGAGGAAAAATACACATGGCTCGTATTTCAGGTGTTGACTTACCGAGAGACAAACGTGTCGAGATTGGCCTGACCTACATCTATGGTATCGGTACCACCAGTTCCAACCGTATCCTGAAGGATGCCGGCGTTGACCCCAACACCCGGGTAAAGGATCTGACGGACGAAGAAGTCGCCCGCATCAGCAAGATCATTGAATCCACCCAGGTCGTTGAAGGTGATCTGCGCCGCGAAGTTGCATTCAACATCAAGCGTCTGCAGGAAATCGGCTGCTACCGCGGTATCCGCCACAGAAAAGGTCTGCCGGTTCGTGGTCAGAATACCAAGAACAACGCACGTACTCGTAAAGGCCCGAAGAAGACTGTTGCGAACAAGAAGAAATAAGTAAGTACTTATTCGCGAATTCAATTTAAGAAAGGAACCCCATAAGGGAAGGTTAGTTTTCAATGGCAAAGCAAGCGTCAGCAAAAAAAGTGACTAAAAAGCGTGTCAAGAAAAACGTTGAACGTGGCCAGGCGCATATTCAGGCATCTTTCAACAACACGATCGTGACTCTGACCGATACTCAGGGCAACGCGTTATCGTGGGCATCTGCCGGCGGCCTTGGTTTTAGAGGTTCAAGGAAATCAACTCCTTATGCAGCGCAGATGGCAGCAGAGACTGCCACGAAAGCCGCTCTGATCCATGGACTGAAATCCGTCGACGTTTTTGTAAAAGGCCCCGGTTCGGGCCGCGAAGCAGCGGTTCGCGCGCTTCAGGCAGCTGGACTTGAAGTCCTCAGCATTCAGGATGTTACACCCGTTCCTCACAACGGATGCCGTCCGCCCAAGCGCAGAAGAGTTTAATGGAGGTAGAGTAAAGTGGCAGTTAATCGTGTTCCCGTATTAAAAGAATGCAGAGCTCTCGACCTCGATCCCGTGTATCTCGGAATCGACAAGAAGTCACACAGAAATACCAAGAAATCCAATAAAAAGACCAGTGAATACGGCCTGCAGCTTCGTGAGAAGCAGAAAGCCAAGTTCATTTACGGCGTATTGGAGAAGCCGTTCAGAAATTATTATGAGAAGGCCTCGAAGATGAAGGGTATGGTCGGTGAAAACCTGATGATCCTTCTTGAAACGAGACTGGATAATGTGCTGTTCCGTGCCGGTCTTGGCCGGACCCGTCGTGAGACGCGTCAGATCGTAGACCACAGAGAAGTCCTTGTCAACGGAAAGTGCGTCAACATTCCGTCCTACCGCGTGAAAGCCGGTGACGTGATCGAAATCAAGGAAGGTGCGAAGGAATCCCAGCGCTTCAAGGATATCGTGGAAACCACGCAGGGCCGCGGCGTTGCTGCCTGGCTGGAGAGCGATCTTGAAGCCCGCAAGGTAACCATCCTGCAGCTGCCGACCCGTGAAATGATCGACGTCCCGGTTGACGAGATGCTCATCGTTGAGTTGTACTCCAAATAATTAAGAGTCAACCCGCACATATTCCGGAAGGAGCACACATGTTAGATTTTGAAAAGCCCAATATTGAAATCGCTGAGATTTCCGATGACAAGACCTATGGACGTTTTGTTGTAGAGCCCCTGGAAAGAGGATATGGCACCACACTGGGCAATTCTCTGCGCAGAATTATGCTTTCCTCGCTTCCCGGAGTGGCGGTGAGCCAGGTAAAATTTGGCGGCGTGCTGCATGAATTTACCACGATTCCCGGCGTGAAGGAAGATGTGACGGAGATCGTCCTCAACCTGAAGAGCCTGGCAATCAAGAGCAACAGTGATTCCGTGGAACCCCGGATGGGATATATTGATGTCAGCGGTGAAGGCGTTGTCACCGCCGCCGATATCAAGCTGGATTCCGACATGGAGATCGTGAACCCCGATCTGGTCATTGCGACCTTAAGCGGCGGCCCCGATACCCATTTCACAGCGGAACTGACCATCACCAAGGGCCGCGGCTATGTCAGTGCGGATCGCAACAAGAGCGAAGATATGCCTATTGGTGCGATCGCAGTGGATTCGATTTATACGCCGATCGAGCGTGTAAACGCCACCGTGGAGAATACCCGTGTTGGTAAGATCACGGACTTCGACAAGCTGACACTTGAGGTGTGGACCAACGGCACCCTGTCTCCCGATGATGCGGTGAGCCTGGCTGCCAAAGTCATGAGCGAACATCTGTCCCTCTTCATCAACCTTTCCGAAAGCGCAAAGGCGGAAGAAGTGATGGTGGAGAAGGCCAATACTGAGCGCGATAAGGCTCTGGAGATGAATATCGATGAGCTTGAGCTGTCAGTCCGTTCGTTCAACTGCCTGAAGAGAGCCGGTATCAATACCGTGGAAGAACTTTGCAATCACACGTCTGAAGACATGATGAAGGTTCGGAACCTGGGCCGCAAGTCGTTAGAAGAAGTTCTGGCGAAGCTGAAAGAACTCGGCCTTGAGCTGAAGAACAGCGAACAATAAGGGAATATTTCGGAGGAAATAAAATGGCACATTACAGAAAGCTTGGCAGAACGGCCAGCCAGCGCAAGGCCATGCTCAGAAGCCTTACCACTTCTTTGCTGCTGCACGGGAAGATCGAAACCACCGAGACCCGCGCCAAAGAAGTCCGCAAGATTGCTGAGAAATACATTGCGCTTGCCGTAAAAGAAAAGGACAACTTCGAGACCGTGACCGTACAGGCCAAGGTCGTGAAGAAAGATAAAGATGGCAACCGTGTCAAGACTGTCGTTGACGGCAAGAAGGTCACGGAGTACGAAACCATCGAGAAGACCATCAAGAAGGACAGCCCGTCCCGTCTGCATGCCCGCCGTGAGATGCTTAAGGTTCTCTATGGCGCGCAGACCCCTGACGCCAAGGGCCGCAAGATGGTGAAGGTTGATCTTGTTGAGAAGATGTTCGATGAGATCGCACCGAAGTACGTCAATCGTCAGGGCGGTTATACCCGCATCACCAAGATCGGGCCGCGCCGCGGTGACGCTGCAATGATGGTCCAGCTGGAACTGGTCTAAAGTTTTGCATGGATAAAATACCGGGAAGAGCGCTGCTTTTCCCGGTTTTCTTTTAAGTGTTAAGAGGAAGGAGGCTGCCATGCCGTTCGGACTGATCGAGAAGCTGACCCCGTCAGATGAGAACCTTGTGGATTATATTTTGTGGACGGGAGCGTATGATTTCCAGGAGTATCCTTTTCGGGATGCCGATGCGTTAGTCCTTTGTATGCTGTCCTATTTTGACATGAAGATGCTCTTTACGGACGGCCGGACGGAAATAAAGCTGAAAGAGCTGCTGCCGTTCCTGGAGAACGGACAGTCCCTGCCGCAGCTTACCGGCCCTGACGGAGGGAGCTCCGATATCGCCAGGGCAGCCTGCCTGTCAAAACGCTTCGGTGAGCTTAGCGTGCGGAATCATGAAGACATCCTGCAGACGGCCCCGCCTCTGCAGTTTGCGGCGATGAGCTTCCATGATGAAGGCGACATGAACTTTCTTGCCTACCGCGGCACGGATTCGTCGCTTGCCGGCTGGAAGGAAGACTGCATGATTGCCTTCACCAGAACGGATGCCCAGAAGATGGCGGCGGACTACGCGAAACGTGTCCTGTCGCAGGCGGATGCCTGGTATATGGGCGGGCACTCCAAGGGCGGCAATCAGGTCATTTTCGCGGCTGCTCAGCAAAGTGACGAGGAACTTGAGAAGGTAAAGCGGATCTATATGCTGGATGGTCCCGGCATGTGCGAGGACGTTTACGACCTGGCGCTGATCCGGCGGATCGAACCGAAGGTGACCGCGGTGATCCCGGAATTTGACCTGATCGGCCGCTTTTTTGAGACGAAGATCGCCGACACCCGCATCATCAAGAGTGTGAATCCGGAGGGGCTCGGCCAGCACGCGCTCGCATCCTGGGAGATTGATCACGGCGAGCTCTCGAGGGGAGAACCCAGCGAGAAGGCCGAGTGGACGATGCATGTGATCAATTCCTGGCTGAGCGAGCAGCCGCAGGACGAGCGGAGGCTGTTGGTGGACGAGCTTTTCGACGCGCTCAGCGTCGGCGGCACGAAGGACTTAAATGAAATCACCCTGGACCGCTTCCTGGACGTGCTTCTTGAGCTCAGACGCAGCAGCAAGACGACCCGTGAGAACTTCATCGAACTCCCGAAGAAGTTTCTGGAAGAGCAGCTTCCGCCGGCGGCAAGGCCGGGGCGGGCGCTCTTTGCGGATGGCTACAAGGACATTGTGCTTGGCGGCGCGATCGCCCTGATCGGCCTCATCCTCTGCTTGCTGAGCGGCGATCACCTGCTCGACTATGCCGCCCTGATCACCATGGGGCTGGTCGCCGCCTACCAGATCTACGTTACAGTCAGGCGCTTTCGGGATCGAAAGGGCAGGACGGCCGGCCTGCGCGACCGGATGTACATCGCGATCGCGATGATAGCGCTTTTTATCGTCCTGATCGTCAAACAGGATGCGGCCTTCCTCCTGGGAAGTCTGATCTTCGCGGTGCTCTTTCTCGCGTTAGCTTACCGCCAGAGTCTGTACATTTCGAAGGCCAGAAAGACCTCGCACAAGGCATTTTACGTGGCGGAAACAGCTGTCTGCGGTATTTTCGGCGTCAGCTTCCTCCTTATCCCGAAGGAAACGGTCGAAGAGTACACGCTGGCGCTCGGGATCGCGCTGATCCTGGACGGCCTGACCCGTCTGATCACCCTCTATCTGAAAAACAAATAAAGGAAGGATACGCATCTGCTCCTTCCACCGACCCCCGGATAGGTCAGGCTGTCCGGGGTATTTGCATTTGTCAAACGGCGTACCATCCAGTGTATAGATTTATTAAACAATCGTTTAAAGATTGGTGATACCGATAATCAAAAAACCGTGCTATTCTGAAATTACTGAACCCTTTTACAATACAATATAACAAAAAGGAGAACAGAGATGAAAAAACGGACAATCCTTCTTGTCGCATGTGTCGCAGCTGCGGTCGTTCTCACCATGCTGCTTGCCTGGAGATTCTGGCCTCGTTCGTTCGCTCAAATCCTTCCTGTTGAAGCGAAAGAGGTTGATAAGCTTCAGGCAAATCTTACGGTTTTCTCGATAGAGAACGGAAGCTTGAAGGCAGAAGATTATACGCTTACCTCTTTGGGTCAAACGAATGATTATTCGGAGATCATGAAAATGCTTAGCGCTACCAAGTACAGGGGAGATTTTCGAAATGTCAGCTCGAAACAGAAAGATGACGGATGGGTGAGCCAAGGATCGGATAAGTCAATGATCTTATCTTTTCAATGCGGGAAGGATCAGTGTATTCGAGTCATGTTTCACTCACAGAAAGACATCTCTGTTTTTGCTGAAAACGGTTCAGTACTGCGTTTCTATCACCCGGTAAAGAGTGACGTCCTTGACAAACTTGCCGAGTTTGTCATAAAGAATGCTCAATAACGGGATAGGCAGTATAGACAATCACCTCCACGAAAGCCCCGAATGGTCGTCTGTTCGGGGCTTGATTTGATAAGGGAACCTATTCGCATCAGACAGCACTGGGCTTATCTGCGTACATATAAAAACTCTTTTCTTAAGTAATAGATCGTGATATAATAAAAATATAAGGATGGCGTTCGGGGCCAAGAGGAGCATCTTTTCTCTTTGCAAGACCTCATCAATTGGTCTGATCGCAGAAAGATTTTTACTCTTCAATTCGTTACGGCAACAGATAAGTTGTCTCTTCAAGGAAAAGCTGAATAAGCCGCTAATGGGGGAAGAAGATGTATAACCACCATATCGATAGTTTTATGAAAGCGATAGAATGCGGCAGTCTTACGAAAGCTGCACAGAAATTGCATGTGACACCGGCAAGTGTAGGTAATCATATCGATGATCTGGAGAAACTGATCGGGGTAAAACTGATCGAACGGGAAGCAAGAGGTGTGAAACTCACGCCTGCCGGACAGGTTTTTTACCGGGAAAGTCCCCGACTGATTCTTGCGGCTGAGGATATCGTAGCTAAGACTAAAAAGGCGGCGTCAACTGAGATGGATCCGATCAGAATAGGCAATAGTCCATTAACCCGATTGGATGACTTTCAAACAATCTACTTATCTTCAAAGAATCTGAGGAAATATAAAATAGTCCTGATTCAGTATAATACCAATATAAATGTCTCGAGAACCGTTGGTGTAGGGCAGATGCCTGAGATTGGGTTCGGTATAGAAGAAGCCTTTGACAACTATCCAGAAGTTGAATTTGTGAGTTTTGATAAGTTAGAACTCACCTGTATCGTCCCCATAACGCACCGACTGACAGCGAAGAAAAGCTTGACATATGCAGACCTGGAAGGAGAGACACTGTTCTTTCCTTCGAGAGGCAACCCGAAGCTGACACGGCGATTTAAAGAATTTGTAGAGAAAAAGTATCCAAAAATCAAGCTTGAAACGGCTCAGGTGTTTTATGATTTAGAGGTTATCAATAAATGTGCTCAAGGTAATAGAATATTGCTTGGGTTCAATATTTGGGACAATATTCATCCGGGAATGGTGAATCTACCGGTGGATTGGGAATGGTCAACTCCATATGGTATCCATTGGAAAAAGAGTGCCAGACAAGAAGTGCTTGATTTTGCGAAAGACTTTCAAAAAGCCGTAAAGGAATACTCAGCTTAAATTATTTTTATATGCTCTTTTACCAGTTGGTGATTCCTTTTTACATGGAACTTTTTTAGAATATAAGTAGTGAGCGGGTCACAAAAAGAGAAAGGAGAGAAAAATGAAAAAGAAAGTAATAATTTCTGTTGGTGTTGTTTTTGTTATCTGTGCGGCATTCATACTCCAAGGTGTGATGGAAAAGCATGGTAAACTGGCGGATGCCGTGAAAAAAACTATTTCTTCTGAAACAAACAAAATACCGGTGGTTGTCCATTCTGTGACACCACTGGCAGCACCGGTCAGAACAGAAACGGAATGGCTTCCGGCGGATTTCTATGATGCCTTCACTGATTTCGACCTGGTTGCCGTTTGCAGGATCGTTGATTCTGAGGAGGTCTGCATCGAATATACGAAAGAAATAACCCGCAAAGAATACGGAACGAGGCTGACTGTCCAGCCTGAAGAGATCCTTTATCAGTCGGCGCATTCGAAAGAAGTGGACGCGGACAGCTTGAGTGTCTGGAATGAGATGAGCAGTCGACGTATGCCAGAAGAGGGAGCGCTGATCCAAAAAGGAGAGGAGTACATTTTCTTCCTGCAAAGCGCGGAAAAAACCGACAGTCCCCTCGATTATAGCGCCGTGTGCGACTACATCCTGCGTTTACCGAAAACAGGCGCTTATCTTCTTAAAAAAGGAGCAGGATTATCGGAGGAAATGGCTGAGTTCCTGAATGTTCAGGCGGGAAGAGCAGAATTGTCGGACTATCAGGAAGCGAAAGCCGGTATGACGGCTGAGAAGGCTGTCAATAGTCTGTATGAGGGGAAGGGAAAATGATACGGAAAATGAAATCCCGGTTATTCGGATGGGTACTTGCCTTTGTTCTTTGCTTTTCATTTAGTGGTTCAAAAGTTGAAGCGGCATCTTTGGCACGAACATCGGCTAATACTTCTGTGTCCGGATGGGCTTATTCGACACAAAGTGGTCATATGGGGGTTAAAACGTCAAATTATACATTTGACTCATCAACAACGTATAACACATATTCAACTTATCTTTCTAATGGCATTGCACTGTGGGGGACAAATATCTCTATGGGATATACTTCTCAGAGCACGGCAAAAGGCTTGATTATTGCAAGTGATGCCGCCTCAGACGCAACTGCATCTACATTGGTTGTTTCAGTTGATTCCAATGGCCATAGAACAAAGTTTACAATTACTATTTACTCCGTGAATTTTCTGGGGAGTTATACAAACGTCAATGGAAGGAACAGAACAATTGCGCACGAAATAGGCCATGCATATGGATTGGGGGATATTAGTCAAAGCAGTAATATCATGTATGGTTCTTACAGTACATTGAAACAAGTTACGACACAGGATATTTGGGGAATGAAGGTTGTCACTCACCAACATAATCATTCTTCATCAACAACAGGAACTTACTCACAACTAAATGCATCATATCATAATGTGGTTTGTAGTTCTTGTTACGGAATATATAAACAGGATCATTCTTACGTGAATGGAATATGTTCTAAATGTGGGCGGGCTCAATAATATGGTAGATTTCAGTTAAGTCAATTCTAAGAAAGGTAAAAAGAAAATCTCTTTTTTATACGCAATTAAAAATGAGGCGCTGCGCGCGCCTCGTTTTTTATGCCTTGACTGCTCTTTTACCGGTCTTCGCGGAAGTAGTTCAGCCCCAGGTGGGCCGGCGGCTGGTTCTCGCGGCGGTTGCGCACGCTGGAGAGAACTAAGACTAAGACCGTCACGATATACGGGGCCATTTTGATGACTTCCTTGGCTGCCGAGGTGAGGCCGGGGATCAGAACGGCGCAGATGTACAGGCCGCCGAAGACGAAGGCGCACCAAATGGCACGGGCCGGTTTCCAGAGGGCGAAGATGACGATGGCAATGGCAAGCCAGCCGCGGTCGCCGAAGCCGTTGTTGGTCCAGGTCCCGCCGGTGTAGTCCATGACGAAATATAGGCCGCCGAGACCGGCAACCATGCCGCCGATGATCGTGGACCAGTATTTGTATTTCGAAACATTGATGCCGGCGGCATCGGCGGTCGCCGGATTCTCACCGACAGCACGCAGGTTCAGCCCGGCGCGGGTTTTGGTCAGGAAATACTGCGCACACAGGGCAATGATCACGGCCAGATAAGCCAGAAAGCCGTAGCTGAAGAAGACTTCCCCGAATCCGCCGAGCTTATCCGCAAAGGCCGGATACGCCTTGTACCATTTGCCGATCGTGAGCAGCGAGATGGATCCGCTTTCTCCGAAGAAGGAAAGGAGGGAGCCGCCGAGGAAGTTGCCGATGCCCGTGCCGAAGGTGGTCAGAGCAAGGCCTGTGACGTTCTGGTTTGCGCGGAGCGTTACGGTCAGGAAGCAGTAGATGAGGGCCATCAGACCGCTGCCGAGCAGGGAGCACACAAGCGGAATCAGGATGCACAGGAGCGCGACTGGTTTTTCGCAGAAGTGCTCGTACAGATAGCCGCCGACAATGCCGGAAATGCCGCCCACATACATGATGCCGGGGATCCCCAGATTCAGGTGACCGCTCTTTTCGGTCAGAATCTCGCCGGTTGCGCCGTATAAGAGCGGAATGCCCTGTACGATAGAAGAGTGCAGAAATGAGGTCAGGATCGAGAACATTTATTTACCCTCCTTGTGCGCTTTGTGCCGGAAAATGACGCGGTAATTGATGAAAAACTCGCTGCCGATGATGAAGAACAGAATGATACCGGTAGCAATGTCGGCAATATCGTTGGATAGACGGAAGGCCTGAGCGATCTCCCCCGCGCCTTTCTGCAGGAATTCAATCAGAGCACTGGTCAGGACCATGACAAAAGGATTGAACTTGGCGAGCCAGGAGACAAGCACTGCGGTAAAGCCGTTGCCGCCCGCGATCGTACTGGAAACCGTGTGCGCACTACCGGCCATGAGCAGGAAGCCGGCCAGACCGGCGATGCAGCCGGAGAGCGCGGCAGTACGAATGACCACCTTCCGGACATTGATGCCGATATAGCGGGCTGTGTTTTCACTTTCACCCACGACGGCAATTTCGTAGCCGTGCTTGCTGTATTTCAGGTAAATAAACATGAATACGGTCAGGACGGCGACAACGATGATATTGATGGCGTATTTCTGTCCGAAAATCGTGGGCAGCCATCCGGTGTTGGTTTTGCTGTTCATAATGCCCAGGACTCCGGAGCCGCTGGGGACCCAGACGGCGATCATGGTGTTGACAAGCTGGATCGCCACGTAGTTCATCATCAGCGTGAACAGCGTTTCATTGGTTCCGAAACGGGCTTTGAACAGGGCAGGAATACCGGCCCAGATGATACCGGAGATGAGCGCGCAGACAAGCATCAGGAGGATCAGCACGCCGCTCGGCAGCTTATCGCCGATGTAGAACATGAGCGCACCGCTCGAAAGGGCACCGATCAGGACCTGACCTTCCGCACCGAGGTTCCAGAAGCGCATCTTAAAGGCCGGGGTTACGGCAAGGGCAATGCAAAGCAGCATGGCTGTGTTCTGCAGCAGGACCCAGAATTTGCGCTTGGTGGAGAAGCTGCCGTCGATCATGGTCTTGTAGACGGCAATCGGATTTAAACCGGTGAGCCAGTATATGATCAGGGCGTTGAGCACTAAGGCAAGCAGAATGGCGAGCAGGCGTATCAGCCAGGCCTTGGGGCGGGAAATCCCGGCCCGTTTGACGATGTGAAGCAGAGGCTCGTGGAGCTTCTGCGTGCTGTTATCTTTTGCTTCACTCATGTTTTGCCCCTCCTTCCTCATGAAGTCCTTCAATATGTTCGCTCTTTGTCATGAGCAGGCCGATCTCTTCCTTGGTGGCCGTGCGTGCGTCCACGATGCCGGTGATGCGTCCGGACCCGATGACCATGATCCGGTCACAGAGCTCGAGCAGTACGTCCAGATCTTCGCCGACGAAGATCACGGCCACCCCGCTTTCCTTCTGTGCATTCAGCAGATTGTAGATCATATAGGAGGAGTTGATATCCAGTCCGCGGACCGGGTAGGCTGCCATGAATACGGTCGGGGCTGCGGCGATCTCGCGTCCGACGAGAATTTTCTGGACATTGCCGCCGGAGAGCCTCCGCACAGGCGTGCTGACACCGGGGGTGACGACTTCGAGCTGTTTGATGATCTGCTCGGCAAGCGTTTTCGGGCTCTTTCTTTCCAGAAAGACGCTGTGGCCCTTGGTATAGCTGCGCAGCATCATGTTGTCTGCAATGTCCATATCACCGACCAGACCCATGCCAAGTCTGTCTTCCGGAACGAAGGAGAGGCGGACGCCCAGGTCACGGATCTCAAGCGGTGTCTTGTTCCTCAGGTCTTCATCAACGCCGGTCTTCGGATCATGGTAAATGATACTGCCGCTGCCGACTTTCTGCAGGCCGGCGATGGCTTCGAGGAGCTCTCTCTGACCGCTGCCGGCAATTCCGGCGATGCCCAGAATCTCTCCGGAGCGGGCGACGAAGGAAACATCATCCAGAACCTTGATGCCCTCGCGGCTTACCGCATCCAGATCCTTCACCGTCAGGCGGTCCTGCGGATCCTTCGGCTCCGCCCGGTCGATGTTCAGACTGACCTTTTTGCCTACCATCATTTCGGTGAGCTCGTTTTCGTTCGTGTCCTTTGTGAGGACGGTGCCGATATATACCCCTTTGCGCAGCACGGCGACCTTGTCGGAGAGGGCAAGGACCTCGTGCAGCTTGTGGGTGATGATGATCACGGCCTTGCCGGCGTCCCGCATGCGGCGGAGGACAGCAAAAAGCTTGCGCGTCTCCTGGGGCGTCAGCACGGCTGTGGGTTCGTCGAGGATAAGGATATCCGCTCCCCGGTACAGCACCTTGATGATTTCAACGGTCTGCTTTTCCGAGACGGACATTTCATAGATCTTTTTCGTCGGATCGATCTCGAAACCGTAGGTTTCGCTGATCGTCCGGACTTTTTCATTGACCTTGGCGAGGTCAAAGCGCTCACTTTCCTGCAGTCCCAGAACGATATTCTCCGCGGCGGAAAACACATCCACCAGTTTGAAATGCTGATGGATCATGCCGATCTTGTAGCGGAAGGCATCCTTAGGGGAAGCAATGACGACCTCCTGGCCGTCGATGAAGATCTGACCGGCATCGGGATAGTAAATACCGGCGATCATGTTCATGAGCGTGGTCTTGCCGCTGCCGTTTTCACCAAGGAGGGCCAGAATCTCCCCTCTGAAGGCAGAGAGGCACACATCCTTGTTGGCAACGATCGGTCCGAAGGTTTTGGTAATATTTTTCAGTTCAATAGCGGGAACGGGCACAGGCACAGATTTGTCTCCTTCGGTAATAGTGTGCTGAAGAACGAAATAGGGCGGAGGGATGCCCTCCGCCCGTTTGCTGAGAAATTATTTCTCGGTGATGCCGTCGATGCGGATATCGAAATAAGGAGCGGAACGGAAATCGTCGCCGGATTCCACAAAGACGCCGTCGATGATGACGTTGGTCTCAGGCTGGAAGTCGCCCATATCCTGAACGTCAGCCAGGTATTCCTTCAGGGTCTCGCCCTTCACGGTCCAGTTCTTGGTATCGAACACGTGCAGAGTGCCGGCCTTGAGTTCGGCCATGGCCTTGTCGATCGCTTCCTGGGTGCCGGGAGCGGCAGCAGCGGCGTTCAGCTCGGTAAGTTCAACGGAACCGGTCGAGAAGTTTCCGCACCAGTCAGTGGCGAAGGTTTCGCCCTTGGCAACGGCTTCAATGATCAGCTTGTAGTAAGGGGCCCAGTTGATCTTGGAAGAAATGATCGCGGTGGTCGGGCCGAGGTTGATGGTGGATACGTTGTAGGCAACGTTCGGGATACCCTTTTCTTCGCAGGCCTTGGGAGCGCCTTCGGAGTCAGCGTGCTGGGAGATCAGGACGCAGCCGTCGTTAATCAGCTTAAGAGCGGCTTCTTTTTCAAGAGCGATATCGAACCAGCTGTTGGTGTAGACAACGTCCATGGTGACTTCCGGAACGATGCTCTTCACACCCAGGAAGAAGGAGGTGAAGCCGGAAACGACTTCCGCGTAAGGGAAAGCACCGACATAACCGATCTTCGGGGTGGCGCCGTTCTTGACGAGCTCAGCAAGCTTCATGCCTGCAGCGATACCGGCAAGGTAGCGGCCTTCATAGATGGAAGCGAAAGCATTGTGGAAGTTGGCAACGCCGACGGTGCGGGACTGGGTGCCGGTGGCGTGGCAGAACTGGACGTTGGGATAGTTCTTCGCGGCTTCGATCATGTAGGTTTCGTGACCGAAGGAATCGGCAAAGACGATGTTGCAGCCGGCGTCAGCCATTTCTTCAGCGGTATCCTGGCATTCAGGGCCTTCCGGAACATTCCATTTGAAGATGAACTGATCATCCTTCAGACCCAGTTCCTTCTGCACCTCGAGAGCAGCCTGATAGAAGTTGTTGTCGTAGGTGGAAGAGGCCGGATCATGCAGGAAGATGAAACCGAGCTTGATTGTGCTGAGGTTAGCAGCAGGGGCATCAGTGGTTGCAGGCGCTTCGGTGGAAGCAGGGGCCTGCGTGGTCTCGGGAGCCTTGGTGGTGGCTTCTTCGGAGGCCTTGGTGGATGCGGGGGTGTCGTTGCCGCAGGCGGCCAGAGCGAAGATCATGGCAAGCGAGAGCAGCACTGCAAGAAGTTTTTTCATTTTTTTCCTCCTGATGGGATGGATTATGTAATAAAATTACATCCGTAATTTAACGGCGGAAGGTTAATGAATCCGGACCCATGGATTCAATGATGGCTAAGGAGTCAACGCGGATGCCCTTCGCCCGAAGGTCATCACCGCCCTTCTGGAAGCCCTTTTCAATGGCGATCGCACAGCCTGCGATTGTGGCACCGGCGGCATTTGCCATGGAGATCAGGCCGCATAGCGCCTCGCCTGTAGCCAGAAAATCATCAACGAGCAGAACTCTGTCCTTGCTGCTGATGTAGTCGGCAGGCAGAACGGCAGTGTAATCATTGCCGTGCGTGTAGGAATGAATGGGCGCGGTCAGAACGCGGCCGGAGACATTGGCTGATTCACTTTTTTTGGCAAAAACGACAGGAACGCCCAGATAAACGGCGGCAGCAAAGGAAAGCGCGATTCCGGAGGATTCAATGGTCAGGATCTTGGTGATGCCGTCCGCCTTGTAGCGGTTGGCAATCTCCTTGCCGAGTTCCAGGGTGAACGGGGTGTCGATCTGTTGGTTGAGGAAGGAACCGACCTTCAGGATATTTCCGGGAAGGACCTGCCCTTCTGTCAGGATTTTCTGCTCGAGAGCTTCCATTTGACCTCCTTGATAGGGGAATGAGATCAGACAAATCAAAAAACAGGCGGATCGTGCGATCTGCCCACTTATTGCTGAAACCAATAGTCGCATCTGTGGCGTGCGGTAGAAACGTTTGGGCCGTTTTTTCCAAACTTATACTGGCAGATTTGTCTGTATTCAGTTGATGTGTGTATTGTAAACGGCAGACCCCGAAAAATCAAGAGTCTGCCGCTTAATATATGAAGGAATTTAGTCTTTTTTGCTGTTATACGAGGCTGAAATAAGTCTCTTCCATCTGTTTGTGGATCTGGGCGGGCAGGGCTTTCTGGGCTGCCCGGTCGAGCCCCTTCGTGGGGATGGGCTTACCGAAAACGACAGACACGGTGACCACCCGGACAAAAGGCCTGTGGTTCTCGTAAATATCGTCCGTGTGGACAAAGGTTACCGGAACAATGGGGACACCGGTGACAAGCGCGCTCTTGAAGCTGCCTTCATGGAAGGGGAGGAGACCGTTTATGTGGCCGCGGGTCCCTTCAGGATAAATGCAGTACGCATGGCCGGCATTAAGCTCTGCCTCGACCTCCTTAGTCACGGCGACGCCGGAGCGCAGACTCTTTCTGTCCAAAAAGGCGCAGCGGATAAATTTCATCCAGGTGCGCAGGAGGGGGATCTTTTTCCACTCAGCCTTGGCAACTGTGCCGCAGATACGGCGGATATACTGGTACTGCAGGAAGATATCAAAATAGCTGCGATGGTTGCAGACAAAAAGACAGGGCTCCTTTTGCGGGATATTGTCTGTTCCGCTGACCTTGACCCTGGTTCCGGCGAGGAACAGGATTGCTGCCATAAGCAGACGCAGGTAGACAAGGGAAACCTCTGCCTGAGTATCTGCGGAAATAAAACCGATCAGCCAGCAGAAAAGCATGGCCGGAAGCCCTAAGGGAATTGCAAATATAAAAATGGTGATGACAATGAGAAGAACGCGGAGCAAGGGATCTGCATGCCTCCTTTACTGTGTTGCAGGATGATTATAACACTGATGAGGGAGAAAAGACAATTGTTCAATTGTAAAATTAAAAGAAAGCGACTCCGGACTTGACATTCGCGCTTTTACATGCTAAAGTGTACAGGAACAAACCGTGCCGGAGGGATATCATGAATCATGTGATGCAGTCGGAGCCTGTCCGAGAGCTGATCCAAGCTATTTTAATGCTTGAAAGTGAGCAGGAGGTTGAGGATTATCTGAAAGACATCTGCACCGTGAATGAGATCGAAACGTTAGCGCAGCGCCAGCAGGTGGCTTTTTTGCTGCGTGACAATCTGACTTACAACGAGATTGAAGAAAAGACCGGTGCGTCCACCGCGACCATCAGCCGTGTGAAGCGCTCCCTGATTCAGGGGGGTGAGGGTTATGAGGCCGCGCATAAACGCCTAAAAGGAGAAAAATAGAGCATGACATCTATCTGTGAGACGCTGAACGCGCCTCAGCAGAAGGCTGTGCGAACGACAGAGGGGCCGCTGCTGATCCTGGCAGGAGCCGGTTCAGGCAAGACAAGGACCCTGACGCACCGCATAGCCTATTTGATTGAGGAAAAAGGAATAGATCCCTGGCACATTTTGGCCATTACCTTCACCAACAAAGCCGCAGAGGAAATGAAAACGCGTGTGGCGGCGATGACGCCGGAGGGCAGGAGTGTGTTCGTCTCCACCTTCCATGCCTGCTGCGCACGGATCCTGCGAAGCACAGCAGACAGGCTCGGCTATACGAAGTCTTTCACCATCTATGATACCGAGGACTCCCGGGTGTTGATGCGGCGCATCATCAAGGACAAGGATCTGGACCCGAAGATCTACAATGAAAAGGATGTGCTGCGTCAGATCTCCTCGCTGAAGGACGAAGTCGTCACGGCGGAAGAGTATGCAGCACGGCCGGGCAGCTTCAGGGAACAGCGGATCGCCGAGCTGTATACGGAATACCAGAAGCGCCTGCTGATGGCGGATGCCATGGATTTTGACGATCTGCTGACGAACACCGTCCTCCTTCTGCGGGAGAATGAAGACATTCTTGCCCGCTACCGGGACCGTTTCCGTTACATTCTGGTGGATGAATATCAGGATACCAATACCGCTCAGTTTGATTTTGTGGAGCTTCTGGCGCGCGAGCACAGAAACCTCTGCGTGGTAGGTGACGATGACCAGTCGATCTATAAGTTCCGCGGAGCCAATATCGGAAATATCCTGCATTTTGAAGAGGCATTTCCCGGCGCGGCAGTCATTCGTCTGGAGCAGAATTATCGTTCGACCAAGAATATTCTGGCTGCAGCCAATCAGGTCATCAGCCACAATGGGGAACGGATGGATAAAACCCTCTGGTCCGATAAGGCGGAAGGCGATCCGGTTGCGCTGCGTGAGTACGCGGATGCGCGGGAAGAGGCGGCTTCGATCGCAAGGGACATCGAGGCGGAGAGGAGCCGCTTTGCTTACGGCGACTGCGCCGTTTTGTACCGGACGAACAGTCAGTCCCGCCTGATCGAGGAAGCCCTTGTGGAGCGGGGCGTGCCCTATATTCTGGTCGGCGGTACAAATTTCTATGAGCGGCGCGAAATCAAGGACCTTTTAGCTTATCTGAAGACGGTGGCCAATGCCTTTGACGATGTGGCGGTCAGAAGAATCATCAATGTCCCGAGACGGGGTATCGGAGATACGACCGTGGAAAAAATTGCGCAGTTTGCCGCAGAGGAGGGGATGACCTTCTATGAAGCGCTGAAGCGCTTTGCGGACGATCCCGAGACGAAGAAGGCGGCAGCTGCCAAGCTCAAGGCCTTCGCAGAATTGATCGAGTCCTTCCGGCAGGCACAGCGGGAAATGCGGATCGCAGAGCTGATTAATCTGATTCTTGACAGAAGCGGCTACCGTGATGCCCTGAAGGAAGAGGGCGAGATCGAGGCAGAATCGCGCCTGGAAAACCTGATGGAGCTGCAGAATAAGGCAGCGGCATTTGAAGATGAGCCCGGCGATCCGGATGCGCTCGGCCGCTTTCTGGAACAGGTTGCCCTGGTGGCTGATGTGGATGAAATGGAGAGCGGTACGGACCGCGTGACCCTCATGACGATCCACAGCGCCAAGGGGCTGGAGTTTCCCAAGGTCTACCTGTCCGGCATGGAGCAGGACCTTTTCCCGAGTGCCAAATCGCTGTATTCCGGCAGTGATGAGGATCTTGAGGAGGAGCGGCGGCTCTGCTATGTGGGATTTACCCGCGCGAAGGAAAAACTGATCCTGACCGCGGCACGTGTGCGTATGGTCAACGGCCAGACGCAGATTCATAATACATCGCAGTTCGTGGATGAGATCGATCCGCTGTCCCTGAAAAAGGAACGGCTCTCGTCGATGATGAGCCCGCGCGAGGGCAGCGAACGGCAGATGAGAAAAGACTATGAAGCCGGAAGGATTTCTTCTTTCGGCAGAAAGGGGCAGTCAGTGGGTTGGACAGATTTCGGCGACAGCTTTGGCTTTGGTGAAATGCCTAAGATGCGCGGCAGTGTAAGACCGCAGGGGAGCGGTCCGGTGTCCTCTTATTTTTCCTCGCAGGAGGAGAAGATCAAGACGGCGTCGGAAAATGCCTCGGATCTGCAGGCCGGCGATAGGGTCGTTCAGAAACGCTACGGCAAGGGAACGGTTGTTTCGCTGCAGCAGGGCAAGCGTGACATGGAAGTGACCGTGGATTTCGACAATTTCGGCCGGAAAGTCATGCTGGCCGGTTTTGCCGGTTTTGAGAAGATCGAGGAATAAAACAAGGCCCCACTGCCGTGCAGACGGCACTTGCAGGGGCTCCGCCGCTATGCTATAATTGGAACAGAAAAAGACTGCCGGACAATATCCGGCAGAGCAACAGCTTTATAACAGAAGAAAGGAAGATGACCATGAGGAAAACAGAAAAATGTAAGTGCAAGCTGAAAAAGCCGCTGATCATTCTCCTGGTGCTGGCTGTGTTGGCCTTCATCGGCTGGCTGGTGTATTATTTCTTTTTTGCCAAGGATTACGAGGAGCTAGATGAAACGCTCTTTGAGGGCAAGGAGAAAGAACCTGTGACGGAGCAGCCTGCCGAAGAAAAGGCGGAAGAGAACTGTGCTGAAGAGGCGGTTCAAGAAGCCTGCAGCCCTGAAGTAGAACCCGCTGAAGAGCCTGCGGCAGAAGTCTGAAACGGTTTACAGGAGACCCTATGAACGAATACATGACCTGTGGCGCCTTCTGGCGCTGCGGCGGCTGCCGCTACGGTGCGGAACCGTATGAGGCGCAGCTGGCCGCCAAAAAACAGGAACTCGAAGGACTCTTTCGGAAGGTGCTTCCGGAAGAGTTCTTTGCATGCGAAAGCTACGAGGGCATGTTGGGCAGCCCCGTGCAGACGGGCTATCGCAACAAGATGGAATTTTCCTTCGGCAATGAGTCAAAGGACGGGCCGCTGACGCTCGGCCTGCACCGGAAGGGCAGCTTTTACGACATCATCCCGGTGCCGGACTGCCTCATCGCACCGGAGGACTTCGGAACAATCTGCACCGCTGTGCAGGTGTATTTTCGCGAGAAAAATGTGCCCTTCCTGCATAAGCGGAGCCATCAGGGAAGCCTCAGGCACCTGGTGCTTAGAAGCAGCCTTTCCGGAGCCGTGATGGTGAACCTGGTCACGGCGTCTAACTATCATCCGGAGCCTGATTTTACGGAAATGCTGCTTGCCCTGCCGCTTAAGGGCCGCATAAGCGGCATCCTGCATACGGAAAATAACAGCCTCGCGGACGCAGTGATCCCGGACAAGGTGAACCTGCTGTGGGGCGAGGACTTCCTCACTGAGACCGTGCTCGGCCTGACCTTCCGCATCTCTCCCTTCTCCTTCTTCCAGACCAACACCCGCGGGGCGGAGGTCCTTTACGGGAAGGCGCGGGAGTATATCGGTGCGATCGATGGCTGCACGCTGTACGACCTTTACAGCGGCACCGGGACCATTGCCCAGGTGCTTGCCCCCGCGGCAAAGGAAGTCATCGGGGTGGAGATCGTGGAGGAGGCCGTGGCGGCTGCCCGCGAAAATGCGGCGCTAAACGGACTTAATAACTGCAGGTTCCTCGCGGGTGACGTGTTAAAGGAACTGGACGCGATCGAGGAGGTCCCGGATATGATCGTCATGGACCCGCCGCGTGACGGCGTGAATCCGAAGGCCCTTTCAAAGATCATGGGGAAAGGCGCGCGGAACCTCCTCTACATCAGCTGTAAGCCCTCGAGCCTTGTGCGGGATATCCCCGCCCTCGCCCTCGGCGGCTATGAGGCGAAAAAGCTCTGCTTTGTGGACATGTTCCCGAACTCCGCAAACTGCGAAGCCATCTGCCTGTTATCCAGGCGCTGAGAATAGGTGACAGCATGAAAGTATCGGAAAAGACACGGAAAAGGATCTTTGAGATCATCCAGATCGGCAACCGGGAGGACTTCCCGAGCCGGGCTTTCGACATTTTCATCGTGACGGCGATCGTGCTCAACATCGCGGTCCTCATTCTGGATACCTTCGATCAGCTGAGCGCGTACGACGGCGTCTTCCGGACCGTCGAGATCGTAACGATCCTGATCTTCTGCGTGGAATATGCGCTCCGGATCTGGACGGCGGACCTCCTTTTTCCGGAAGAAAAAAAGAAGAGCAGAGCCATCCTGAAGTTCATTTTCTCCTTTGACGGCCTCGTGGATCTTCTGACGATCCTGCCCTTCTTCTTCCTCTCCGGCATGGGCGCCGTGCGCTTCCTCCGCGTCGCGCGCATCTTTCACCTGTTCCGCATCAATACCCAGTACGAGTCCTTTCAGGTCATCACTTCGGTCCTTAAGGAAAAGCGGAACGCTATCCTGTATTCGGTCTTCATCATCGTGGTGCTGATCCTGGCCTCCTCGCTCACCATGTACAGCGTGGAGCACGCGGCGCAGCCCGAAGTGTTCAAAAATGCCTTCTCCGGCATCTGGTGGAGCGTTTCCACGGTCTTTACCGTCGGCTACGGCGACATTTACCCGGTCACGGTGCTCGGGCGCGTCATGGGGGTCATCATCACCTTCCTGGGCGTCGGCGCGGTCGCGATCCCTACGGGCATCCTTTCCGCGGGTTTCGTGGAACATTATTCGCGCCTGCAGCGAAGCGTTGAGGCGGCGGAATACAAGAACAGCAGCGCGGTCATCCTGGCAGATAAGGCTTCACCCTACGCGGGCCGCAGAGTGAAGGAAATAGAAGAAATGAACGCCGTCTGCGTGACGGCGCTCATTCGCGGGGAACTCGTTATCGTTCCGGAAGATACGGTCCGTATCGAGGAAGGTGACGTTCTGCTGGTTATGAAATTGTAAACGGATCAGGCGTTTTCCTGCGGTTCATCCGGCTCCTGCGCATCTTGCGCGGGGGCTTCTTTTTTTGCCTCGGGTTTCTTGCCCTGCCAGACGACGACCTGCGGGAACGGGATCTCGATGCCGCCGGCGTCCAGCGCCAGTTTCAGTTCGCGGTTCAGGACCCGGCGTGCCGCGTAGATGTTCGATTCGTCCACGTCGGCGATGACCTTGAGGTCCACCGAGGATTCGGACAGGTTCTCAACGCCCACGTAGCGCGGGGCTTTCGGGAAGTAATCCGGATAGCGTTCGGGAAGCTTTTCCAGCATGTCGGTGATGACCTTCTCGGCAGCCACGAGATCCGCGCCGTAGGCGATGCTGACGACGGACACGGCAAGGGAAGTGACTTCGGAAAGGTTGGTCATAACGCGGATGTCAGAATTGTTGATGATGCGGTTATTGCCGCCGGCATCGACGATCTGGGTCGAGACGATGCCGATGTTCTTGACTGTGCCGCGGAAGCCGTCCACGCTGATGATGTCGCCCACGTAGAAGCGCCCTTCAAAGAGGATGAACAGCCCGGCAAAAATGTCTTCGATGAGGCTCTGCGCGCCGAAACCGATGACCAGGGCTAAGATCCCGAGGCTGGCGATGACGGTCAGGATGTCCGCGCCCAGAAGGTTCAGGCCGTAGATCACACCGAAGATCACGATGGCATAGCGGACCAGGTTTGCAATCATGCCCTTGATTGTTTCCGCATGGCGGTTCTTCAGCTTGATCAGGGAGAAGATCCACATGATCAGGCGGTAGACGGCCCAGCAGGCGAGGATCATGAACAGGAGGGAAACGATGCGCAGCCAGTCAAAGCCGCCTTCTCTCGTCTGTACGGGCATGTACTGACTGAAGTAGGTCGCGTGGAAGAGCCGGATGGCTTCCTGCTGCGCCGGCTTCAGGAAGAAGAGAAACTGCGGCGCGTTCAGTGCGATCAGGACCAGCAGGATGACGGCGATCCCGATGATGCGGACGGTGCCTTTGCCCTGCTGTTTCTTGGTTTCGGAAGTGTTGCTGCTCATGGTGATGTCCTTTCCCGGCATGATGCCTGACATGATTGACGAGAGTATCCTAAGGGTATCGGTTACGGCTGGGTGAAGGTGCGGTATCCGCCGCCCTGCGGGTAAGCCGTGTAAAGGTCATCAGAAGATCCGCTGGAGGCAAGACGAAGGTAGATCGTATAGTAATAGGTGATTCCAGAAACAGGGGTGAAATCCAGATGGATGACTCCGGACGTGCCGGTCACGGTTGCACTGTCACTGTCACGGAACCCAACGGCTACGGAACCGGACTGTCCATAGTAATTGTTCTCGCAGGCGGTGACATCGCCCCATTCCAGGGCATAGAAGCCTTGGGCATTGGCCTGATCGAGCAGATCCTGCGTCAAGGTATAGCGGATAGTCGTGGCGTTTTCCAGTGAGATCGTAAAGCCATAAGCGCCGCAGCGGCTGCAGGCAGTCGGAGTTTCATCACCTGACATTAAGTATCCGAAAGTGTATGTGTGTCCGAGCGCTGCCGTATACGTATCCCGGTAGCTGTCGCCGCAGCGTGAACAGGTGTGGGTGGTGTAACCCTGCGCGGTGCAGGTGGGGTCAGTGACCTGGGCTAAATAGCTGTGGCCGAGGGCCGCCGTTTCCGTATCTCTGTAGCTGCTGCCGCAGCGGGAGCAGGTATGGGTGGTATAGCCCTGGGCGGTGCAGGTGGGGGCAGTGACCGCCGCAGTGTAGCTGTGGCCGAGCGCCGCGGTGTACGCATCCCTGTAGCTGCTGCCGCAGCGGGAGCAGGTATGGGTGGTATAGCCCTGGGCGGTGCAGGTGGGGGCAGTGACCGCCGCGGTGTAGCTGTGGCCGAGCGCCGGCGAGGTTTCCGTAGTCCGGGAGAGTTCCTCGCCGCAGCGGGAACAATAGATGACCTCATCCTGGCTGCCCTCCGCGGTGCAGCCGGCATTCACGACGTTCTCCGTAACCGGCTCGTCTTCGGTATGGCCGAGGGCTTCGAGGACGATCACGGTCCGGGAGAGTTCCTCGCCGCAGACGCTGCAGTAGACGACTTCTTCCGCGCTGCCTTCTTCCTCGCAGCCCGGTTCAACCTCATTCTCCGTGACGGGTTCGCCTTCGGTATGACCGATGGCTTCGAGGACGACCGTGGTCCGCGAGACCTCCTCGCCGCAGACGCTGCAGTAAACGACTTCTTCTTCGCTGCCGTCCTCAACGCAGTTCGGATCGATCACGTTTTCGATGACGGGGGCGGCCCCGGTATGGCCGAGGGCGCCGAGCACGGTCTTCGTGCGGGAGAGTTCCTTCCCGCAGACGGTGCAGTAGGTCACGTCTTCACGGGAACCGTCGTGCACGCAGTCCGGTTCGACGACGTTCTCAGGGACGGGCGCCCCCGGCTCGTGCGCTTTCGTCGTCACTTGGGTGAGCCGCACGCCGCAGTCGGTGCAAACGTAGCAGGAGAGGCCGTTCTCCGTACAGCTTGCCTCCTTGAGCACGATAAGATTGCTGAAATCATACTGATGAGGCCCTTCGGGGTCGCTGCGCCAGACCGCGTTCAGTTCTTCCGGGGTATAGTCGTTCGGCTGCACGAAGGCGTCTGCGTCCAGCGTGCGGAAGATGCCCCTGATCCGGGTTCCGCCGGCGGACTGATCTCCCGCAGCGGCATTCGCGATCAGAGTCGTCGCGGCTACGATGGCCGCGCCGCCCCGCATGGCGGAGCCGAGAAACTTCCGGAACCAGGACATGCGGCTGCGTTTCGCTTTCTGTGCTTCCTGCGCTTTCCGCGGCTTTTCGCCCTGGGGGACTTCCCCCTGAAAGATATTCTCCTCCCGCATGGTCACGGCGGATTCCTTAAAAAAGGTCACGTCGGGATATTCCGGCGTGAATTCCGGATCGATGCTGTGCTCCGGCTGGGGCGGGAGATATTCATTATTATTCCACTCATTGTCCATACCGTATCCGCCTTTCGGAAGGAGGGCTGCGGGGTGCTGAAACCATTATGGCAGAGTCCGGGGCGGATTGTCAACACAAATCTGCTTTAAAGCGCTAAAGTGAACATGCTCATAACAAATTTAACGTTTATCGTAAAAAACGCTTGACAGGCGTTAAAAGCGAGTGTATGATGCACTTAACGATAAACATTAAATCATTAACGATAAGTGCTTAAGATATTTTTCCAGGAGGTTTTCTCATGAACAGCGAGATCAAGAAAAAAGTCAACACCGTGGGCAAGGTGGGGCATATCCTTGCCGTCATCGCCAAGATATTCCTCATCGCGGGCATGGTCTGCATGATCCTTGGCATCGCCGTTGGCGTCATCTTCCCGCGGGACGCCGTACAGGCGGATCTTTCCGGAGAAGTTACGGTCCACGTTTCCAAGAATCTCTATGAGGGCAGGCTCCCGGTCATCGGCGACCTGGGGGATCCGGAAAACTGGAACATCAAGCTCGACGGAGAGGAATTCGACGATGTCAGGATCGAAAAGACGGACGGCGGCATCGACATCACCGGTTCGATGCGCGGCGCTGTTCCGGTCCTCGGCACGCTGTTTAAGGGCTGCGTGCTCGGTCTCGTTTATATGACGGCGGTGCTTGTTGTTTTCTGTTTCCTCGACGCGCTGATGAAGGAATTCAGGACCTGTGAGACGCCGTTTTCGCCCGGCGTGGTTCGGAAAATGTCGAACTTCGCCTGGTCGCTGCTCCCGATGGGCCTCCTGTCCGGCTTTTCCGGCGGCGAGGTCCTGCCGGTCCGCTTCTTCTCGGTCAACACCTTCTCCGTAAACGGGATCGGCAGTGAATATACCATCAATATCTCTGTTGTTCTCATGATCCTCGTGGTCTTTGCGCTGGTGCAGGTTTTTAAGTACGGCGCCGAGCTCCAGCAGCAGGCCGACGAAACATTGTGAGGTGAGGCATGGGACGCATTATCTTAAGACTCGACCGGGTCATGGCCGACCGGAAGATGAGTCTGAACGAGCTGTCGGAGCGGGTGGGCGTCGCGAACGTCAACCTCTCGAAGCTGAAGAACGGCCACATCAGTGCCGTCCGGTTTTCCACATTGACCGCTATCTGCGAAGCGCTGCACTGCCAGCCCGGCGACATCCTGGAATACGCGCCGGAGGAAGCCGGAACGCTGCCGGATCTGCCGGAACAGTCCCCGGACCGCGTGAAAGGAGGCCCTCATGATCACCGACAGCTATGATCCCGTGACCAGGCCGGTCGTTTCGCCGGACGATTTCTATCCGGAAGGTGAGGTCAGCCGGGTGTGCCTGATCATTTTCTCCGAACAGCTTTTCCGTTACATGCAGGAGCATTTCACCTGCGAGCCGGTCGGGATGATCGGGGCTTGCAACGGCCGGAAGCAGATCTGGAAGACAGAATACGAAGGGGAAGCGCTGGTCTTTTACCTCTCCGCTATCGGCTCCTGCGGCGCGGGCAACGACCTGATCGAGACGGCGCACCAGACCGGCGCGCGGAAGTTCGTGATGTTCGGCTCAGCGGGAAACCTTGCCCCGGAGAAGACGGAAGGAAAGTATGTCATTCCCACGGCAGCCTACCGTGACGAGGGTCTTTCCTATCATTACGCGCCGCCGTCGGATTACATTGAAACGCCGGGACACGGACTGCTGGAAAAGCTCTTTGACGAATGGAATGTGCCGTATGTCAGCGGGCCAGTCTGGACGACGGATGCGATCTACCGCGAGACCGTGGGGCATTTGAAGGCCCGGCAGGCAGACGGCTGCCTTGCCGTGGATATGGAGATCTCTGGCGTGCAGGCTGTATGCGACTTTCATGGCTATGAGCTGTATGACTTTCTGCAGGTCGGCGACGTGCTGAGCGAGGACAGCCATGACGTGGAGGCCCTGCACGGCGCAAATCACGATCTGCCGAAGCTTTTCCTTGCCCTCCGCATTGCCGGGACGCTTGCGGACGCGGTTTGACCCGGCAAATGACGTGCTTCATTTCATCTTCCTCCGAAAAAGGCTTTTCTAGGAAGATAAAACCGCTGTAACCCTTGATATATCAACGATTACAGCGGCTTTTACCAACGCTTTTTGTCCTATAAGCCCTTTTTCATGCGCAGATCCTGCGGGGCTGCGCCAGGGCTTCACTCTATGGAAAATTCTGCAGACATCGTATACCCATGCGTATAACGGCCGTATTTATCCTCCAGGCTTAAGCTTTTGCAGACACGGTACTGTCCCTTCGGAAGCCCCTCATAGGGCAGCAGTGAGCAGAATACATCACTGGTCTGGCCGGGCTCAAGAGAGTAACCAATGGCGGTAAAGACCACACCGTCAGGCGTCATGGGCGGCACCGCGTACCAGACGCCGTCTAAAAGCACATGAAGGAAGTAATCTTCTCCGTAGAGCCAGGTCTGCTCTCCGGTGTTTTGCAGAGTCAGCTTTAGTGCTTTCTCGTCCTGTGAGGCAAGCTGCAGATTGACGCCTTCGGCAGGCTTAAGCTCCGCGGCCTTCGTAAGGCGGGAAGCGTTCCAGCCTTTTTCATCTAAGGCGAGGCGGAAGCCGTTCTGGAATACGGAGACGCTCGAAATCGTCCCCGTATCATTGGTAGAAAATCCTTTCTTCCGCAGCGCCGCGAAATCGTATTTAAACCGATATGCCGTCCCGTCTTTGGCGATCAGATAGCCGTTTGTCCACAGAAACGGCATATCGAAACCATCCGATCCGTGCGGATCAAAGGCATAGACCGGGTAGGTCATCTTGTCCGGCGTGAAATCCGGGGCCGGTACAGCGTTTACCTTCTTCAACGAATCCAGGATTTCGAAGCGGTCTTCGTTGAAAAAACCGTACTTGCCGCTTTTTCCGTCAAACCAGCCAAAGCCGAGCAGGCTGTTCTCGAGATCGCTCTTCTCAAAGATAACTTCGCCGCTTATCTTTTCTCCTGAGGGGCTGTCTCCGCAGGCGGAAAGAGAGGCGAAAAGAACAATACAAAGCAGGGCAGGGATGAGTCCCGGGGCATTTCGTTTACGGGGTTTCATGATATTTCCTCCTTCTGATCGGCCTGCATGTGGCAGGATACTGTACCTGTAATACAGATGAGTAACGGAAAACGTCTCCTCTCTTTTGCGAAAATAATGAGAAAATAATGAGAAAACGTCTGCCGGATCGTATTCCATGGCCTTGCTGCCTTGCAAGCGCCGCCGCATTTTGCTATGCTTGTATCATCAAAAGGCCGGCAGCCTCGCTGATCCGGCAAGGAGGTCCATATGAGCGAATTTAAGATCAAACACATCGGGATCCGGACTGACAGTGCGGAGGAAGCCCGAAAGACCGCTGAACGCTTAGCCGCCCTTTTTGACCTGTCCGGGACCAGAGAGACCGACACCGCGGTCTGGGCGGGCGATCTGTTCGAAGTGATGAACAGCGACAAACGCGGCCCCCGCGGACATGTGGCCATGCAGACAGACGACGTGGAAGCGGCCATGGAAGCGCTAAAGGCAAAGGGCATCGGCTTTCTGGAGGATACGACCAGGCGAAATGCGGAGGGCAGAATCAGCTTTGTCTATCTGGATCAGGAGATCGCCGGTTTTCAGTTTCACCTGACACTGTGACGGCGGCGCTGCCACATAAAAACGAGTCATCTCGGAGTGAGGGATG
The DNA here is from genome assembly GCA_002449955.1 of Lachnospiraceae bacterium UBA6987. GTDB lineage: Bacteria > Bacillota > Clostridia > Lachnospirales > Lachnospiraceae > UBA6987. The sequence goes on from DJYD01000026.1 coordinate 34,857, forward strand.
ACTCGTTTTTGCATGTGTTCTTAAGCTTCGGCGCTTTCTTTCCGCTTGCTGTCGATCCTCACGCGGCCCTCGTGAATGCTGTCTTTGAAGAAATCCTTCACGGAGCAGCCGGCACGGCCGGAGGATGCGCACGCACAGGCGCAGGCACAGGAAGACGCGCAGGCGCAGGAAGAGGCGCACGAGGATGCGCATGACGAGGCGCAGGAAGAGTGACGGGAGCCGCCGCCCGAACGGGAGCTGCTTGAACGCGGCACGCGCACAGGAACATTTACCACATTTACCCGAAGATAGGTGTTCGGCGAGCTGCCGTAGCGGTATGTCCCGGTATGGGTGTACTTTTCGGGCTTTTCGATCTGGCTTTCCTCAACGACTTCCTTGCTCTTGATCATGCTGCGTCCGCAGTAGGCGCAGTTGTCCTTGCCCTCCTCACGCGGCATGCCGCAGCCGGGACAGGTTTCGTAATACTCGATCTTCGTGCGGGTGATCTTTTTCTCCGTCTTCGTTTCCATACCGTTTCCGATGCCGCTGAAGATGTAGCTGAAGAACTTGATCACGCCGAGGACCGGAAGGATGATGACGGCTAAAATGATAACGACCGCGATGATGGTGCCGAGGACTTCGGCAATGGTGCTTCCGCCGGGCTCGGGATATGGATCGGGGTAGCCGGGATCGTAGCTTCCGCCGCCTTCCTGCCTGTCGGGGGAGAAGCCGAAGGCGTCGTTCGGATAGGTGACGCTCATGCTGTAGCGGTCGCCCGGCGAAAGGGAACTCTTAAAGACCAGATAGCCGTCTTCCTGCGTGCAGTCGGGCTGCCAGGCGCCGGCACGTTCCGCGTTCCAGCGGATCACGAGCTCGTCAACGGAGAAATCATCGAACCAGGCCGGTGTGAAGGCATAAACGGTTTCGCCTTCGACATATTTATCGATCTGGTACATGTGGTCCTGGGTCATGGAAAACTCAAAGCTCACCACCTCGTCCTTGCCGTAGCCGCGGTCAAGGTAGATCGCAAGCTTGCTGCCGTTGTCCGTGATATCCGTGATGTTGCTGCTTACGGCCTTAATGTTTTCATGGTAGCGGTTCGGTACGCCCAGATCGACCCATTCGAGCGGACCGTACTTCTCATCGTCCAGGACCTTCCAGTCGATGTGATAGGTCATCTCAAGGGAGGCGTCTTCGTTAACGTCCACCGTGATGGTGAAATTCAGGATCTCGTCGGTCGGAGCGGCCTTGGCGGACCGTGCCGGAAGCAGGAGGGCGGCGAGCAGCAAGGCGGAAAAGAGCAGAGCTCTTACGGTTCTGTTTACGGTCTTCATCAGCAGTACCTCCTTAACGGACATTCGCCGGTCATCTCGGCGGAGTAGCCTCTGCGTTCGGCGCAGACCTGGCTGTTCCAGATGGTATCCCAGTCGTCCGTCAGCATATTGCCGAGAGGCGCGTCGGAGAGCCAGCTCTGGCAGGGAACAACGTTCCCGGCAGGCGTGATCGCCATGTTGGAGAGGCAGGCGCCGCAGGACGGCGACGGAATATTCAGCTCGTTAAAGACTTCCTCGGCGATCCAGCCGGGCGAGGTGAAGTTGATCTCCATGCCGTTTGCATGGCAGTAGGCGACCGCTTCGCGCAGGATCTTTTCAAGCTCCGCGCTCGTCAGCTGGAGCTGCTCGGATTGCTCCTGCGCCGCGTTGCCGGTCGTGATCAGGCCGGAGCAGGTCACGTAGATGACGCCTCTTTCGTGCAGGTATTCGAGCGTCTTCAGATAATCACGGTTCAGGGTGCACAGCGGCGTGTTGATGCTCACGGAGAGACCTTCCGCAAGGGCGTTGTCGATACCGGCGGCGGTGTTTGCAAACTGCGGTGCGCCGACGAGCTTATTGTGCACTTCCGGATCGCAGGAATAGAAGGTGATCTGAACGCTGTCCAGCTCTGCTTCATGGAGCTTTCGGCAGTAATCCGGTGTCAGTCTGATGCCGTTTGTATTCAGGCGGGAGATGAACCAGCGCGCACGGCGGATGAGCTCGAACAGATCCTCACGCATGGTCGGCTCGCCGCCGGTGAAGGTCACCTGCGGGATGCCGGCTTTGCGGCACTTGTCAAGGATCGTGAGCCACTCGTCGGTCGAAAGCTCGGGCTCGTCGGAATGGATCTGGCCGGCTGCGTAGCAGTGCACGCATTTCTGGTTGCAGTGCCACTTTCCGTCCTTCGTCATGGCGCTGACCATGAGGTCCATGCGGTGCGGCGCCTTCATCTCATCCGCGTAGTCGCCGAGGCTCATGTAGTGGACGTCGGTCGTGACCTCCTCGCGGTAGGCGATCTGTTTGATCGTGGTGTAGAGTCTTTCGATCTCGCGGCGGATGCGCTTTTTCGAGAGGATGGGGAGGCAGCCCTTCACGCTGTCCGTCGTTTTTTCGAGGATCCACTGCACGTCCGCCTCGCCGATCTGTTTGCCGTCGTAGACGTTCGTAAAACGGATCATTTCCGCCAGGATAACGGTGGAGACGAAATTCACCGGCACGACGTCGGTGCCGTTGATGATCGCGATGCTCGGCGCGAGGGTATCCTCCGTTTTTTTCGGCGGAATTAAATGGATGCGGATGGCGCCGGGGCCGTCCGGATTCAGTGTGGTATGCAGGACTTCACTGAGCATGTAGTCCATAAATTTCTGGATCTGCCGGACGGTTTTTGTTTTTCGGAACAATTTCGGTATGGTAATCATGAACACCTCCTGAAGCTGAGCGCTGATAAGCGGCTTGCGGTGCTTTTCGCTGTCGTTATCTTCATGATATCGCATCCGTAGGTCAAGGTCAAGAAAAAGCACTGCGGAACCAAAGGATAAAAGAAAAGAGCCTGCTACGGCGTGCGGGCCCTTTTCTTGCCGCCGGCAAGAATGATAATAATGCCGATGATGGTGCAGATCAGATCCCTGATCCGGTAAACCAGGCCGCCCATGACGCCAAGCCCGGAGCTGATGCCGAGAATATCCAGGGCGATCGCCATGCCGCCTTCACGGGTCCCTGCCTGCATGGGGACCATAAACAGCAGGTTGCCGATCAGGGAGGCAAAGGTCAGGATCAGTATGCCTCCGGTCAGGTGAACGTTCACACCCAGATAGAGGAAAATCAGGTAATACTCGGCGCCTTCAAGGATCCTGGCAAGGTATTCCAGCAAAATGGCGCGGAGGAGCTTCTTTCTGTCGGCGCAGAATTCCGCATAGCTGCGGTCGGTCTCCTCCAGCATGGCCGCATTTTTCAGGGAGAAGGCGGCAGCTTTTTTGCCGATCAGGGGGAGTTTTGTCAAGCGTCTGAAGAGCGGAACCGCCAGGCCGCTGTGCTTTTTTTCGAAAAAGTAAACGCAGACGATCAGGGAAACGATCCCTGTTGCAAACAGAATGACGGTGGCAAAAACTCCGCCCGGACAGCCATACGCTGCGTAAATGATCGCTCCGGTGAGCCAGATCAGCATATGGCCCATCACATACAAAAGGCTGAAGGTGATGGTCGAGGAGGTTGCCTTGCCGGTAGGAATGAAGGCCTTCAGCTCGAGGATGCGGTAAGGCTCGCCGCCGATCAGACCGGCAGGGGTGACGTTGTTGAGGGCAAAGCCGGACACGCAGATCCGATACAGCTGCAGTCTGCTGATTGTAGAAGGCCCCTCACCGATAATGATCCGGTATACCCTGGCATGGACGGCGTAAATGACGGCCCAGAGCAGCAAAAGCGAAAGGAGGAACAGCGGGAGCATGGGGGTGAACAGCTCTCTCCAGTCTGTTCCGCCGGGATCTGCCTTGACGGCGAGCAACACGATGCCGGCGATCCCGATCAGAAAGAAAAGGATGCGGTACTGTCTTTTCATAGGCTGCGCCTCCCTGTATGTCTGCCTGCAGAAGGTTTTGCCTCTCGTCCATAATATTCAGCATACAGATGGCCTGCCATGGTCTCGTATCTGGCGATCATGGCATATTTCAGACCTTCCAGAACAAGGAAAACAAAGGGGAAAAAGTAAATCTCTTTGCCTAACAGCAGGAGCAGGAAAAGAGTGTAGGTCCGGATATTGAAGCTCAGGAGATTCGTGATCTGAATCCACTTCCGGCTCTGCGCGGTGTAGCGCTCGGCAAGAAGGGCAGGAACAGTGCCGCCGTCCTCATCGATCCGGTCAAGTAAACGCTGCGTCTGCGGGACGCCGTTTTCCTGTATCAGCGTATAGGCCAGATACAGGTTCAGATAGATCCGCTTGAATAAAGGGCTGTCTGCCGGCAGCTCAGCGAGCTCCTTCCGGATGTATGCCGACCGGCCGAGGAAGGTTTCATTGTGCCCCTTAAGGAAGGTCAGGTGAAGCCCCCGGTAGTAGTCAGCCATTCTTGCCTGGCCGGAGTGAAAGAGCATGGCCAGGACAATGACGATCCAGATGCGCCAGGACCAGTAGTAGCGTTCTCCGGTAAAGGGAATGAATTCATCCATCAGCCGAAAGCCGACGGCGAGGTAAATGGCGACATAATTGGCCATATCCACGGCGCCGTCAAGGAGTCTTCCGAACTGGCTGCTGGTGTGGGCAAGCCTTGCCACCTGACCGTCAGAGCAGTCTAAAATCGCGGCAAAGATCTCACAGGCAACACCGAGGAGATTCAGCAGCACATTCTTCGGATAGAGCAAAAATGCGCCGCCGACGCCGAAAAACAGAGAGGATAAGGTGACTGCGTTGGCGGACCAGCCCAGTTTGATAAACAGATAGGTAAGACGGATGGCAATGGGATCGTAGACAAAAACGTCAATCGGATCATCTGTTTCGTCGGATTTGCGGGAAGCCTGGATATCTGCCTTGATCTTCCGCGCTTTGGCAGCGGCAGCTTCTTTGATATCATTGAGTCTGTCTGTATTCATATGAATATTCATAATAATCCTTTATTTTCAGAGCTGTATTTTATTGCTGATATCTATACATCATACCCTTTTTTTGAGAAAAGTAAAGCAAAAGCGGAAGATATGTGCTAAGATACCTTTTAAAGGGAGGTGTGCAGCATGAACAGAATTGAACGAATTACAGAGATGGAACGCTGCCTTGATGCTTCGCGTCAGGCAGTAGACAGACTTACGGAGGCCTTTGATGCTTATGAGGCCGTGCAGAAGGACTACCTGAAGCTGAGCGATTACTACGGCAGTGCCCGCTGGAATGAGGATTACGATGCGGATGCAGCCGGAAAGCTGCCGGCATCGTTAAAGCGCGGGGTGCTGTCGGAGGATGCCGTTTATGATCTGATTACCGATAACCACGAGCTGGCGGTGCGGATGCTGAAGGTGATTACGAAGGCCCTGCAGGATCAGGCGCTGTAAGCGGGCAGGATTAAAGTCGGAGAAGGACCGGAGGACGGCAATGAAAAAGACCATAGGGATCATATTGAAATTGCTGCTGTGCGTGCTGATAGCCGCCGCGGCATATTTCATCATCAAACCGCTGACAGAGGTGCATAAGCCCGGAAACCCTGATGTGAACAACACAAACTGGATGGCCAGGATCCCGGATGACAGATCGATCAGCGATATCTGGATCCCGGGAACGCATGACAGCGGAACTCAGTACTCTGCTCTGCCCTATTTCTCCAAATGTCAGGCCTCTTCTGTCAGAACACAGCTCGAAGACGGCTTCCGCTACCTGGACATCAGGCTGGGGATCAAGGATGAAAGACTGGTGTTCTGGCACGGCTTCTGTCTCTGCCGGACGAGCTTTCTTCCCTGGAGCAGCCCGCTTGCTTTAAGTGACGTCCTTGCGGAATGCTATGATTTTCTGGCGAAAAATCCTTCGGAGACGATCATCTTTGCCGTTAAGGTCGAACACGGAGAAGGCGGGGAAGCCTTCCAACAATTGCTGCATAACGAGATCAATAAAGACGAAACACACTGGCTGCTTTCGGACGGCAGGATCCCGACTCTTGGAGAGTGCCGGGGAAAGCTCGTTTTGCTGCGCCGTTATCCGAATACCTTAAAGACGGCAGAAAGCGGCATTCCTCTGATCTGGGCGGACCAGGGAGGAAAGTATAACGAGTTAGAGGCGCAGACAGCGGTAGAACCGAACGGAACGTTCATGCTGGTGGTCCAGGACCGATACAAATACGGGACGGAGGACAAGTGGAATACCTTCCTCGAAGGACTGAAGGTCAGTTCAGGGCAGGAACAGGAGCTGCGGCTGCATTTCCTGAGCACCAACGGGACGCCGGCCTACGGCCATCCGTATACCTATGCCAGGGAGCTGAATGCAAAGCTGCTCAAGGCCTCTTTTGGCGGCTGCAAACCGGCGTGGGTGATTGTTGACTTTTCGAATGAAGCGCTTGCGGAGCATATCCTGAGGATGAACGGGCAATGAATAGGATTCAGATCATTCACACGGAAGAAGAAAGCATGAAAAGAAGGGCCGCCCTGGAGGTGGACCCGGTCTTTCCGGTGGGCCTGCACGGCCAGCCCGATCCGGAGGCGACCCTTCGCAGAATGTTAGCGTATGCCGAGTTCCTTGTTGCCCTGGACGGCGATGAGCCGGCGGGACTGGCGGTGATGTATGCCAACAATGAAGAAACCCGCACGGCTTATATCACGCTGTTTGGCATGAAACCCGCGTATCAGAGACAGGGCCTCGGAAAGGAGCTCCTTGCAGCCTGTGAGGCGCTGGCCCGTGCGCGCGGCATGGAAAGGATCCGCCTGGAGGTGACGGACAGCAATGTGAAGGCCGTCCGCTTTTACACACGGGCCGGTTTTGTCAGAACCGGGGCCTGCGAGGAAAACAGCTCGTATATGGAGAAAAATATCGCAAAAAGAATATTGACAAGAGAAAACTGCCATGATATCATGACAAAAACCGTTGAGGAAGAGTGAGTAGATCTTGCCTCTTTCCCCACAGAGAGCCGCGGAGGGTGAGAGCGCGGCGGGGAACACAGGACCGAATGGACTTCTGAGGGCGAGCGGAAACGGGGAACCGGAGTATGCGAGACGGAGATGGCACTCCGTGAACAAAGGCCGGCATATGTCAGTATGCACAGAGTGGGCGTTTATGCGTCAAGCCGGGTGGCACCGCAGGTTTATTCCTGTCCCAGCAGTATTGCCGGGGCATTTTTTTTATTTCCGAAATTGCCCGGAGAAAGGACCTGCAATGAAACGACGGAGCAAACGATGGCGACGCTTTCTGCCGGAAATAAAACAGACAAAACCATGCAGAAAGGAATAAGATCATGAAAAAAATATTGGCAGCCATAATGGCTTTTACCCTGCTTTTTACCCTGTCAGCCTGCGGCGGCGCTTCGCAGACTTCCGCTCCGGAGAGCAGCACGGATGCTGCCCGAGAGAGCTTTCGCATCGGCATCTGCAACTATGTGGATGATGCTTCCCTGAACCAGATCGTCGAGAATATCCGGTCGCGCCTGGAACTGCTCGGGAAGGAAAAGGGCGTGGCGTTTCAGATCGATTACGATAACGGGAATGCCGATGCCAATGTGATCGGTCAGATCATTGCCAACTTTCAGGCAGACAAGGTCGATCTGATGGTCGGTGTTGCCACCCCCGTGGCCATGATGATGCAGGGCGCTGTGGAAGACGGCGGGATTCCGGTGGTCTTTTCAGCCGTATCCGATCCGCTTGGCGCAGGCCTTGTGGAATCCCTGGAAAAGCCGGGCAGTCATATTACGGGAACCTCGGATGCCCTGGATACCGAGACGGTCCTGAAGCTGATGCTTGCCGCTGACCCGGAGCTTAAGCGCGTCGGCTTTCTGTATGACCTGGGACAGGATGCTTCGACGGCTGCGATCGAGACGGCGAAAAGCTTCCTGCAGGAAAACGGCATTCAGGTCGTGGAGCATACCGGAACCAATGTGGAAGAGATCGTTCTGGCAGCAGATGCAATGATCGCGGATCAGGTGGGAGCCGTTTTCACTCCTTCGGACAATACGGTCATGCAGGCGGAACTGTCGATCTATGAGAAACTGGCAGAGGCCGGCATTCCGCACTACGCCGGCGCGGATTCCTTTGCCTTGAACGGCGCCTTCCTCGGCTTCGGCGTGGATTACGCGCAGCTTGGACAGGCGACGGCAGATATGGTCTGTGAGATCCTGGTGGGCGGCGCAGACCCCGCACAGACAGCCGTGAGGACCTTTGACAACGGGATCGCGACGATCAACAGCGAGACCTGTGAAAAGCTGGGACTGCAATTTGACGAAATCGCGCAGAAGTTTGCCCCGTTCTGTACAAAAGTGCAGCCGATCAAAACAGCAGAATCCTTTTAAGGAGAGAGTATGAGCAATTTGCTTCCCTTGGTTCAGACGGCGACAGAGCTGGGACTGATCAGCGGGCTGACCGTATTGGCCCTGTTTTTAAGCTATTCGATGCTGGGCGTCTGCGATCTTTCCACAGACGGCTGTTTTACCCTGGGCGCGTCAGTCGGTGCGGCCGTCGCGCTGTCCGGGCATCCCGCCTTATCCCTTGCAGCAGCGATGCTGGCCGGCATGGTGTCCGGCTGCGTGACCGGACTGCTGCAGACGAAGATGGGGATCAACAGCCTGCTGTCGGGGATCGTGGTGAACACGGCGCTCTACTCGGTCAATATCGCTGTAATGGGCGGCAGCTCATTGCTCAATCTGAACAGAGCAGAGACGGTGTTTACCAAGGCGGCCGCACTCCTTGCCGGGACCGGCCTTGCAGGCATGCAGAAGCTCTGTGTCGGCTTTGCGGCAGTCCTGCTTACCGCAGCCTTGCTTGCTCTGTTTCTGCGTACGCGTCTTGGTCTTGCCATCAGAGCCAGCGGAGACAATCCGGATATGGTAAGATCCTCCTCGATCGATCCGGCAAAGACCACGGTGATCGGGCTGTGTCTGTCCGGCTCCGTGACAGCTCTGTCCGGCTGTCTGCTGGCACAGGCACAGAAATCCGTCAATATCGAGATCGGCTCGGGGATGGTGACGGTCGCCCTGGCATCCCTCTTAATCGGCAGCACCTTCTTCGGCAAAAGGCGGCGGATCCCTCTGCGCATTTTCGGGGCGGTGCTGGGAGCAGTACTGTTCCGCCTGGTCTATACGGCTGCCCTGCGGTTTAACCTCCCGGCCTTCATGCTGAAGCTGGTTTCGGCTGTTATCGTGGTCCTTGCCATTTCCCTCCCCTATTTGAAGGCGCAGATGCCGCTCGTAAAACGCAGACTTCTGCGGAAAAAGGAGGCGAAAAATGCTCAAACTTGATCGGATCAGCAAGACGTTTGACAGTGGGACGGTCAATGCCAGGAAAGTCCTGGACGAGGTGTCTCTGCAGGTAAATCAAGGCGAATTTGTCACGATCATCGGCTCAAACGGTGCCGGGAAATCAACACTCTTCAATGCGATCTGCGGCAGCTTTATTACGGACAGCGGAAGGATACTCCTTGACGGCGAAGACATCACGCTGCAGCCGGAGCATAAACGGGCCTTCCATATCGGCCGCCTGTTTCAGGATCCGCTGCGGGGAACGGCGCCGAACATGAGCATTGCGGAGAATCTGGCACTCGCCGCAGGGCATGGACGCTGGCTCTCCTTTGCCGGAAGAGCCGAACGGGAGAAATTCCGGGCACACCTTTCGTCCCTCGGCATGGGGCTTGAGGAACGGAAGGATCAGCCGGTTGGCCTTCTGTCGGGCGGACAGCGGCAGGCGCTGACCCTGCTCATGGCGACCATTGACCCGCCGAAGCTCCTGCTCCTTGATGAACACACAGCGGCGCTTGATCCTGCGGCGGAAAAAACCATCCTGGAGATGACGGAGCGAATCGTCCGGGAACATGGGCTGACCTGCCTGATGATCACCCATAACATGCAGTCGGCACTGGATCTCGGGGACCGAACGCTGATGATGCAAAACGGCCGGATCATCTATGATGTGAGCGGAGAGGAAAGAGCGGCGCTCACCGTTACCGATCTGATGCAGCGCTTCCGGGAAAGTAAAGGGCGAGCCCTGGCTAGCGACCGGATGCTGCTGACGTAGAAAAACGCAACCCAGGCGATAAAAAACTGCCCCTTACACCGTAAGAGACGGTGATATGTACCCTCTTTACTGGA